>NZ_JBZWBG010000007.1:0-331435 GCF_058680555.1 Pseudomonas sp. YA1
TGGGTGCCGGCGGCGGAGGTGCGGTACCACTGGATCTCGACCTTGGTCAGGCGCTCGCCGGAGGTCAGGGCGGCCAGCAGCAGCGGCGAGGCCTTGTCGAAGACCTTGGTGATGACCACTGGCTTGTGCACGCGCTGGCCGGTCGGCTGGCCGGACTGCGGGTCACGCGGGATGATCACTTCGTGGTTGAAGCCCTGGACCATCACCTGGTCCTCGTGGCCTTCCTGGTAGGTGTTGCCGACCGAGTCCTCGGTGAAGGCGCCGGCGGTGATCAGGCCCTGCTTGGTGCCGGTGATGGACAGATAGGCGGGGGTTGCCATGGATACGTTCCTTGTCGTTGAAAGTGCCCAGGCGATATGCCGGGGACATCGGTGCTAGACAAGAACCGTGCCACTAGTCTTGAAACTCTTTTCCATCAAGGCGTTATTGGGGGAAGCCAAAAACTCGCTGGCGATTCTCATGGGAAGAACACTGAAAATTGCGCAACTTTTTGCGCACCGCTTGCAAAAAGTTGCGCACTCTCTCGGAGCCCTTTGGGTATTTGTTCCCTAGCGTTCTATCCACAGCTTTATCCACCAAAAAGTTGCACAATGGCTTTTGGATTGTGAGGCTGAATGGTTGGAGTATTTTCTGCCTCTGCCCCTATCCAAACAACGCTTCAGCACGCGTAGTCTGATTGTCCAAACGTTCACCAAGCCCAGCCGGTACAAGCTCACCTTTCCACCGTATGCGTGACCTCTCCCTCAGCCGGTATTCCCCCAATGGGGGCGAACCGCCGTTCAAATGCGGGTGGCCGGCTTGAAGTCGGATAGTCCGACCTCAAAACCGGCAAATCGCCGGTTTTGGATCTCCTGCATTGCAGGCAAAGGCTCGCTGCGTTCAAGCGCAAATACGGGAATATCCCGCATTTGAAAACCCGGCTTCAAAAGTACGCAAAACGTCCTTTTGACTGCGGACGAAATTCGTCGTCAGTCGGTGTTTTGTGCGTCCGAATTTCGGACGCACAAAATCCCCCAGATTCGGGGTATTACGAGAGTCTCGTAAAACTCTCACTCCAGCCACCGGCTGAAGCCGCCACTACAAAATATTCGTAGTGAACATGCCCTGATTTTTCAGGAGATGATCGCGCGACCGTGGCCGCAATTTTGTGGAGACGGCGACCCCGCTGAGTTACGGCCTCGGGCATTAACGTTGGAGCAACGTTGGCTAACGGTGGACTAACGTTGATCGCGTTACCGGGAAGGGGCGCATTTCAAGTGCGCCCCTTGGCGCGACCAGCGATGGCTCCGAACTGAGCCATGGGCTAACGCGGCGCTATCTCACAACCACCAATGGGGGAAGTGAGGAAAATCCCACCTTGCCTGACCAATCGCCAGGGGATCGAACTTACCGGGAGCGACGCAGGCCACCCGGTTGCCCTGCTGGAACTGACGACAGACATTTGAGCTGGCCGGCATAAAAAAGCCCCGCCTGAGCGATTCAGGACGGGGCTTTCCTTTAGGCTTACTGCACCCACCATGCACCCATGAGAGGTGGCTTGTGGCTAATGACTTTTGGTAAGTGCTTGATTTGTATGGCGCATCCGGCGGGATTCGAACCCACGACCCCTGCCTTCGGAGGGCAGTACTCTATCCAGCTGAGCTACGGATGCAGCGCCGCGGCTCGCGCGGCAGGCCGCAATCATACGCATCTCGTCGGCGGGAGTCCATTCCATGTGCGTACGTTCGTGATTTCGAACGAAAACGACCGTCCGTCGAGGATGTGCTCAGAAAAGCAGCAGAATTTTCCGACTTTCGTTGATTTTATCGAACGGGGTATTGCCCTTTGTCAGTGGTGGCCCTAGGATTCGTTTGAGATTTCAAACGCCCCCAAAGCCACAACAACAGGAGACCGGGGAATTGGCATCAGTTCAGCCGGCCGCGTGCCCCTGGAATGACCTCTTTCTGACCTGCCCGTCGCTCGTCCGGCCTTTCGCGCTGCCGGGCCGCCGTGGTGCCGGCGTGGCGTTTCGTCCGCAATCCCTTTCCCGCACGAGTCTTTCGTATCCTCCCCGACGCCTGTCGGCGGTCGCGTTCGTCCGCGTCCGCCCGTTGCGCACGGTGGCCGGCCGGTAACGGCGACGCCGCTGGCACAGGGCGCAGGAAATGGAACACCGGGGCGCTGGCCCTTTCGAATAACCAGCAGGCAACACTTTCCGGTTACAACCGAACCAGACAACCAGGCACGCGGGGTAGTCGAGGTAGACCCGCTGCTCACGGCATTCCTCGAAGGAGACAGGTCATGCAACTCAAAGATGCCAAGCTGTTCCGTCAACAAGCCTACGTCGATGGCGCCTGGGTGGATGCCGACAACGGGCAGACCATCAAGGTGAACAACCCGGCCACCGGCGAGATCATCGGCAGCGTGCCGAAGATGGGCGCCGCCGAGACCCGCCGCGCCATCGAGGCTGCCGACAAGGCCCTGCCGGCCTGGCGCGCGCTGACCGCCAAGGAGCGCGCCAACAAGCTGCGCCGCTGGTTCGACCTGATGATCGAGAACCAGGACGACCTGGCCCGCCTGATGACCATCGAGCAGGGCAAGCCGCTGGCCGAGGCCAAGGGCGAGATCGCCTACGCCGCCTCCTTCCTCGAATGGTTCGGCGAAGAAGCCAAGCGCATCTATGGCGACACCATTCCCGGCCACCAGCCGGACAAGCGCATCATCGTGATCAAGCAGCCGATCGGCGTGACCGCGGCCATCACGCCGTGGAACTTCCCCTCGGCGATGATCACCCGCAAGGCGGGCCCGGCCCTGGCCGCCGGCTGCACCATGGTGCTCAAGCCTGCTTCGCAGACCCCGTATTCCGCCCTGGCCCTGGCCGAGCTGGCAGAGCGCGCCGGCATTCCGAAGGGCGTGTTCAGCGTGGTCACCGGCAGCGCCGGCGAAGTCGGCGGCGAGCTGACCAGCAACCCGATCGTGCGCAAGCTGACCTTCACCGGTTCCACCGAAATCGGCCGCCAACTGATGGCCGAGTGCGCCCAGGACATCAAGAAGGTGTCCCTGGAGCTGGGCGGCAACGCGCCGTTCATCGTGTTCGACGACGCCGACCTGGACGCCGCCGTCGAGGGCGCGCTGATTTCCAAGTACCGCAACAACGGCCAGACCTGCGTCTGCGCCAACCGCCTGTACGTGCAGGACGGCGTGTACGACGCCTTCGTCGACAAGCTGAAGGCCGCCGTGGCCAAGCTGAACATCGGCAACGGCCTGGAAGCCGGCGTGACCACCGGTCCGCTGATCGACGCCAAGGCCGTGACCAAGGTCGAGGAACACATCGCCGACGCGGTCTCCAAGGGCGCCAAGTTGGTTTCCGGCGGCAAGCCGCACGCCCTCGGCGGCACCTTCTTCGAGCCGACCATCCTGGTCGACGTGCCGAAGAACGCCCTGGTGTCCAAGGACGAGACCTTCGGCCCGCTGGCGCCGGTGTTCCGCTTCAAGGACGAGGCCGAGGTCATCGCCATGTCCAACGATACCGAGTTCGGCCTGGCGTCCTACTTCTACGCCCGCGACCTGGCCCGCGTGTTCCGCGTCGCCGAGCAACTGGAGTACGGCATGGTCGGCATCAACACCGGCCTGATCTCCAACGAAGTGGCGCCGTTCGGCGGCATCAAGGCCTCGGGCCTGGGCCGCGAAGGCTCCAAGTACGGGATCGAGGACTACCTCGAGATCAAGTACCTCTGCCTGGGCGGTATCTGAGTCCGGCGAGAAACGCATCCGGAGGGGCCGGACGGCAGGCAAGAGCTGCGCCGTCCGGTGTCGACGTTGCCGGTGGTGGCACCGGACGAACCGGGAGTCGCGGTCGCCGATCGCGAAGCGGCTCCGAGCCCTGGCGGGCCTGCAAGTCCCGAGGCAGTCGATCATCGCATGCTGCCTTGGGGAGCTTCCTTCCCGCCTTCATCCTTTGACCCGGCCGACCCGATGAGCGGCCACTGAGGAAGCCATGAGCAAGACCAACGAATCCCTGCTGAAGCGTCGCCAGGCCGCGGTACCCCGCGGCGTGGGCCAGATCCACCCGGTCGTCGCCGAGCGCGCCGAGAACTCCACCGTCTGGGACGTGGAAGGCCGCGAGTACATCGACTTCGCCGGCGGCATCGCCGTGCTGAACACCGGCCACCTGCATCCGAAGGTGATCGCCGCGGTCCAGGAGCAACTGGGCAAGCTGTCCCACACCTGCTTCCAGGTGCTGGCCTACGAACCCTACATCGAGCTGGCCGAGGAAATCGCCAAGCGCGTGCCGGGCGACTTCCCGAAGAAGACCCTGCTGGTCACCTCCGGCTCCGAAGCCGTGGAGAACGCCGTCAAGATCGCCCGCGCCGCCACCGGCCGCGCTGGCGTGATCGCCTTCACCGGCGCCTACCACGGCCGCACCATGATGACCCTGGGCCTGACCGGCAAGGTGGTCCCGTACTCCGCCGGCATGGGCCTGATGCCGGGCGGCATCTTCCGCGCCCTGGCGCCCTGCGAACTGCACGGCGTGAGCGAGGACGACTCCATCGCCAGCATCGAGCGCATCTTCAAGAACGATGCCCAGCCCCAGGACATCGCCGCGATCATCATCGAGCCGGTGCAGGGCGAGGGTGGCTTCTACGTCAACTCCAAGTCCTTCATGCAGCGCCTGCGCGCCCTGTGCGACCAGCACGGCATCCTGCTGATCGCCGACGAAGTGCAGACCGGCGCCGGCCGTACCGGCACCTTCTTCGCTACCGAGCAACTGGGCATCGTTCCTGACCTGACCACCTTCGCCAAGTCGGTCGGCGGCGGCTTCCCGATCTCCGGCGTGGCCGGCAAGGCCGAGATCATGGACGCCATCGCGCCCGGCGGCCTGGGCGGCACCTATGCCGGCAGCCCGATCGCCTGCGCCGCGGCCCTGGCCGTGCTGAAGGTGTTCGAGGAAGAGAAGCTGCTGGAACGTTCGCAAGCCCTCGGCGAGCGCCTCAAGGCCGGCCTGCGCGAGATCCAGGCCAAGCACAAGGTGATCGGCGACGTTCGTGGCCTGGGTTCGATGGTGGCCATCGAGCTGTTCGAGGGCGGCGATACCCACAAGCCGGCCGCCGAGCTGGTCAGCAAGATCGTCGTCCGTGCGCGCGAGAAGGGCCTGATCCTGCTCTCCTGCGGCACCTACTACAACGTCATCCGCTTCCTCATGCCCGTCACCATCCCCGACGCGCAACTGGAGAAGGGCCTGGCCATCCTGGCCGAGTGCTTCGACGAACTCGCTTAAGCTTCACCGGCAAAGCGATACCCCCCGAGGCCCGCGCGTCCGCGCGGGCCTTTCTTTCAGAGGCTTCACGGAAACGGAAGCCTCTTTTTTCTGCCAGGGTTTTCCGCGAAACGCCCGACGAACGGTTTTCCCCTGTTACCCTTGGGCGCCTGGCGCATACGAATCCTCCCGCATTCCTCCGGTCGTACCGTTCGAGGCGATTAGGACAGGTCCTAGAGGCGCACCGTGTTCGCCCGTCATACCCTTGTGTGCCCGCGGGCTGTGTCGTACCCGCCTGTCATGCCTGGTGCGGCCTGCTCGGTTCGCCAGGTTCGAAGAGGAAAGCCATGAGTGCCGCGAAAAAGGCCCCCGTCATCCTGATTGCCGATCCGGACCCCTGGAGTCGCGACCTGCTTGGCCAACTGGTCCTCGGCGTGCGTTGCGATGCGCGGCTGGTCCTCTGCGGCGATGGCGGGGAAGCGCTGGAACATTGCCGGCGCCGGCGCTTCGCGTTGATCCTGGCCGAGCTGAACCTGCCGCAAGTGGATGGCTTCGAGCTGCTGCGCGAAGCGCGCCTGCGCCGCTCGGTCGCCGAGCAGCCGTTCATCCTGATCAGCGACCGCGCCGACCAGGCCAGCGTGCGCGCCGCCGTGGCACTGGCGCCGACCGCCTACCTGGTGAAGCCGTTCCAGGCCGAGAACCTGATGCAACGCCTGCGAGGGTTGTTGCTGAAGGGCGACGAAGTGGTCGCCTGTCCGCTGCCGGAGCGGGACGCGGGCGAGAACCTGGAGGCTTTCCTCGAACGCGCGCGCGACTCCGCGGAGGGGGCGCCGTTGCTGGCCGACGTGCGTGCCGCCAGCGATCGTTGCCTGAGCGCCGAGGAGCATCCGCTGCGCGTGCTGGAGGATGAGTTCGGCCGCGATCCGCAGATCACCGCTGGCCTGATCGCCGCCGCCAACAGCGCCGCCCGGCACGTCGGTCCGGCCTGCCAGACCCTGGGCCAGGCCCTGCGGCGGCTGGGACTCGGGCACAGCCTGAACCTGGTGCTCGGTTTCAGCCTGCAGCGGGCCATCCAGCTCGGCGAGCCGCTGCTGGCCGAGCGCGCCATGCACTTCTGGGATCTTTCGCAACGTTGCGCGGACATCGCTTGGGAACTGGCCGACGCCCTCGGCGCGGACGTCGAGCGCTGCTATACCGCAGGGCTGCTGCATCGCCTGGGCGACCTGGCGCTGCTGCGGACATTGCAGGATTGGTGCGATGGCGGCGGCGCGCTGGACGAGGCGCGGCTCGACGAGCTGCTGGGGCGTTTCGGCGCCAGCTTCGGCTCGGCCCTGCGGGCGCGTTGGCGGCTGCCGCTGGAGCTGCGCCGGCTGATCGCTGCGGCGTACCAGTTCGGTGGCGTGCTTTCCCGCGAAGAGCTGATCCTCAGCCTGGCGACCCAGGCCGCCAGCCTGCCCGAGGACGACGCGGAGCAACTGGCCGAGAGCAAGGCTGCCCGCATGCTCGGGCTGGACGGCGAACGACTGGCGAAACTGCTGCAGCCCTGAGCCGCCCTCGCCGGGCCTTTGCAAGGGGCGGCGCCTCCCGTAGGGCGGATAACGCGGCGCGTCATGCGCCGCTGGGCATGGGGCGCGGTTGCAATCGAGCCTCTGGCCGGGGAGATCGGCACCTACCTGCGCGCCGCCGAGTTGCCGGCCGTGGATGGGCGGAAGCGCGCCTAGCGCCGCAGCTCGGCGCGCAACAGGTCCAGCGCCGGGTCGATGTCGTCCCGTTCGATGCAGCCGAAGCCGAAGAGGAAGCCGGCCTGTGCCGGGGTTTCCGCGTAGAAGGGCGGCAGGGTGCCGACCTCCAGGCCTTGCTGGCGCAAATGACGGGCGATGCGCAGCACATCCAGCGGTTCGCGACAGCGCGCCGCGAGGTGGATCCCGGCCACCGCCGGCAGCGCTTCGAGCCAGGGGCTCAGGTCGCCGTGCAGGCGTTCCAGCAGGCGTCCGCGACGCTGGGCGTATTCGCGTTGCAGGCGGCGCGTATGGCGGGCGAAGTCTCCGCGCTGGATGAACAGCGCGAGGGCGCGTTGCTGCAAGGTCTCGCTGTGCCGGTCGACCAGCTTGCGCGCCGCCAGCACCGCTTCGCGCAGGCTCGCCGGCGGCAGCAGGTAGCCGAGGCGCAGCTCGGGGAAGAGGGTCTTGGAAAAGGTCCCGAGGTAGGCCACCTGGCCGCTCCGGTCGAGGCTGCGCAGCGACTCCAGCGATCGCCCGTCGAAGCGGTACTCGCTGTCGTAGTCGTCCTCGATGATCAGCGCCCGGTGGCGCTGCGCCCAGTCCAGCAACTGCAGGCGCCGCTCCAGGCTCATCGGCATGCCCAGCGGGAACTGGTGCGACGGGGTGACGTAGACCAGCTTGGCGTTGTCCGGCAGCAGGTCGACGCGTAGCCCCTCGGCGTCCACCGGCACTCCGCGCACCTCGGCGCCGGTGGCCAGCAGGCTGGCGCGGGCCGGCGGATAACCGGGTTCCTCGACCACCGCCAGGTCGCCGGGGTCGAGCATCACCCGGGCCAGCAGGTCGAGTCCCTGCTGGGCGCCCTGGGTGACCATCAGGGCGTTCCAGTCGCACTGCACGGCGCGGTTGATCGCCAGGTAGCGGGAGATCGCCAGGCGCAGTTCGGGGTCGCCTTCGGTTTCCTTGTAGAACGCCGGCGAGCGCTGTTGCAGGCGTAGCGCCTGGAGCACGCAGGTACGCCAGGTATCGAAGGGAAAGCGGCGCTTGTCGGTCGTGCCGCCGGCGAAGCTGTAGCGGAGCGGTGCTCGCTGGTCCATCAGACCGGACTGCGGTTCGATGCGTGCCCAGCGCGCGGCCGGCCGCAGCGGACCGTCGGCGCGCTGCGGAGGCGCTTCCCCGGCGGGCCCGCGGGCGACGAAGGTGCCGCTGCCGACCCGGCCTTCGAGGAAGCCCTCGCTGGTGAGGCGCTCGTAGGCTTCGCTGACGGTCTTGCGCGACACTTCCAGGCGTTCGGCAAGGTAGCGCGTGGCTGGCAGGCGATCGCCGGTGGCCAGGCGACCGTGGAGGATCGCGTCGCGCAGCTGGCGATAGAGCTGGCCGACCAGGTCGTGGCGGCCGTCGAGGATCAGTTGCAGTTCCATGGCGAAATTGGCTACCTGGTATTTCTGGTAATTGGCTCTTCGTGGAAGCCAAAGGCAGGCTTAGTGTTACCCCATGCCGCGCCGCTTTCCACTCTCGCGGCTGCCAATCAGCCAAGGAGATTCGCCATGACCACCCGCCTCGAATGGGCCAAAGCCTCCCCCGACGCCTATGCCGCCATGCTCGGCCTGGAAAAGGCCCTGGCCAAGGCCGGCCTGGAGCGCCCGTTGATCGAACTGGTCTACCTGCGCACTTCGCAGATCAACGGTTGCGCCTACTGCGTGAACATGCATGCCAACGACGCGCGCAAGGCCGGCGAGACCGAGCAGCGTCTGCAAGCGCTCTGCGTCTGGCAGGAAACCCCCTACTTCACCCCGCGCGAGCGCGCCGCCCTGGCCTGGACCGAGCAACTCGCCCGCCTCAGTCAGGGTCCGTTGCCGCACGGCCTGCTCGACGAACTGCGCGAGCACTTCGACGACAAGGAGATCGCCGAACTGACCCTGGCGGTCTCGGCCATCAACGCCTGGAACCGCTTCGGCGTCGGCATGGGCATGCAACCGGAGTGAGGTGGGCGGCGATGAAGGCCAATCGATCGATCGCCTGCCTGCTGCTCGCCGCGCTGCCGACGCTGGCCAGCGCCCATGCTGCGGAGAAGGTGGAAACCCTGCGCGACCAGGCCCTGGCCGAGATTCCCGGCCATCGTGGGTTGATGCTGACGGTGTCGTTCAAGCCCGGCCAGGTCTCCGCGCCCCATGTGCATCCCGGCTCGGTGTTCGTCTACGTGCTCGAAGGCACCGTGCAGACGCAACTGGAAGGCGGCCCGGTGGAAACCTACACGGTGGGCCAGAGCTGGTACGAGCCGGCGAACGTGCCGCACCTGCTGGCACGCAATCCCGATCCGATGAAGCCGGCCAAGTTGCTGGTCTGGGAGTTGCTCAAGGAGGGCGACCCGATCCTCAAGCCACTGGAGCGCGGCGCCCACTGAGGCGTCGCTCGTTCGTCCGGAGGAGCGTCCGTCATGAGCGCCAGCCAGGTCATCCGTATTCGCGCGCGCAACGGTCAGTCGGAACGGCTTGGCCTGCGCCTGCAACAACTGGTCGAACCGGGGCTGGAGGCGCCGGGTTGCCTGGAGTACCAGGTGCGCAGGGACGCCCTCGAGCCGGATCTCTGGCTGGTGTGCAGCCAGTGGCGGGAAGCGCAGCAGATGTTCGACTACCTGGCCGGCGGCATCCAGCAGGTATTCGCCGAAGTGCTCTGGCGCTCCCTGGCGGCGAGCCTCGAAGTGCAGGATGACGCAGGCTAGAGCAAACCCAGCTCGGCGCAGACGATCAGCACCTGTTCGCGCAGCCAGAGGTTCGCCGGGTCCTGGTCGGCGGCGCGGCTCCATGACAGGTGCAGGGCGAACGGCGGCAGCCCTGACGGTGCGAGGCAGGCGCGATGGCGGCCATCGTCGAGCAGCGCGTGGATACGTCGCGGCAGCATCAGCACGAAGTCGCTGCCCGACAGCAGTTGCAGGGCGGCGACGTAGCTGTTGGCGCGCGCGGCGACTTCGCGGCTGCGGCCCTGGCGTCGCAGCCACGTGTCCACCAGGTTGGCGTTGCTGGCGTCGAGCGGGGTCGGGAAGACGAAGCGGCGCCGGCAGAACTCGTCCAGTTCCAGGCGCTCGTGGCGCGGCTGGGCACGATCCTGCACGCAGAGCAGTTCGTCGCTGAACAGGGCGAGCGCCTGTAGCTCCGGTGCCGGTCGGTGGTATTCGGGACCGAAGTCGAAGACCAGGTCGACCTGGCCGTCGAGCAATGCTTCGGTGGGCAGTTCGGGACCCAGGCGGCGGATGTCCAGGCCGATCCTCGGGCCGTTGGCGGCGAGCCGTCGCAGGAGTGCCGGAAGGATCAGCAGCTCGACGTATTCCGGCGCGCAGAGGGTAAAGGTACGCGGCTCGCCACGCGGGTCGAAGCTGCCCTGGGCGGCGTGACAGGCGTTGATGCGGGCGAGCATTTCCTCCACATGGGGCAGCATGGCGCGACTCTTGTGGGTCGGCTGCATGCCGCCGCGGGTGGCGATGAACAGCTCGTCGTCGAAGGCCTGGCGCAGCTTCTTCAGGCAGTAGCTGACCGTCGACGGGCTGAGGCTCAGGTGTTCGGCGACCTCGACGAGGTTCTGTCGTTGGTGGACCTGGAGGAAGACCAGCAGGTCCTGCATGTCGACCTTGCGCAGGCCGTTGGCGATCAGCATCGGGGCGTCCTGACGGCGTCGGGAGCGCCATCAGAACCCGTCCCCTTCCTCAGCGCAAGCTTTCGGCGCCGACGCCTCGCGCCTGCCGCTCGGCGAACAGTGCCGCATAGCGCCGTGGGTCGAAGCGCAGGCCCAGCCCCAGCAGCAGCGCCGCCACCGCGGCCAGCCCGAGCCAGGCGCCGGTGAAGCTGCCGAGGCTGTCGCGCAGCAGCCCGGCGACCCATGGCGAGACCCCGGCGATCAGGTAGCCGGCGCCTTGTACCAGGGCAGCCAGTTGACCGGCGCGTTGCGGCGCGTCGAAGTGGTCGAGGCAGACGATCAAGCCCATGGGGAACAGCCCGCCGATGCCCAGTCCGAGGCACAGCGCCCAGAGCAGCGGCAGGCTGGCCGGCGTCCAGGCGAGGCCGAGGAAGCCGGCCAGCATCAGCGCGGTTAGCCCGACCAGCACCGGGCGGCGATCCCGCGAGCGGCTGGCCAGGGCCGGTGCGAGCAACCCGGAGAGTACCTCCACGGCCGTCAGGAAACCGAGCAGCAGGCCGGATTCCTGGGCGCTCCAGCCCTGTTCCAGGTAATAGGGCGCGAGCCAGGCCAGCACGCAGGTGTAGCAGGCGGTGCCGAGGCCGAAGAACAGGACCAGCAGCCAGGTCCGCGGATAGCGCAGGAGGCTCCTGCCGGGCTGCGCGTCGGGCAGGCGCAGGCGGGTGCCGGGTTGCAGCCACCAGGCCAGCAGCGCGAGCGCGGCGAGCGCCGCCCAGGCACCGAGGCCGAGCCGCCAGCCGGCGTGCTCCGCCAGGGTCGGCGCGGCGCTGGCGGACAGCGCCGCGCCAGCCATGATGGCGGTGACGTAGAGCCCCATGCAGAGCGGCGTGCGCGCGCCGAAACGGGCCTTGATCAGGGCCGGCATCAGCGCCTGGATCAGGGCGATGCCGAGACCGGCGAGCATGGCGCTGCCGAGCAGGTCGGGCAGGCCTCGGCTGCCCAGGCGCAGGGCGCTGGCGGCGCCGATCAGCAGCAGGGCGAGGGCCACCGAACGCCACTCGCCGACGCGGCGGGCGATGCCCAGGCCGAAGAACATGCCGAGGCCGAGGGTCAGCACCGGCAGGGCGGTCAGCAGCGAGACGTCGCCGAAGCTGAGCGCGATCTCGCCGCGCATGGCGTTCAGCAGTGGGCCGACGGCGGCCATGGAGGGCCGCAGGTTGAGGCCGACCAGGACGATGGCGGCCATCAGCCAGAGGGTGCGGCAGGGTGGGTTGGCAGTGGGCATGGCGATCTCCTTTCGGGAGCACCATTGCGCCTGCGCCAGGGCATGGCGGCAAATCAAAATCCGCAGGGCGGATTCGAAAAAATGCGCTGGCCAGGGAGTCGGGGCGGACGCTGGCGCAGCGTGGCGAGTGGCGAGGTTATCCGCCCCGTGCGGCGCGTGGCCTCACTCCGCGCTCAAGCGCATCAGGCTTTCGCTCAGGGCCCGCGCGTGGCGGTCGACGATGATCGGCGCCCAGGGCCTGCCGGAAGCGCTGACCAGCGCGCTGCTCTTGCTGTTCAGGTCGCGCAGGGCCTGGCTCAGGTACTCCCAGCGGTTTTCCAGTTTCTTCAGTCCCGCCGGGTTGGCGCTTTGCTCCACCAGCAGGGCGATGCGCCGGTCGATCAGCGGGACCAGCACGCTCTCGTCCTGGCCGAGATAGTCCCGGGGCTGTTCGCGGGCAATCTCCAACCCGCCCAGGTAGGCGCGCGCCAGGTATTGCAGGGACAGGTACTCGACCCGCACCGGCAACTGCCAGAGTGGCAGGGGTTGGCCTGGCGGGGGCGGCGGCACCTGGCGTTCCACCAGGTTGAGGAAGTCACGCAGGGCGCGACTCAGTTGCTGCGGGTAGCGCCAGGGCAGGTCCTCCTCGCGGGGGCCGTAGGCCGCGCCTTCACGGATGCGCGCCACCAGCGTCCTTTCGCCTTGCCGCAGGAGCACCCCCTCGGGGGCGGCGGCGAGCGCGCGGTCGAGGCTGGCGAGATCCTTCTCCAGTTGCGCCGCGTGCTGTTCCTGGAAGCCCTCGCCGCGCAGCAGCAACAGGCTGCCCACCGCGCGACAGGCCTGGACCTGCAGTTGTTGCAGGGCGCGTTGCTGGTCGTCGAGGGCGGCGCGCGTCGGCAGCGCCAGCAACAGGCAGCAAAGACAGAGGACAGCGGGAAGCGCGGGACGGAGCATGGGGAGATCCTGTTGTTGTCGTTATGGATATCCGCACCGAGGGCAGGTGCCCTGCACACGGTAGCCGGCCATGGCGCGCCTGCAAGCGTTCGAAAGTGT
Source organism: Pseudomonas sp. YA1 (assembly GCF_058680555.1). Taxonomy (NCBI): domain Bacteria; kingdom Pseudomonadati; phylum Pseudomonadota; class Gammaproteobacteria; order Pseudomonadales; family Pseudomonadaceae; genus Pseudomonas; species Pseudomonas sp. YA1. Next base: position 12,902 of record NZ_JBZWBG010000007.1, read on the forward strand.
GATTCGCGCTCAGCCGTGGGTGGCCGCGCGCAGGCCGGCGAGGTCGAGGATCTCGATGCCGCCGTAGCTGAGCTGGAGGATGCCCTGGGCTTCGAGGTCCTTGAGGATCTGGTTGGTGGTCTGCCGCGACAGCGACAGCATCAATGCCAGCTGTTCCTGCGGCAGGTGCAGGACCTGCCGGCTGCGGCTGTTGTCGTAGCCCTCGGCGAGCATCAGCAGGCGCCGCGCCAGGCGTTGCGCGGCCGGCAGCAGGGCCATCTCTTCCAGGGCGATGAATGCCAGGCGCAGTTTGTGGCTCATCAGCAGGGCCATGTCGCGCCAGTAATGCGGCTCGCGGTGAAGCAGTTCGAGCAGCGCCGCCTGCGGTACCTGGAGTAGCTGGGTGTGGCCTTCGGCGTAGGCGTCGTGGGTGCGCGCCTGGCCGTCGAACAGGGCGATCTCGCCGAACCAGTGCGGTGCTTCCACCAGGATCAGCAGCGCCTCCTTGCCGTTCTCGCTGACCGCGCTGATACGGATCGCGCCCTCGACCACGCAGTACAGTCCGCAGGGCGCGTCGCCGCGGGCGAACAGGCGCTGGCCCGGCGGCAAATGGCGCGGTTGGGCGAGTGCCAGCAGGTGCGTCTGCAAGGCCTCCGGCAAACCCTGGAACCAGCGGCCGGCCTGGAGTTGCGAACGGTAGTCGGTACGCTCGTTCATGTTTGTCGTCTAGCTGACAGAGTGGAAAACCGGGGCGGCGCGATGATGCGAGAACCCTGGCGTGAGACCACAACAATGAAAACCCTAGTCGATCACCTTGCGCAATACGCCGCCTACCACCGCGACCGGCGCAACATCTTCAGCCATTTCATCGGCATTCCGATGATCGTCCTCTCCATCGCCGTGTTGCTGGCGCGGCCGGCGCTGGGGTTCGGCCTGTCTCCGGCGCTGCTGCTGGCGCTCGCCGCGGCGCTGTTCTACCTGCGCCTGGACCTGCGCTTCGGCGCGGCCATGACGGCGCTGCTGGCGCTGACGGTGTGGGGCGCTGCGCAATTGGCGGCGGGGACTACCGCGGCCTGGCTGGGCTGGGGCGTTGGCCTGTTCGTGGTCGGCTGGATCATCCAGTTCGTCGGTCATTACTACGAAGGGCGCAAGCCGGCCTTCGTCGACGATCTCAGCGGGTTGATCGTCGGTCCGCTCTTCGTGCTGGCGGAACTGGCCTTTCTGCTGGGGCTGCGCGGCGACGTGCAGCGCGAGGTCGAGGAGCGCGCCGGCCCGACCTGCATTCGCGAGCACAAGCGGGCGGCGTGAGGCGGTCTCCCGCGAGCGCGGGAGACCGGGGCGGGAGCGTTACTTGCGATCCGCGGCGATGCGCTGGCGGATGTGATCGGCGCGGGCCTGGGAGCCCGGGTGCGAATCGAACATGCTGCTGTCGCCGCCGCCCAGCTTGGCCAGCTTCTCGAAGGCGGTGACCAGGCCCTGGGTGTTCACTCCGCGCTTCTTCAGTAGCTCGTAGGAGAAATCGTCGGCGTCGGATTCCTGGGACTGGGAGAACTGCGCGTTGATCAGCGATTCGGTGAGTTCGCCCAGCTGGGAGCCGGACAGGGCGGCCAGCGCGCCGCTCTTCGAGGCGCCGGCGGCGCCGCGCACCGCGGCGGCCGCGTAGGCGGTCTGGGCGGCCTTGCGGGTGTGGCCGAGGGCGACGTGGCCCATCTCGTGGCCGAGCACGCCTTCGATCTCGTTGTCGCTCATCAGCTCCATCAGCCCGCTGTAGACGCGGATGCAGCCGTTGGCCATGGCCCAGGCGTTGACCTCCTCGGTGAGGTAGACCTTGTAGTTCACCGGCACGCCGTCGATCTGGTCGCCCAGGGCCTTGGCGATCTTGTCCAGGCGCTGGCCGTACTTGCTGTTGGCCGGGGCGATGCGGTTTTGCTGGTCGGACTCGGCGCAGGCCTGGTCGGCGACCTGGCGGACCTCGGCGTCGCTCAGGGTGGCGGCCTTCACCGCCATCATGCCGTGCTGCATGAGGTCCCCCTGGGGCAGGTTCTGGCAGCCGGCCAGGGTGGCGCAGGCGAGGGCCAGGGCGGAAAGGGAAAGACGGATCTTCATCGTGTGCTCCTTGCGATAGGTGGCGTTCCGTGCCGGACGGGCGTGTTCCGCCCGGTGCCGCGCGCCCGGTGGGGGTCGCGCGGCGGCGGATGATAGCGGCTTGTGCCGTTCGTCGGAAGTCCCGCGAAGGCCGCAGGCCCGCCCTGGCGGGTGCGCAATGCGTCCCTGGCGTCAGTGGAAACCGCGCCAGGCGAGGTCGGCGCCGAGCAGCAGGAGACCGACGAAGAAGCAGCGCCTGAACAGCGCCGCGCTGATCCGCTGGCGCAGCCACTGGCCGAGGAGCATCCCGCCCAGCGCCGGGACCAGGGTCAGCAGCGAGGCACCGAGCATCTGCGGTTCGAGCAGGTCGCCATGCACGCCGAGAGTGACCGCCAGGGCCAGGGTCGAGGCGCTGAACGACAGGCCGAGGGCCTGGACCAGTTCGTCGCGCTGCAATCCTAGGGCTCCCAGGTAGGGCACCGCGGGAATCACGAAAACCCCGGTGACCGCGGTCAGCGCGCCGGTCGCCAGCCCGACCAGCGGACCGGCCCAGGGCTCGTGGCGTGCCGGCAGGTGCAGCGGGATCGCGGCCAGGCCGAGCAGCGCGTAGGCCACCAGGGCCAGGCCGAGCACGCCGGTGGCCTGCCTTGGTGCGTCGCCGCCGAGCCATGCGCCGACCAGCAGGGTGCCCACGACCACCCCGAGCAGCAGGCCGGCCAGGCGCTTCATCAAGCCGAGGAAGCGCGGGCCGCAGGCGAGCTGCCAGAGGTTGGTCACCATCGACGGTACGATCAGCAGCGCCGCCGCCTGCATCGGCGGCATGGCCAGGCCGAGCAGGCCCACCGAGACCGTCGGCAGGCCCAGGCCGACCACGCCCTTGACGAAGCCGGCGAGAAGGAAGGTGAGGGCGATCAGCGGGATCAGGGCGTGGAGGTCGACGGACATGCGGGTTCTTCCTTGTCTCGGGCTGGCGCGAACGGGCGATGGCGGCCAGTATCTCTCGTCGTCGACAGGCAATGTTTCATCCGGAGGTGAAGCATGCAATTCAATCCCGGCTTCAGTTCGCTGGCGGCGCTGCTCGCCGATCCCGGCCGCGCGCAGATGATCTGGGCACTGATGGATGGCAGCGCCCGCCCGGCCAGCGAGCTGGCGCTGCTGGCGGGCGTCTCGCCGTCCTCCGCCAGCGGCCACCTGGGACGGCTGGTCGAGGGCGGCGTGCTGAGCCTGGAGGCGCGCGGGCGCAATCGCTTCTATCGCCTGGCCGGGCCCGAAGTGGGACAGGCGGTGGAAGCGCTGGCCAGCGCCTCCCTGGCCCTGCAGCCGCAGCGGCGCAGCCTGCCGCCGAGCCACGGCACGCCGTCGGCGTTGCGCGAGGCGCGGACCTGCTACGACCACCTGGCCGGCGAACTCGCGGTCGGTGTGTTCGCACGGATGCTGGATGCCGGCTGGATCGAGCAGGAGGGCAGGACGCTGCGCCTGAGCGCGACCGGCGAGGCCGGGCTGGCCGGGTTGGGGATCGACCTGGCGGAGGTCCGCCGCCGCCGTCGGCAGTTCGCCTGCGCCTGCCCCGACTGGAGCGAACGCAAGCCGCACCTCGGCGGCGCGCTGGGGGCGGCGTTGCTGGAGGCCTGTCTGCGCCAGGGCTGGTTGCGGCCGCAGGACGGCTCGCGGGCGTTGCAGGTGTCGTCGAAGGGCCGCGCGGGACTGCGCGGCCTGGCGGAGCGCACGGCGGGCTGAACCCGCCGGGGATCAGAGATTGGCCACCGGCTGGAAGGCCTTCGGCTTGAAGTAGAGGGTCTCGCCGCGGGCCAGGCCGGCCAGGCTGTCGTGGTCCTTCACCACTTCGGCTTCGATCAGTTCGTCCTGGCCGTCGACCTTCAGCGTTACCCGGGTGATCGCCCCCAGCGGACGGATGTCGCGGACCTCGGCGGCGCGGTGCTCGGCCACCGCGGAACGCGACAGCGACACTTCGTGGGGGCGGAACAGCAGGTGCTGGTCGTTGCCCAGTTGCAGGCGGTTGGAGTCGCCGAGGAAGTGGTAGACGAAATCGCTGGCCGGGTTCTCGTAGACCTCTCCGGGCGAGCCGATCTGCTCGATCACGCCCTTGTTCATCACCACGATACGGTCGGCCACTTCCATCGCCTCTTCCTGGTCGTGGGTGACGAACACCGAGGTCAGGTTGATCTCCTCGTGCAGGCGCGCCAGCCAGCGGCGCAGCTCCTTGCGCACCTTGGCGTCGAGGGCGCCGAAGGGTTCGTCGAGGAGCAGGATCTTCGGCTCCACCGCCAGCGCGCGGGCCAGGGCGATACGCTGCCGCTGGCCACCGGAGAGCTGCTCGGGATAGCGGTCGGCGAGCCAGTCGAGCTGCACCATGTTGAGCAGTTCGTGGACCTTGGCCTTGATCGCGGACTCGCCCGGCCGCTCGCCCTTGGGCTTCATGCGCAGGCCGAAGGCGACGTTGTCGAACACCGTCATGTGGCGGAACAGCGCGTAGTGCTGGAAGACGAAGCCGACGTTGCGGTCGCGCACGTCGTGCTGCGAGACGTCCTCGCCATGGAACACGATGTTGCCGGCGTCCGGGGTTTCCAGCCCGGCGATGATCCGCAGCAAGGTGGTCTTGCCGCACCCGGAGGGGCCGAGCAGGGCCACCAGCTCGCCGCTCTGGATGTCCAGGTTGATGTCGTCCAGGGCCTTGAAGGCGTTGAAGTTCTTGCTGACGTTACGGATTTCGATGCTCATGGTTCATTCCTCGTCAGCATTGCTTTTCAGTCGGGACATGCGGGATTCGCTCCACTGCTTGAGCAGAAGGATGACCAGCGCCATCAGCAGCAACAGGCTGGCGACGCTGAAGGCGGCGACATGGTTGTATTCGTTGTAGAGGATCTCGACGTGCAGCGGCAGGGTGTTGGTGACACCGCGGATGTGCCCGGAAACCACCGACACCGCGCCGAACTCGCCCATCGCCCGGGCGGTGCAGAGCACCACGCCGTAGATCAGGCCCCACTTGATGTTCGGCAGGGTCACGTGCCAGAACATCTGCCAGCCGTTGGCGCCGAGCAGGCGGGCGGCCTCCTCCTCCTGGGTGCCCTGCTCCTGCATCAGCGGGATCAGTTCGCGGGCGACGAAGGGCACGGTGACGAAGAGGGTCGCCAGGACGATGCCGGGCACCGCGAAGACGATCTGGATGTCGTGGTCGCTCAGCCATTCGCCGAAGTAGCCCTGGGCGCCGAACAACAGCACGTAGATCAGGCCGGCGATCACCGGCGAGACCGAGAACGGCAGGTCGATCAGGGTCACCAGGATGCTCTTGCCGCGAAACTCGAACTTGCTCACGCACCAGGCGGCGGCGACGCCGAACAGCAGGTTGAGCGGCACCGAGATGGCCACCGCGATCAGGGTCAGCTTCAGCGCGGCCAGCGCGTCGGGTTCGAGGATCGCCTCGAAGAAGGTGCCGAAACCCTGCTTCAGCGCCTCGCTCAGGACCACGTAGAGCGGCAGCAGGAGGAACAGGGCGAAGACCAGCCAGGCCAGGACGATCAGGACCAGGCGGCCGCCGGCGTTGCCGCGGCGGGAGGCGCTGGCGGTGGCAGCGGAAATGCTTGCACTGGACATGGCGCCCTCCTTACGGGGTTTCGATGCGGCGCTGCAGCAGGTTGATCAGCAGCAGCAGGATGAAGGACACCACCAGCATCAGCACGCCGATGGCGGTGGCGCCGGTGTAGTCGTACTGGTCCAGCTTGACCATGATCAGCAGCGGCAGGATCTCGGTCTTCATCGGCATGTTGCCGGCGATGAAGATCACCGAGCCGTATTCGCCGACGCCCCGGGCGAAGGCCAGGGCGAAACCGGTCAGCCAGGCCGGCAGCAGCGCTGGCACGAGGATATGGCGGAACACCTGCAGCGGCCTGGCGCCGAGGCAGGCGGCGGCTTCCTCGACTTCCTTGGGAATGTCGGCGAGCACCGGCTGCACCGTGCGGACCACGAACGGCAGGGTCACGAAGGTCAGCGCCAGGGTGATCCCCAGGGGGGTATAGGCGATCTTGAAGCCGAGGTCGCTGGCGAACTGGCCGACCAGGCCGGCCGGCGCATAGAGCGCGGTGAGGGCGATGCCGGCGACGGCAGTGGGCAGGGCGAAGGGCAGGTCGATCATGGCGTCGATGATCTTCCGTCCGGGGAATTCGTAGCGCACCAGGACCCAGGCCAGCAGCGTACCGATCAAGCCATTGAGCACGGCGGCGGCGAGCGCGGTGCCGAAGCTCAGCTTGAGCGCGGCGAGCACCCGCGGCGCGCTGATGATGGCCCAGAATTGCTCCCAGCTGAGCTGGGTGGTCTTGAGGAACATGGCCCCCAGCGGGATCAGGACCAGCAGGCTGAGGTACACCAGGGTGTATCCCAGGGTCAGCCCGAAGCCGGGTATGACCGGGGAAATGCGTCGTGACATGTTCTGTCCTTACTCTGCGTTGGAACGCTTGGTGGCTCTCCCGGTGCCGGTTCCTTCCGGCAGTGGGCCCGGTACGGTACCGGGCCTGCCAGCCCCCTCGCCCATCCGGGAGAGGGTCTGGGAGAGGGGCCGTGGTTCGGGCGACGGGCCTGCCGTCGCGATCATTGCGCCTGGTAGATCTGGTCGAAGATGCCACCGTCGTTGAAGAACTTCGGCTGGGCCGTCTTCCAGCCGCCGAAATCGGAGTCGACGGTGACCAGGTTCAGTTTCGGGAACTGCGTGGCGAACTCGGCGGCGACCTTCTGGTTGCGCGGCCGGTAGAAGTTCTGCGCGGCGATGCGCTGGCCTTCCTCGCTGTACAGGTATTGCAGGTAGGCCTCGGCGACCTTGCGGGTGCCTTTCTTCTCGACCACCTTGTCGACCACCGCGACCGGCGGTTCGGCGAGGATGGAGATGGAGGGTACGACGATCTCGAAGTTTTCCCCGCCCTGTTCCTTCTTCGCCAGGAACGCCTCGTTCTCCCAGGCCAGCAGCACGTCGCCGATCTGGTTGTTGACGAAGGTGATGGTCGAGCCGCGGGCGCCGGTGTCGAGCACCGGTACGTGCTTGTACAGCGCCTGCACGTAGTCCTTGGCCTTCTCGTCGCTGCCGTACTGCTTCTTCGCCCAGGCCCAGGCGGCGAGGAAGTTCCAGCGCGCGCCGCCGGAGGTCTTCGGGTTCGGCGTGATGACTTCCACGCCTTCCTTGGTCAGGTCGCCCCAGTCCTTGATGCCCTTGGGGTTGCCCTTGCGCACCAGGAACACGATGGTCGAGGTGTAGGGGGTGCTGTTGTCCGGCAGGCGTGCCTGCCAGTCGGCCGGCAGCAGCTTGCCGAGCTTGTGCAGTTCGTCGATGTCGCCAGCCAGGGCCAGGGTCACCACGTCGGCCTTGAGCCCGTCGATCACCGCGCGGGCCTGCTTGCCGGAGCCGCCGTGGGACTGCTGGACGGTCAGGTCCTCGCCGCCCTGGGCCTTCCAGTGCTTGATGAAGGCCGCGTTGTAGGCCTGGTACAGCTCGCGGGTCGGGTCGTAGGAAACGTTCAGCAGTTGCGTGGCCGCGGCAACCGGGCCGGAGACCAGGGCGCTGGCGAGTGCGGCCAGGGCGAAACGACGAAGGGACATGTGCAGCTCCTAGGTGTGTGCTGTTTCGATTGTTCTAATGGGGTGTTGGCGGAACGACGGGAACACGGGGCGTCAGGCGCGCATTCGCGGCCGACAGCTGCAGTACCGGTGCGGATGGGGTATCGAACGGATGTTCATGGCGAGACGCCTCCGGTGGTCCAGTCGGGTCGTGTGCTTCAGGCCTGCTTGACGGCCGGTTGCTGCAGACGGAATTTTTCCTTGCGCTCGATCTGCACCACCTGGCCGTTGTGCACGGTAATCTCGACGGCGCCGAAGCGCAGGCCGCGCAGGGCACTCTGGATTTCACGCAGGATGGTGGCTTCGTCCTGGCCATCCAGGCTTCTGAGGGTTGCGCTCATGGGTCTCTGCTCCTGTGGCTCGAGGTGCCGCGTTGCTCGACGAAGTGGAGGCGGCGTGAGGCGCATAGTAAGCAGTGGGCAATATTCTTAAAAATATTGTTTAAGAATCTTTATAGGTAAAGTGGTTATAAGACGGCGAAGCGGCCCGGCTTCGCCGCCAGGCTCAGTCTTCCGGCAGCGCCACGGGCGGCAGGTCGAAGCGCAGCGCTTCGGCCGGTTGCGGCCGTCCGTACCAGTAGCCTTGGCCGAAGTCGCAGCCATGTTCGCGCAGGAACAGCGCCTGGTCCTGGTGCTCGATGCCCTCGGCAACCACGCGCAGGCCCATGCTTTGCGCCAGGGCAACGATCGCCCGGGCGATCGCGGCGTCGTCCACCGCGCCGGGCAGGCCGGCGACGAAGCCCTGGTCGATCTTCAGCTTGTGTACCGGCAGCCGCTTGAGGCGCATCAGCGAGGAATAGCCGGTGCCGAAGTCGTCGATGGCCAGGTTCACGCCGAGGATGCGCAGGCGGCAGAGCAGGTTGAGGGACTGCTCGAAGTCCTCCATCACCGCGCTTTCGGTGACTTCCAGCTCCAGGTAGCGGGGCTCCAGCCCGGACTCTTCCAGGGCATTGGCGATCCTTTCTTCCAGGCCGCCGCGGTTGAACAGCCGGCTGGAGACGTTGACCGCGACGAACTCCAGCTCGACACCGCGCTGTTGCCACTCGCGCATCTGCCGGCAGGCACGCTTGAGCACCCAGTTGTCCAGCGCGGCGATCAGCCCGCATTCCTCCGCCACCGGGACGAACTCGCCTGGCGGCACCAGGCCGCGCTCGGGATGCTGCCAGCGCACCAGCGACTCGACGCCGACGATCCGCCCGCTGGCCAGGTCGTGCACCGGCTGGTAGTGGACGCGCAGTTCGTCGTGCTCCAGCGCATGGCGCAGGGCCGACTCCACCTGGACATGGGCGCGGGCCCGGGCGGTCAGCACGCGGGTGTAGAAGGCGTAGGCGTTGCGCCCGCTGTCCTTGGCCTGGAACAGCGCGGCGTCGGCGTGTTGCATCAGGTGGTCGACGTCGCTGGCGTCTTCCGGGTAGAGGCTGACACCGAGGCTGGCGCTGATATAGATCGGCTGGCAGTGGATGTCGAACGGCGCGTTGAAACCGTCGAGGATGCGCTGTGAGAGTCGCGCGACGGCTTCCGGGTCGTCGTTCTCGACGAGGATGGCGAATTCGTCGCCGCCCAGTCGCGACAGCAGGCAGCGCTCGTCGAGCTGGTGTTGCAGGCGCTTGCTGACCTCCTTGAGGAGCATGTCGCCAGTTGTATGGCCGAGGCTGTCGTTGATGTGCTTGAAGTGGTCGAGGTCGATCAGCAGCAGGGCCCCGGCCACCGTCCGGTCCTTGCCGTTCTCCAGCGCCTGCTCGATGCGCTCGCGCAGCAGCACGCGGTTGGGCAGGCCGGTCAGCGAGTCGTGGTGGGCGAGGAAGTCCAGCTCGTTCTCCGAGCGCTTGATGCTGCTCAGGTCGGAGAACACCCCGACGTAGTGGGTCAGTTGGCCCTGGTCGTTGCGCACCGCGCGGATGTGCAGCCACTGCGGGTAGATCTCGCCGCTCTTGCGCCGGTTCCAGATCTCTCCGCTCCAGACGTCCTGCTCGCGCAGGGCCAGCCACAGGCGCTGGTAGAACGCCTGGTCCTGGCGGCCGGAGCGGAGGATCGCCGGGGTCTTGCCGAGCACGTCCTCGGAACGGTAGCCGGTGATGCGCTCGAAGGAAGGGTTGACGTGCACGATCACCGCCTGGGCATCGGTGACCAGAACGCCCTCGCGGGTGCTGTCGAACACCGCCGCGGCCTGGCGCAGGTGGTCTTCCTTGAGCCGCTGCAGGGTGATGTCGCGGGCCACGCCGGTGTAGTGCAGCGGCTTGCCCAGGGCGTCGCGGAGGACCCGGCCGCGCGAGTGGATCCAGCGGTAGTCGCCGTCCTTGTGGCGCAGGCGGTAGATGTGGTCGAGATTGTCGGTCAGGCCCTGCAGGTGGTTGCGGTGGGCCTCCAGCACGGTGGCGTACTCTTCCGGGTGCAGGCGCTTCTTCCAGGTCTCGATGGGGTCGCCGAGTTCCTCCGGGGCGAGGCCGATCAGCGCGGCGTAGCCCGGCGAGACGAACATCCGGTCGGTCACCAGGTCCCAATCCCAGAGTCCGTCGCGCACCGCTTCCAGGGCACGGTTCAGGCGCTGCTCGCTGCCGTGCAGTTCGTCGTAGGCCTGGGCCTTGCGGCGAAACTGGCGTACCAGGTAGAGGTACAGGAGCAGGCCGGTGGCGGCGAAGAAGAACAGCCGCTTGGCGGTCATCCAGAACACCAGCTGGTCGTGGTCCTGGACCTGGTTTTGTAACAAATGATCGCTCAGGAACGCCCAGGCGATGGCGATTGCGAGATAAGCCAGGCTCAGGCGAAGGGCACTCAGGCGGGGGCTCATGGGATTTTCAGTGGGCAATTATTGGCCGGGCAGTATAAATGATGGCCATCCGGCCCTGTTCATATCTAAAAGAACGGATGGTAATCCCCAGCCGCTTGGTGATAATGCCCCCAGGTTTTGTCAGACAAGGCCCTCATCACTCCCAAATCCCCCCGAGGTTCAGTACCGCCTATGTGGTTCAACGGTTTTCTCGACCTGTCGCCCTGGCAACTGGTGGCAGTTACCCTGGTGCTGACGCATATCACCATCGTCAGCGTGACCGTCTACCTGCATCGCTATTCCGCCCACCGTGCACTCGACCTGCACCCTGCGTTGCAGCACTTCTTCCGTTTCTGGTTGTGGTTGACCACAGGGATGAACACGCGCGAATGGACCGCGATCCACCGTAAGCACCATGCCAAGTGCGAGACCGTCGAGGATCCGCACAGCCCGGTGCACAAGGGCCTGTTCACCGTCCTGCGCGCAGGCGCTGAGCTGTACAAGGCCGAGGCGAAGAACCAGGACACCCTGCGCATCTACGGCAAGAACTGCCCGGACGACTGGATCGAGCGCAATCTCTACTCGCGCTTCCCGATCGGCGGCGTGGTGCTGATGGCGCTCATCGACCTGGCCCTGTTCGGCGCCCTTGGCCTGACCGTCTGGGCCGTGCAGATGGTATGGATTCCGTTCTGGGCCGCCGGCGTGGTCAACGGCCTCGGCCACGCGGTCGGCTATCGCAACTTCGAATGCCGCGACGCCGCCACCAACCTGGTGCCCTGGGGCATCCTCATCGGTGGCGAAGAGCTGCACAACAACCACCACACCTACCCGAACTCGGCCAAGCTGTCGGTGAAGAAGTGGGAATTCGACCTGGGCTGGGCCTGGATCAAGCTGTTCAGTTTCCTGCGCCTGGCCAGGGTCGCCCGGGTTGCGCCGATCGCCCATCGGGTCGAAGGCAAGCACAGCCTGGATATGGATACCGCCATGGCGATCCTCAACAACCGCTTCCAGATCATGGCGCAGTACCGCAAGCTGGTGATCGCGCCGCTGGTCAAACAGGAAGTGGCCAAGGCCGACGAGTCGGTGCGCCACCTGTTCCGCCGCGCCAAGCGCCTGCTGTCGCGCGAGACCAGCCTGCTGCAGGACCGCCACCACGTGCGCATCGACTCGATGCTCGCCCACAGCCAGGCGCTGAAGGTGATCTACGAGAAGCGCCTGGCGTTGCAGCAGATCTGGGCCAAGACCAGCGCCAACGGCCACGACATGCTGGCGGCGATCAAGGACTGGGTGCATGAGGCGGAAGCCAGCGGTATCCAGTCGCTGAAGGAGTTCGCCGCGCAACTGAAGACTTACTCGCTGCGTCCCGCCTGACGCCTGGCGCGCCCTCGCGGGTGCGTCAGCCGCCTCTGCAACGCGCCGGCTCCTGCCGGCGCGTTGCGTTTCGGCGTCGCCAATGCGACGCCCCGCCGATACTTCTCTTCCTCCGCAAGTCGACTTGCCCGATCCGGGATTCAGCCCGGGCGGCGCCCGGCCTATCTTCGGCGTGCCCAGGCGCCACGCCGGGCGTCACGCAGAACAACAAGAAAAGGAGCGCGGGCGATGTTGCTGGATTACCTGATCATGCTGGTCTACGCCCTGGCCATGCTGGGCCTGGGCTGGTACGGAATGCGCAAGGCGAAGAGCCAGAGCGATTTCCTCGTCGCCGGACGCCGTCTCGGCCCCGGCCTCTACCTGGGAACCATGGCCGCGGTGGTGCTCGGCGGCGCGTCGACCATCGGTACGGTCAAGCTCGGCTACCAGTTCGGCCTGTCCGGCTTGTGGTTGGTGTTCATGCTCGGCCTGGGGATCATCGTCCTCAGCCTGGTGTTCTCGCGGCAGATCGCGCGCCTGCGGGTGTTCACCGTGACCCAGGTGCTGGAGCAGCGCTACCAGGCCTCCTCGCGCCTGATCGGCGGGGTGGTCATGGTCGCCTACGACCTGATGGTGGCGGTCACCGCGACCATCGCCATCGGCTCGGTCACCGAGGTGGTATTCGGCATCCCGCGGATCCCGGCGATCCTCTGCGGTGGCGGGATCGTCATCGTCTATTCGGTGATCGGCGGCATGTGGTCCCTTACGCTGACCGACATCATCCAGTTCGTGATCAAGACCGTCGGTATCTTCCTGGTCCTGCTGCCGTTGTCGATCGACGGCGCCGGTGGCCTGGCGCGCATGCAGGAGGTGCTGCCGGCGGGCTTTTTCGACCTCGGCCACATCGGCCTGGATACCATACTCACCTACTTCCTCCTGTACTTCTTCGGCGCGCTGATCGGCCAGGACATCTGGCAGCGGGTGTTCACCGCGCGCAGCGAGACGGTGGTGCGCTACGCCGGGCTTGGCGCCGGCGTCTACTGCATGCTCTACGGCGCCGCCTGCGCGCTGATCGGCGCGGCGGCGCGGGTCCTCCTGCCGGACCTGGCGGTGCCGGAGAACGCCTACGCCGAGATCACCCGCGAGGTACTGGCGCCGGGCCTGCGCGGCCTGGTGGTGGCGGCCGCGCTGTCGGCGATCATGTCCACCGCCAGTGGGTGCCTGCTGGCGGCGGCCACCGTGCTGCAGGAAGACATCTACGCGCGCTTCCTGCGCCCCGGTACCACCAGCGACATCCGCCTGAGCCGTTGCATCACCCTGCTGATGGGCGTGGCGATGCTGGTCCTGGCGTGCCTGGTCAATGACGTCATCGCGGCCCTGAGCATCGCCTACAACCTGCTGGTCGGTGGCCTGCTGGTGCCGATCGTCGGCGCGCTGCTGTGGCGTCGGGCCAGTCCGCAGGGAGCGATCGCCAGCATCGTCGCCGGTTGCCTGGCGGTGATCGCCTGCATGGCCCGCGACGGCCTGCTCGCCAACTCGCCGATCGTCTACGGCCTGCTGGCCAGCCTGGCGACCTTCGTCGCGGTCAGCCTGGCCACCCGTCCTGCCGCCAGCCTGCGAGCCCAGCCGGAATGAGCCCACCGCGCCGGGCGGCGCCCGGCGCTTTCTTCCTGCCACACGGAGACGCCCCATGTCGAACGATCATCCGCAGCCCCTCGACGCCGCCGAGATTCCCCGCTTCGCCGGTATCCCGACCTTCATGCGCCTGCCGGCGTTCACCGACCCGGCGGCGCTGCAGGTCGGCCTGATCGGCGTGCCCTGGGACGGCGGCACCACCAACCGCGCCGGTGCCCGCCATGGCCCGCGCGAGGTGCGCAACCTGTCCAGCCTGATGCGCAAGGTGCATCACGTCAGCCGCATCGCGCCCTACGACCTGGTGCGGGTCGGCGACCTCGGCGACGCGCCGGTGAATCCCATCGACCTGCTCGATTCGCTGCGCCGCATCGAAGGCTTCTATCGCCAGGTCCATGCCGCCGGCACCCTGCCGCTGTCGGTCGGTGGCGACCACCTGGTGACCCTGCCGATCTTTCGCGCCCTGGGTCGCGAGCGGCCGCTGGGCATGGTGCATTTCGATGCGCATTCCGATACCAACGACCGCTACTTCGGCGACAACCCCTACACCCACGGCACGCCATTCCGCCGAGCCATCGAGGAAGGTCTGCTCGATCCGCTGCGCACGGTGCAGATCGGCATCCGCGGCTCGGTGTATTCGCCGGACGACGACGCTTTCGCCCGCGAGTGCGGCATCCGCGTGATCCACATGGAGGAGTTCGTCGAACTGGGCGTCGAGGCGACCCTGGCCGAAGCGCGGCGGGTGGTGGGCGACGGGCCGACCTATGTGAGTTTCGACGTCGACGTGCTCGACCCGGCCTTCGCGCCCGGCACCGGCACCCCGGAGATCGGCGGCATGACCAGCCTCCAGGCCCAGCAGCTGGTCCGCGGCCTGCGCGGGCTGGACCTGGTCGGCGCCGACGTGGTGGAAGTCTCGCCGCCGTTCGATGTCGGCGGCGCCACGGCGCTGGTGGGGGCGACCATGATGTTCGAGCTGCTCTGCCTGCTTGCCGAGTCGGCCGCGCGAAGCGCCTGACGGCGTTCCGCCGGCCCGGCTTTGGCGCTATAACGAAGGCGGACCGAACGCCATGGGGGCGGGAATGCTGGGCAACCTCAACGACATCGACCTGCGCATGCTGCGGACCTTCTGCGCCATCGTCGAGGCCGGCGGCTTCACTGCCGCCCAGGCGCGCCTGAACACCAGCCTGTCGCGCCTGAGCGTGCTGGTGCGCGACTTGGAGGTGCGCCTGGGCTATTCCCTGTGCCGGCGCGGCAACGGCGGTTTCCAGTTGACCGAGGAGGGACAGGAACTCTACGACGCCGCGCTCGGCCTGTTCAGCGACATCGCCCGTTTCCGCGAGCAGGTCCGTGGCCTCGGCGGGCGCGATCGCGAGGCGTTGCACCTGGGCTGCGTCGATGGCGTCATCGGCCAGCATTGCCTACCGTTGCCGCTGGCCATCCGGCTGTTTCGCCAGCGCGCCCCGGAGGTGCTGCTCAAGCTGCACACGCGGCGTCCCGACGAACTCGAGCACGCGGTGCTGGAAGAGCGCCTGCAACTGGCGGTGGGGGCCTTCCACCACCGGTTGTCCGGGCTCTACTACCAACCCCTGTTCCGCGAGGAGCAGAACCTCTATTGCGGCAGCGCGCACCCCTTCTTCGCCCGGGCGGACGACGAACCGGCGCTGGACGAGATCTGCGCCGCCGACTATGTCGGCCGCGGCTACATGGCGGAAAACCACCGCCCGCACGACCTGCGCTTCAACCAGGGAACCGACGCCTACACCATGGAGGCCATCGCTACCCTGGTCTTCAGCGGTACCTACATCGGCTACCTGCCGACGCACTATGCCGCCACCTGGGTCGCCGAAGGGCGCATGCGGGCGATCCGGCCACGGCAACTGGCCTACGACTCGGAATTCCATTGCATTACCCGCCAGGGACACGAAGAACGACCGACCCTGACCCTGTTCCTGCGCTCGCTGTTCGAGGCGCAGAAACAACTGGGCGTGCAGGCTCCGGCGAATACGAACGGCATCGCTCGGCAATTGTGACCGAGCGCACTGGCTGGAGCCTTTCCCTGCCGTTCGGCGGGCATTTCTGTATCGCCGCGACCCCTGCGCTAAGTTGGCGGTCGAACCCGTTCCGCGAGCAGAGCGACGATCCATGGACGACCTAACCGGCATTCCCGAAGACCCGCAGGAGGCCGCGCTGGCCTTGCTGCACAGCCGTGCCGAAGTGGCCCGGCTGAAGGAGCGCGAGCAACTCTTCAGCGCCTTGCTGGCCAGCGTCAACTCGGTGCTCTGGGCCTACGACTGGCAGAACCGGCGAATGGTCTACGTCAGCCCCGCCTACGAGAAAATCTTCGGCCGTTCCGCGGCGCTGCTGCTGGCGGACTACGAGGAATGGCGCAACAGCATCTACCCGGACGACCTCGACTACGCCGACAGCAGCCTGCTGCAGGTGCTCGAACGTGGCGCCGTGGAACAACGCGAATACCGCATCGTGCGTGGCGACGGCGAGGTCCGCTGGCTCAACGACAAGTGCTTCGTCAGCCGCCAGGGCGAGGCGGGACTGCCGCTGATGGTGGTGGGCATCGCCGAGGACATCACCGACAAGAAGCACATGGAGAGCGAGCTGCAACGGCTGGCCACCACCGATGTGCTGACCCAGAGCAGCAACCGTCGCTATTTCTTCGACAGTGCCGAGGCGGCCTTCAAGGAGTGTCGCCGCGAGGGGATACCGTTGGCGTTCCTGCTGCTGGACGTCGATGACTTCAAGAAGATCAACGACCGCTTCGGCCACCAGGTCGGCGACCAGGTCCTCCAGCGTATCGCCCAGAGCGGCAGTGCCGCGTTGCGCCGTGGCGACCTGTTCGGGCGGATCGGCGGCGAGGAGTTCGCCGTGCTGCTGCCCGGCTGCGACGAGCAGACCGCGCGACAGATCGGCGAACGCCTGCAGCGCGAGGTGCAACGCCTGCGCTTCCAGGAGGGCGAACAAAGCTTCGGGATCACCGTCAGCCAGGGCCTGACGGTCCTCCAGGCTGATGACGAGGGGCTCGGTGCCCTCTACAGCCGGGCCGACGCCGCGATGTACTCGGCCAAGCGCCAGGGCAAGGACTGCATCGTCGTGGGCTGACCGCTGGGCAAACGTTTCCGTTTTGTCGACGGCGCCACGGAATACCTCTTTGGGGAGGCGACCGGCAGGCTGCGGCTGCGGTACAATATTCCTTAAAGCTATTAAATACGAATAATTAATTCTTTTTAGGTTTATTGCGGATATTTTACTGTTTATTACCCACGCGCTATAAAGCGCAGGAAATAACGATTTTCTGAAACGTGGCGGTAACTCGCCAGAAAGGAAGCTGTAATAGGCGGTTTTCTGCCGATACCCTCCGGCCCGTCAGCCGGGAGAAGGGCAGGAAGCCCGAGAGGACGCGAAGGCGGAGCCCGATGGAAAGATTGGCTTACAAATTGCCTTCACTGGCGGTGGGTCGAGACACCCGCCGCACAATAACAAGACACGAGTACACCCATGCACACGCTTCCGTTCGCTGCCTCCCTGCCTGCTTGCCTGCCCCGTCGTTCCATCGTCGCGGGTTGCGCCGTTTCCTGATCCATCGAATGCCGAGTTTCGCGCGCGCCATCTTCCGGGATGGTTCGGCGCTCAGTGTTTCAACGACCGGTCGGGCCCACGCGTTCCACTTCCCCCGACCGGAAGACAATTAGCAATACCAATGGGGAAAAGACCAATGAAGAGTCGCAAGATCAACAAGTCACGACTGGCCCTGGCCATCACTGCCGGTACCCTCGGTGCCCTGGCGCAACAGGCGGTCGCCGCCGGTTTCATCGAGGACAGCAAGGCATCGCTGACCCTGCGCAACTTCTACATCAATACCGACAACCGCAATGGCAGCGCCTCGCCGAGCAAGCAGGAAGAGTGGGGCCAGGGCTTCATCCTGAATTACCAGTCGGGCTTCACCCAGGGCACCGTTGGCTTCGGCGTCGACGCGCTGGGCCTGCTCGGCGTGCGCCTGGACGGCGGCGGCCGTGCCGGCAAGAGCGGCCTGGACCGCCAGCCGGGCACCGTGTTCCCGCTGGAAAGCAACGGCGAGCCGGTGCACGACTTCGCCAGCCTGGGCCTGACCGCCAAGGCCAAGGTATCCAACACCGAGTTCCGCTACGGCACCCTGCAGCCGAAGCTGCCGGTGGTCACCTACAACGACGGCCGCCTGCTGCCGGTCACCTTCGAGGGCGGCCAGGTCACCTCGACCGATCTCAAGGACTTCACCCTGGTTGCCGGCCAACTGGAGCACTCCAAGGGCCGTAACTCCACCGACAACCGCAGCCTGAGCATCGCCGGCGCCAACGGCAGCAGCGCCAGCTCGCGCGACAGCAACAAGTTCTACTACGCGGGTGGCGACTACAAGGTCAACAAGGACCTGACCCTGCAGTACTACTACGGCAACCTGGACGACTTCTACAAGCAGCACTTCCTCGGCCTGATCCACAACTGGCAGATTGGCCCGGGCGTCCTGAAGACCGACCTGCGCGCCTTCGACAGCAGCTCCGACGGCAAGAACGGCAGCCGTTCCGGCCGTGCCGACGGCTACGTCAGCAGCGGCTACTACGGCAGCGGCGTGACCAAGGGCGAAGTCGACAACCGCGCCTTCAGCGGCCTCTTCACCTATACCGTCAGCGGCCACAGCATCGGTGCCGGCTACCAGATCCTCAACGGCGACAGTGACTTCCCGTTCCTGAACCGTGGCGATGGCGAAGGTTCCACCGCGTACCTGATCACCGACGTGCAGATCGGCAAGTTCCAGCGTGCCGGCGAGCGCACCTGGCAGGTCCGCTACGGCTACGACTTCGCCACCGTCGGCGTGCCGGGCCTGACCTTCAACACCATTTACCTGAGCGGCGACAAGATCAAGACCGCCCGCGGCGACCAGAGCGAGTGGGAACGCGATATCTCCCTGGCCTACGTGATCCCGGACGGCACCTTCAAGGGCCTGGGCTTCACCTGGAAGAACGCCTCCTTCCGCAGCGGCCTGCCGGCCGCCGGTTCGAGCAACAACCAGCGCGACCAGGACGAGAACCGCCTGATCGTCAGCTACACCCTGCCGCTGCTGTAAGCTCCGGCCGGACAGGAAAAAGCCCGCGTCCTCCAGGAGGACGCGGGCTTTTTTCATTCAGGGCGCCACTCGGCGTGCCGGGCCGGCCAGGGCGAACAGCGCCGCGGCTGGCCATCCGCCCTGCGGGATGCCCGTCAGGCCTTGCGCGGCGCCGGTTGCTGCTGGGTGATGCAATGGATGTTGCCGCCGCCGAGGAGGATCTCGCGCCCCGGGACCATCACCACCTCGTGCTCGGGGAACACCCGCTGGAGGATCGCCCTGGCCTCGGCGTCCTTGGGATCGTCGAAGCTCGGCGCGACGATGCCGCCGTTGACGATCAGGAAGTTCACGTAGGAACCGGCCAGGCGAATGGAGGGATCGCGCGGCTGGCTGCCCTCGACGATATCCACGCCGTCGCACTCTTCCTGGGTCGCATACAGCGGGCCGGGGATCGGCATCTTGTGCACCACCAGCTTGCGTCCCTTGGCGTCGCGGCTTTCTTCCAGCACGCGGAGGGCGGCCTGGCAGCGCAGGTAGTTCGGGTCGTCCTGGTCGTCGGTCCAGGCCAGCAGCACCTCGCCGGGACGCACGTAGCAGCAGAAGTTGTCGACGTGGCCGTCGGTCTCGTCGTTGTAGAGGCCGTTCGGCAGCCAGATGATGCTGTCCACCGCAAGGTAGTCGCGCAGGGTCCGCTCGATCTCCGCCTGGCTCAGGTGCGGGTTGCGGTTGTGGTTGAGCAGGCATTCCTCGGTGGTGATCAGCGTGCCTTCGCCGTCGACGTGGATCGAGCCGCCCTCGAGGACGAAGTCGTCGGTGCGGTAGCGGGCGCGCCGTTCGATCTCGAGGATCTTGCGTGCCACCTGGTCGTCGCGCTGCCAGGGGAAGTACAGGCCGCCTTCGAAGCCGCCCCAGGCGTTGAAGCCCCAGTCGACGCCGCGTACGTCGCCCTTGTCGTCGATGACGAAGGTCGGGCCGGTGTCGCGGACCCAGGCATCGTCGCTGCTGATTTCCACGACGCGGATGTTGCCGTCGTCGAGGCGTGCGCGCGCGTTCTCGTACTGCCCGGCGCTGGCGCAGACGGTGACCGGCTCGAAGCGCGCGATGGCCTTGGCCACCGCGGCGAAGGCCGCCTGGGCCGGCTTGCCGCCGTTGCGCCAGTTGTCCGGGCGCTCCGGCCAGACCATCCAGGTCTGCTCGTGGGGTTCCCATTCGGCGGGCATGCGGAAGACGTCGGCGCGTGGGGTGCTGGTCGGATTGCTCATCGCTGCTCCTGAAATCGTTGCTATGCGCGGCGGACGCCGGCGCGGAATGCGCGGGGCGTCCCCGCGCGGATCGTTTCCCGAGGCCTCAGGACTCCAGCGAACCGTCGAGGGTCTTCAGCGGACCGTAGAGGTTCGGCCGGCGGTCGCGGAACACGCCCCAGGCGCTGCGGGTGCGCTCCAGCGCATCGAGGTCGAAGGTGTGGACAAGGATACCTTCCTCGGTGCGGTTCAGCTCCTCGACTTTCTCGCCGAACGGGTCGGCGATGAACGAAGAACCATAGAAGGTGATGTCGTAGCCGTCCTGCTCCTCGCGGCCGATGCGGTTGGAAGCCACCAGCGGCATCAGGTTGGCTCCGGCATGGCCTTGCTGCACGCGCTGCCAGTGATCGCGCGAGCTGATGCTGGCGTCGTGCGGTTCGCTACCGATGGCGGTCGGGTAGAACAGGAGTTCCGCGCCGAGCAACGCCATGCTGCGCGCCGATTCGGGGAACCACTGGTCCCAGCAGATACCGACGCCGATCCGTGCGTAGCGGGTCTGCCAGACCTTGAAGCCGGTGTCGCCCGGATTGAAGTAGTACTTCTCGTGGTAGCCCGGGCCGTCCGGGATGTGGCTCTTGCGGTAGACCCCGAGGTTGCCGCCATCGGCGTCGATGACCGCGATGCTGTTGAAGCGGGCGCGCCCGGCGCGTTCGAAGAAGCTGATCGGCAATACCACCTGCAACTCCCGGGCGAGGGCCTGGAAGTGGGCGATGGCGGCGTTCTCCTCGACCGTGGTGGCCAGCTGCAGGTAGTCCGGGTTCGGCTTCTGGCAGAAGTAGGGAGTCTCGAACAGTTCCTGGATCAGGATGATCTGCGCACCCCTGGCGGCGGCCTGGCGCACCAGTTTCTCGGCGCGGGCGATGTTCGCCGGACGATCCCAGGAGCAGGCCATCTGGGTGGCGGCGACGGTGACGTTGCGGGTCATGGAACACCTCGTGTGCTGGCTCGGATGGCTGCCGGGCTTGGCGGCGGCCGGTTGTGGGTCGGGCGGGCGGGAACGGGGTGTCGCGCCCGATCGAGTGATGGGCGGATTTATATCCGATAAAAATCGGACTGTGAAGCGGCTTAAGGGGGTGTTATGGATTTTCTATCGATTTAAATCGGATATAAATCCGGATAATGGTTCGCTACGCTTTTCCAGGATCGGCGGCAGGTAGAGCCCCAGGTAGGCGTCGAACACCCGCATGCCTTCTTCCGCCAGGCGTGCGTCGATGATCCCGTGACGCTGTACCGACAATGCGTAGACGCGATCGCCTAGCTCCATGGCCAGGCTGAAGATCTCGATATCGGTCGGCAGCGGTGGCAGCAGGAAATGCCGCTCGAACAGGGCGCGCATGGCCTGGCCGAGTTGCACGTCATGCTGGCGATCGGCCTGGGTGACTTCGGCCAGGCCGTGGCTGGCGAGAATCAGTTGGCGGGCCGCCGCGTCGCGGGCGTAGACCGCCAGCATGCGCTCCTCGACGATCCGCGACAGGTCGCGCCAGCAGCGCAGGCCTGCATGGTCCACCGGCTGTTCGAGGCACGCGCGGAAGGCGGCGTGGACCTCGCCGGTCAGCCCCTGGAGCAGGGCCGGCACGCTGGGGAAGAAGTGGTAGACCGACGATGGCGGCATTTCTGCGCGTTCGGCCACGCTATAGATGGTCAGGCCGCCGATGCCTTCGTCGGCGAGCAGGCCGCGAGCGGCGTCGAGGATCGCGGCGATCCGGGCCTGGCTGCTGGCGCGGGGCTTGCGGATGGACGAGGTGGGCTGCATGGCGGGTCTCCGGGCGTGAGCGGCTATTGGACGCCAGCTCACGCGACCGGGGCAAGCCGCTCAGTGGCTGGCGCCGCGGAAGGCCTTCCAGATCTCGTCGACCACCGGCCGGAGTTTTTCCGGCGGCGTTTCCAGGGCGAACAGGCGGCGGCTGGTGTCGCGGTCCGGATACAGGCCGGGTTGCTGGCGCAGGGCGGGATCGAGGAAGCCGGCGGCGTCGGCGTTGCCGCTGGGGTAGAGGGTGGCGGCGGTGATCTGTGCGGCGATCTTCGGTTGCATCAGGTAGTCGATGAAGCGGTGCGCCTGTCGTGGATGCTGGGCGCTGGCCGGAATCACCAGGTTGTCGATGAACAGCACCGAGCCTTCCTGCGGTACCTCGAAACTTACCGGCTGGCCCGCCTTGGCCGCGCGCAGGGCGTCGCCGACCCAGGCCATGGCCAGGCAGAGGCGACCGCCTTCGAGGTCGGCGATGTAGCGCTCGCTGTCGACGTAGCGCAGGTTCGGTCGCAGTCCGTGCAGCGCCTCGGCGGCGCGGCGTACCTGGCTCGGAGCGGTACGACCGAGGTTGCGGCCCTGGTAGTTGAGGAGGATCGCCAGGGTTTCGTCCGGCGCGTCCAGCAGGCTGATGCCGCAGCTTTTCAGGCGCTGGCTCTGGCTGGCGTCGAACAGCAGGCTCCAGCTGTTGGGCAGCGGCCCGCCATAGGCGGCTTCGGCCTGCGGGGTGTTGATGGCCAGGCCTACGGCACCCCATAGATAGGGGACGGCGTGGCGATTGTCAGGATCGACCGCGGCCAGTTTGCTCAGCAATTGACGGTCGAGATGGCTGCGGTTGGGCAGCTGGGTGAAGTCCAGCGGCCGCAGCAGGTTGTCCTTCAGCAGGGCCGGCAGGGTGTCGTGGGAGGGGACGGCGACGTCGATCGCCTCGCCACTGCGCAGCGCCTTGTCCAGTTCCTCGGCGGTGGCGAAGGTGTGGTACTCGACGCGGATGCCGGTGTCCTTCTGGAAGGACTCGAGCACCTGCGGGTCGATGTAGTCGTTCCAGTTGTAGACGCGCAGGGTCTCCTCGGCCTGGGCCAGCCAGGGCGCGAGGGCGAGGAACAGCAGGACGGAAAGGCGGGGCATGGAATCTTCTCGCTGGACGGAACGGAGCGGACGATGGTGCCGGAGCCACGCGGCAGCGGCATTGATGCAGGCCAGCATCGAGTCTGGCGGGAGGCGTGGCGGCAGGCTGTGCCGTGGCGCACATTTCCCGGTTCCGAGAAAAGGACCGGGGCGGTTTCCCAGACACAGACGCCCCCGCGTTGAGTGTCTGCGAAACCGCCCCGGATTTCGCTGCGTACGGCGCCGGCCCGGAGCCGGCGCGCCGATACCGCTACCTCAGACGGTATGCAGGTACCAGTTGTACTCGAGGTCGGAGATCGAGTGCTCGAACTCCTCCAGCTCGCTTTCCTTGCAGGCGACGAAGATGTCGATGTACTTCGGGTCGATGTACTTCGCCATGATCTCGCTTTCGTCCAGCTCACGCAGGGCGTCGCGCAGGTTGTTCGGCAGGCTCGGCTCCATCTGTTCGTAGGAGTTGCCTTCGATCGGCGCGCCCGGCTCGACCTTGTTGGTCAGCCCGTGATGAACGCCGGCCAGCACCGCTGCCAGTAGCAGGTAGGGGTTGGCGTCGGCGCCGGCCACGCGGTGTTCCAGGCGTACCGCGTCCGGGCTGCCGGTGGGCACGCGCAGGGCCACGGTGCGGTTGTCCAGGCCCCAGCTCGGCGCGTTCGGCACGTAGAACTGCGAACCGAAGCGGCGGTAGGAGTTGACGTTCGGGCAGAGGAAGGCCATGGAGGCCGGCAGGGTCTCGAGCACACCGCCGATCGCATGGCGCAATGCGGCGTTCTGCTCGGGATCCTCGCTGGTGAAGATGTTGTTGCCGTGCTTGTCGAGCAGCGAGATATGCACGTGCAGTCCGTTCCCGGCCTGGCCCGGATAGGGCTTGGCCATGAAGGTGGTGTCCATCTCGTGGTCGTAGGCGATGTTCTTGACCAGGCGCTTGAGCAGCACCGCGTGGTCGCAGGCCTTGAGGGCGTCGTTGACGTGGTTGAGGTTGACCTCGAACTGCGCCGGTGCGGATTCGGCGACGATGGCGTCGGCCGGGATGCCCTGGGCGCGGGCGCCGTCGATGATGTCCTGGAGGCACTCGACGTATTCGTCGAGGTCGTCGATGGAGTACACCTGCACCGACTGCGGACGTTTGCCGGAGATCGGCGAGCGCGGCGGTTGCGGCCGGCCGTTCACGTTCTCCTGGTCGATCAGGTAGAACTCCAGCTCGAAGGCGGCGACGATGGTCAGTTCCATCTCGGTGAACCTGGCCACCACCTGGCGCAGGACTTCGCGGGGGTCGGCGAAGAACGGCTCGCCTTCCAGTTCGTGCATGGTCATCAGCAGTTGCGCGGTCGGGCGCTTCTGCCAGGGTTCCATGGAGAGGGTGCCGGGGATCGGGTAGCAGATCCGGTCGGCGTCGCCGATGTCGAGACCCAGGCCGGTACTCTCTACGGTGGAGCCGGTGATATCGAGGGCGAACAGGGAAGCGGGGAGATTGATACCTTTTTCGAAGACTTTGTTCAGACTGTTGCGTTCGATCCGCTTGCCGCGAACCACGCCATTCATGTCTGCAATAAGGAGGTCGACGAACTGGACCTCGGGATGTTCCTTGAGGAACTCGCTCGGTTCAGTGAGCTGAACGGCACGCTGGGGTACCGACATGATGCAACACCTTTTTTGTTAAAAATTTCAATCATGCGGGGGGTAGGCTATGAGTCAATCCGAAAGCCTGTGGGATGTCAATAGCCGCCAAAAACGCCCTCTTGTGGGGCGTTGAGGCCGTTTTCAGGGCATTTTCGCCGGACGAAAAGCCGAAAAAAACCTCGCGTCGAAGGGTGTTCAGGAGTGCGTGTTCAATTTTTTACAGGCCTATTGTGTAAAAAAATGAACAACGCTAAGCTCGGTCAAACCCCATAACATCTACAAACAACGGGTGTCTCATGTCTCGCCTGCCGTTAATCGGCGTCACCGCCTGCACCAAGCAGATCGGTCTTCATCCCTACCACATTGCCGGCGACAAATATCTGCGTGCCGTCGTCAACGGCGCTGGCGGTCTCCCGCTGATCATTCCTGCGCTGGGCGAGTCGATCGACCAGGCAGCCCTGCTGGACAGCGTCGACGGCTTGCTCTTCACTGGCTCGCCGTCGAACGTCGAGCCCCGTCATTATAGTGGACCGGCGAGCGAGCCCGGCACCCTCCACGACTCCGACCGCGACGCCACCACGCTGCCGCTGGTCCGCGCCGCCATCGACGCCGGCATTCCGGTCCTCGGCATCTGCCGCGGTTTCCAGGAAATGAACGTGGCTTTCGGCGGCAGCCTGCACCAGAAGGTGCACGAGGTCGGAACCTTCATGGACCACCGCGAGCCGGCCGACCAGCCGCTCGAGGTTCAGTACGCGCCGCGCCATGCCATGCATGTGCAGCCGGGCGGAGTGCTCGCCGGTATCGGCTTGCCGAGCGAGTTCCAGGTCAATTCCATCCATGGCCAGGGCGTTGATCGTCTGGCGCCGGGCCTTCGAGTAGAAGCACTGGCGCCTGACGGGTTGGTCGAAGCCATCTCCGTAGAAGGTGCAAAAGCCTTCGCTCTTGGTGTGCAATGGCACCCGGAGTGGCAGGTTCTGACGAACCCCAACTATCTCGCTATCTTCCAGGCTTTCGGTAAGGCCTGCAGCAAGAGGGCGGGGCAACGTTGAGTCCGGCTGTTGGGGCCGGACTCTCAACCCTGAGGTCTTTATGACTACCAAGTTAGACCAGCTGACCAGCTGGCTGAAGGAACGCAAGATCACCGAAGTGGAATGCCTGATTTCCGATCTGACAGGCATCGCCCGCGGCAAGATCTCGCCGACCAACAAATTCATCGCGGAAAAGGGCATGCGCCTGCCGGAGAGCGTTCTGCTGCAGACCGTCACCGGCGACTACGTGGAAGACGACATTTACTACGACCTGCTCGACCCGGCCGACATCGATATGGTCTGCCGCCCGGACGAGAATGCCGTGTTCCTCGTCCCCTGGGCCATCGAGCCCACCGCGATGGTGATCCACGACACCTTCGACAAGCTCGGCAATCCCATCGAGCTGTCGCCGCGCAACATCCTCAAGCGCGTGTTGAAGATGTATGCCGACAAGGGCTGGCGGCCGATCGTGGCGCCAGAGATGGAGTTCTACCTGACCAAGCGCAGCGACGACCCCGACTATCCGCTGCAGGCCCCGGTGGGCCGCTCCGGACGCCAGGAAACCGGGCGCCAGTCGTTCTCCATCGACGCCGCCAACGAGTTCGACCCGCTGTTCGAGGACATGTACGACTGGTGCGAGGCCCAGGGCCTTGACCTGGATACGCTGATCCACGAGGAAGGCACCGCGCAGATGGAGATCAACTTCCGTCATGGCGACGCCCTCGACCTGGCCGACCAGATCCTGGTGTTCAAGCGCACCATGCGCGAGGCCGCGCTCAAGCACAACGTCGCCGCGACCTTCATGGCCAAGCCGATGACCGGCGAGCCGGGCAGCGCGATGCACCTGCACCAGAGCATCGTCGACGTGAAGACCGGCAAGAACATCTTCTCCAATGCCGACGGCACCATGAGCGAGCTGTTCCTGCACCATATCGGCGGCTTGCAGAAGTTCATCCCGGAAGTGCTGCCGCTGTTCGCGCCCAACGTGAACTCGTTCCGCCGCTTCCTGCCCGATACCTCGGCGCCGGTGAACGTCGAGTGGGGCGAAGAGAACCGTACCGTCGGCCTGCGCGTGCCGGATTCCAGCCCGGAGAACCGCCGGGTCGAGAACCGTCTCGCCGGCGCCGACGCCAACCCTTACCTGGCGCTGGCTGCCAGCCTGCTGTGCGGCTACATCGGCATGGTCGAAGGCATCAAGCCGAGCGCCCAGGTCAAAGGTCGCGGCTATGAACGCCGCAACCTGCGCCTGCCGCTGACGATCGAAGCGGCGCTGGAGCGCATGGAGAACTGCAAGCCCCTCGAGCAGTATCTCGGCAGCAAGTTCATCAGCGGCTACGTCGCGGTGAAGCGTGCGGAGCACGAGAATTTCAAGCGGGTAATCAGCTCCTGGGAGCGGGAATTCCTCCTGCTTTCCGTTTGATCCTGACCGGGGGCGGCCGGCGTGGTCCGCCGCTCCCGGACAGTCTTGAATAGAAGAGGTGTGACATGAACAGCCAAATCACCAACGCCAAGACCCGTGAGTGGCAGGCGTTGAGCCGCGACCACCATCTGCCGCCGTTCACCGACTACAAGCAGTTGAACGAGAAGGGCGCGCGGATCATCACCAAGGCCGAAGGCGTCTACATTTGGGACAGCGAGGGCAACAAGATCCTCGATGCGATGGCCGGCCTCTGGTGCGTCAACGTCGGCTACGGCCGCGAGGAGCTGGTCCAGGCCGCCACCCGGCAGATGCGCGAGTTGCCGTTCTACAACCTGTTCTTCCAGACCGCCCACCCGCCGGTGGTCGAGCTGGCCAAGGCGATCGCCGACGTCGCTCCGGAAGGCATGAACCACGTGTTCTTCACCGGCTCCGGCTCCGAGGCCAACGACACCGTGCTGCGCATGGTCCGCCATTACTGGGCGACCAAGGGCCAGCCGCAGAAGAAAGTGGTGATCGGCCGCTGGAACGGCTACCACGGCTCCACCGTCGCCGGTGTCAGCCTGGGCGGCATGAAGGCGTTGCATGAGCAGGGCGATTTCCCCATCCCGGGCATCGTCCACATCGCCCAGCCCTACTGGTACGGCGAGGGCGGCGACATGTCGCCGGACGAGTTCGGCGTCTGGGCCGCCGAGCAGTTGGAGAAGAAGATTCTCGAAGTGGGCGAGGAAAACGTCGCCGCCTTCATCGCCGAGCCGATCCAGGGCGCCGGCGGCGTGATCGTCCCGCCGGACACCTACTGGCCGAAGATCCGCGAGATCCTCGCCAAGTACGACATCCTGTTCATCGCCGACGAAGTGATCTGCGGCTTCGGCCGTACCGGCGAGTGGTTCGGCAGCCAGTACTACGGCAACGCCCCGGACCTGATGCCGATCGCCAAGGGCCTCACCTCCGGCTACATCCCCATGGGCGGGGTGGTGGTGCGCGACGAGATCGTCGAAGTGCTCAACCAGGGCGGCGAGTTCTACCACGGCTTCACCTATTCCGGTCACCCGGTGGCGGCCGCCGTGGCCCTGGAGAACATCCGCATCCTGCGCGAAGAGAAGATCATCGAGAAGGTGAAGGCGGAAACGGCACCGTATTTGCAGAAACGCTGGCAGGAGCTGGCCGACCACCCGTTGGTGGGCGAAGCGCGCGGGGTCGGCATGGTCGCCGCCCTGGAGCTGGTCAAGAACAAGAAGACCCGCGAGCGTTTCACCGACAAGGGCGTCGGGATGCTGTGCCGGGAACATTGTTTCCGCAACGGTTTGATCATGCGCGCGGTGGGCGACACTATGATTATCTCGCCGCCGCTGGTGATCGATCCGTCGCAGATCGATGAGTTGATCACCCTGGCGCGCAAGTGCCTCGATCAGACCGCCGCCGCCGTCTTGGCTTGAGTCCCTGAGCGGACTTTTGCCAGACTGCGCCAGTGCGTTGGCCAGGCTCACCGGGTGGTGACGCGATCGGTTGCGCCACCGCCCGGATACTTCAACAAAAATGGAGCTACCCCGCATGATGAAACGTTTCGGTAAGACCCTGCTCGCCCTGACCTTGGCGGGCTCTGTGGCCGGTATGGCGCAGGCTGCGGACAACAAGGTACTGCACGTCTACAACTGGTCCGACTACATCGCGCCGGACACCCTGGAGAAGTTCACCAAGGAAACCGGGATCAAGGTCGTCTACGACGTCTACGACAGCAACGAAGTGCTGGAAGCCAAGTTGCTGGCGGGCAAGTCCGGGTACGACGTGGTGGTGCCGTCCAACTCCTTCCTCGCCAAGCAGATCAAGGCCGGGGTCTACCAGAAACTCGACAAGTCCAAGCTGCCGAACTGGAAGAACCTGAACAAGGACCTGATGCACACCCTGGAAGTCAGCGACCCGGGCAACGAGCATGCGATTCCCTACATGTGGGGCACCATCGGCATCGGCTACAACCCGGACAAGGTCAAGGCGGCCTTCGGCGACAACGCGCCGGTGGATTCCTGGGACCTGGTATTCAAGCCGGAGAACATCCAGAAGCTGAAGCAGTGCGGCGTCAGCTTCCTCGACTCGCCGACCGAGATCCTCCCGGCGGCCCTGCACTATCTCGGCTACAAGCCGGACACCGACAATCCCAAGGAACTCAAGGCGGCCGAAGAGCTGTTCCTGAAGATCCGTCCCTACGTCACCTACTTCCACTCGTCGAAGTACATTTCCGACCTGGCCAACGGCAACATCTGCGTCGCCATCGGCTACTCCGGCGACATCTACCAGGCCAAATCCCGCGCCGAAGAGGCGAAGAACAAGGTCACCGTCAAGTACAACATTCCCAAGGAAGGCGCCGGCAGCTTCTTCGACATGGTCGCCATTCCCAAGGACGCCGAGAACACCGAGGGCGCCCTGGCCTTCGTCAACTTCCTGATGAAGCCGGAAATCATGGCCGAGATCACCGACGTGGTTCAGTTCCCCAACGGCAACGCGGCGGCCACCCCGCTGGTGTCCGAGGCGATCCGCAACGACCCGGGCATCTACCCGAGCGAAGAGGTCATGAAGAAGCTGTATACCTTCCCCGACCTGCCGGCCAAGACCCAGCGGGCGATGACCCGCAGCTGGACCAAGATCAAGTCCGGCAAGTGATCCGCGAGGAGCCCGGCGGCGCCTGAAGCCGCCGGCGCTCCGGCACGAGAGAACCGGAACGCGGCCGGGTTTCCTCCGGCCACGCTCCCCTGCGAAGAGGTTCGACTCTTTTACCCGTTCGTCCAGACGCTTCCTCCTGGGGGCCCGACGACCGGACGCAGTATCGACGACGAAGACGCTGCCATGGGCGCTGCGCCAATCTGCCGCGCCGGGGCCGGTCGTGTCGCTCGCACCGGGGCCGAGGGCCCGGAAAACCTGAAACCAACACGCCGGTAGGGAACCCAGCTCACTCATGTTTCCCGGCGGAATCGTCGGGTTGTCATGAAACCCGAGTGATCTGGGCTTACATCGGCACTTGAAGAACACGGGTCGAACAGGCAGGGTGCTGCCGTGAAAAGGCCCGGAACAGGAGTCGGACATGCAACATTCCATTGGCAAGACACTGCTGGTAGCCGCTCTGGCTACGGCGATCGCGGGCCCCGTGCAGGCGGAGAAGAAGAGCCTGCACATCTATAACTGGACCGATTACATCGCTCCCACCACCCTCAAGGACTTCACCAAGGAGAGCGGGATCGACGTCAGCTACGACGTCTTCGACTCCAACGAGACCCTCGAGGGCAAGCTGGTCTCCGGCCACTCCGGTTACGACATCGTGGTGCCGTCGAACAACTTCCTCGGCAAGCAGATCCAGGCCGGTGCCTTCCAGAAGCTGGACAAGAGCAAGCTGCCGAACTGGAAGAACCTCGATCCGGCGCTGCTCAAGCAACTGGAGGTCAGCGACCCGGGCAACCAGTACGCAGTTCCCTACCTGTGGGGCACCAACGGCATCGGCTACAACGTGGCCAAGGTCAAGGAAGTCCTCGGCGACCAGCCGATCGACTCCTGGGCCATCCTCTTCGAGCCGGAGAACATGAAGAAGCTCGCCAAGTGCGGCGTGGCCTTCATGGACAGCGGCGACGAGATGCTGCCCGCCGCCCTCAACTACCTGGGGCTGGACCCCAACACCCACGACCCGAAGGACTACAAGAAGGCCGAGGAAGTCCTGACCAAGGTTCGCCCCTACGTCAGCTACTTCCACTCCTCCAAGTACATCTCCGACCTGGCCAACGGCAACATCTGCGTCGCCTTCGGCTATTCCGGGGACGTCTTCCAGGCCGCTGCCCGCGCCGAAGAGGCCGGCAAGGGCATCGACATCCAGTACGTGATTCCCAAGGAAGGCGCCAACCTGTGGTTCGACCTGATGGCGATTCCCGCCGATGCCAAGGCCGCCGATAACGCCTATGCGTTCATCGACTACCTGCTGCGTCCGGAGGTGATCGCCAAGGTCAGCGACTACGTCGGCTACGCCAACGCGATACCGGGGGCCCGCCCGCTGATGGACAAGAGCGTCAGCGACAGCGAGGAGGTGTATCCGCCGCAGGCCGTGCTCGACAAGCTCTACGTTTCCGCCGTGTTGCCGGCCAAGGTGCTGCGCCTGCAGACCCGTACCTGGACCCGGATCAAGACCGGCAAATAAGTTCAAATTCCGCCCGGTAGCGTGACCGGGCTCAACGACTTGGGAGTTGTGGTAATGGCGATAGCCTCCGGTGCCTACAAGAAAGCCCTAGAGGGCAACCAGCAGCCGAAAGAGGTGCTGGTAAAGATCGACCGGGTAACCAAGCAGTTCGACGAGACGCTGGCGGTGGACACCGTGTCCCTGACCATCAACAAGGGCGAGATCTTCGCCCTGCTCGGCGGCTCCGGCTCGGGTAAATCCACCCTGTTGCGCATGCTCGCCGGTTTCGAGCGGCCCACCGAGGGGCGGATCTTCCTCGATGGCCAGGACATCACCGACCTGCCGCCCTACGAGCGACCGATCAACATGATGTTCCAGTCCTATGCGCTGTTCCCGCACATGAGCGTGGCGCAGAACATCGCCTTCGGCCTCAAGCAGGACGGCCTGCCCAAGGCCGAGATCGACGAGCGCGTGGCCGAGATGCTCAAGCTGGTGCACATGACCCAGTACGCCAAGCGCAAGCCGCACCAGCTCTCCGGCGGCCAGCGCCAGCGGGTGGCCCTGGCCCGTTCGCTGGCCAAGCGGCCGAAGCTGCTGCTGCTCGACGAGCCGATGGGCGCGCTGGACAAGAAGCTGCGCTCGCAGATGCAACTGGAACTGGTGGAGATCATCGAGCGCGTCGGCGTGACCTGCGTGATGGTGACCCACGACCAGGAAGAGGCCATGACCATGGCCCAGCGCATCGCCATCATGCACCTGGGCTGCATCGAGCAGATCGGCAGCCCGATGGACATCTACGAGACCCCGGCGAGCCGCCTGGTCTGTGAGTTCATCGGCAACGTCAACCTGTTCGACGGCGTGCTGGTGGAGGACGTGCAGGACCATGCGGTGATCGCCTGCCCGCAGCTGGAGAACCCGATCTACATCGGCCACGGCATCAGCACCCGCGCCGAGGACAAGCGCATCACCTACGCGCTGCGGCCGGAGAAGGTGATGATCAGCGCGCAGAAGCCGGACAACCTGGAACACGCCGGGCACAACTGGGCCCAGGGCACCGTCTACGACATCGCCTACCTTGGCGGCCACTCGGTGTACTACATCAAGCTGGCCTCCGGGATGATCGTCCAGGCCTTCATGGCCAACGCCGAGCGCCACGTCGCCCGGCCGACCTGGGACCAGTCGGTGTACATCAGCTGGTACGACGACAGCGGCGTGGTACTGCAGTCATGAAATTCGCCAACAGCCTGAAAAAGCGCATGCCCACCGGGCGGCATGCGGTCATCGGGGTGCCGTTCCTGTGGCTCTTCCTGTTCTTCCTGCTGCCCTTCGCCATCGTGCTGAAGATCAGCCTGGCGGAAGCGGACGTGGCCATCCCGCCCTACACCGAGATCTTCGCCTACGCGGACCAGCAGTTGCAGGTGCTCCTCAACCTCGGCAACTACCTGATGCTGACCGATGACCCGCTCTACATCGATGCCTACCTCGGCTCGCTGAAGATGGCCTTCATCAGTACCCTGATCTGCCTGCTGGTGGGCTACCCGATGGCCTACGCCATCGCCCGCTCCAGCCAGTCCTCGCAGACCGTCCTGCTGCTGCTGATCATGATGCCGACCTGGACGGCGATCCTGATCCGGGTCTATGCCTGGATGGGCATCCTTTCCAACAACGGCCTGCTCAACAGCGTACTGATGGGGCTGGGGCTCATCAGCGAGCCGCTGACCATCCTCAATACCAACATCGCGGTGTACATCGGCATCGTCTATTCCTACCTGCCGTTCATGATCCTGCCGCTCTACGCCAACCTGGTGAAGCACGACCCGAGCCTGCTGGAGGCCGCTTCCGACCTGGGCGCGCGTAACTTCACCAGCTTCTGGAAGATCACCGTGCCGCTGTCGAAGAACGGCATCATCGCCGGCTGCATGCTGGTGTTCATCCCGGCGGTGGGCGAGTTCGTCATCCCGGAACTGCTCGGCGGCCCCGAGACCCTGATGATCGGCAAGGTGCTCTGGCAGGAGTTCTTCAACAACCGCGACTGGCCGGTGGCGTCCGCCCTGGCGGTGGTGATGCTGGCGATCCTGATCATCCCGATCATCCTGTTCAACAAGAACCAGGCCAAAGAACTGGAGGGCAAGGTATGAGCCAGCACAGCGTATCCCGCTCCGTATCCCGTTCAACAGGCTCTCCATCCAGAAGCGTGGCCAAAGAACTGGAGGGCAAGGTATGAAGCGCTGGAATTTCTCCAACGTCATGCTGATCGTCGGCCTGCTCTTCATCTACCTGCCGATGCTGATCCTGGTGATCTATTCGTTCAACGCCTCCAAGCTGGTGACGGTGTGGGGCGGCTGGTCGGTGAAGTGGTACGTCGGCCTGCTGGACAACACCCAACTGGTCAGTTCGGTCGGCCGCTCCCTGGAGATCGCCTTCTATACGGCGTTCTCCTCGGTGCTCCTCGG
The DNA here is from genome assembly GCF_058680555.1 of Pseudomonas sp. YA1. Taxonomy (NCBI): domain Bacteria; kingdom Pseudomonadati; phylum Pseudomonadota; class Gammaproteobacteria; order Pseudomonadales; family Pseudomonadaceae; genus Pseudomonas; species Pseudomonas sp. YA1. The sequence goes on from NZ_JBZWBG010000007.1 coordinate 46,263, forward strand.
CACCCTGGCGGCCTTCGTCCTCACCCGTATCCCGCGCTTCCGCGGTCGTACGCTGTTCGGCGGCATGGTCACCGCGCCGCTGGTGATGCCGGAAGTGATCACCGGCCTGTCGCTGCTGCTGTTGTTCGTGGCCATGGCGCAACTGATCGGCTGGCCGCAGGAGCGGGGTATCGTGACCATCTGGATCGCCCACACCAGCTTCTGCTCGTCCTACGTGGCGGTGGTGGTGTCGGCGCGCCTGCGTGAACTCGACCTGTCGATCGAGGAAGCGGCGATGGACCTGGGCGCCAAGCCCTGGAAGGTGTTCCTGCTGATCACCATCCCGATGATCGCGCCCTCGCTGGCGGCGGGCGGCATGATGTCCTTCGCCCTGTCGCTGGACGACCTGGTACTGGCCAGCTTCGTCTCCGGACCCGGCTCGACCACCTTGCCGATGGAAGTGTTCTCGGCGGTACGCCTGGGCGTGAAGCCGGAGATCAACGCGGTGGCCAGCCTGATCCTGCTGAGCGTTTCGCTGTTCACCTTCTTCGCCTGGTACTTCACCCGCCAGGCCGAGGAGCGGCGTCGCCGGGCGATCCAGCAGGCGATGGAAGAGACCGCGACCGACTGGCAGAAAGGCTCGCCGACCCCGGCCTGAGCCCTCCGCCGAAAAGAAAAGGCCACCTGCGGGTGGCCTTTTTCATTGGCGCGTCGGTGGCGGGAAATGCCTGGCTACGCTCCGTAGGGCGACGCCCGAGGCGTTATCCGCCGATACCCCGTTGTATCCGGCGGACAACCACCATGCGGCTACTCGCCCGACCCCACGCCGGCCGGCTCAGCGCTTCGGTTCCAGCACCAGCACGCCCTTGCTGTTCGCCTTCACCTCGTTTTCCTCGTAGTGCTGCGGCAGGTAGTGGCCCTCGATGTAGGCCTCGGCCTGGTCGTCGTAGTGGCCGTCGAAGGGCACGCCGCTCTGCCCGACCGGGTTGATGCCGAGGCTGTGGGTCGGGTCGGCGAAGTCCACCAGGCGCCGGGTCGATGGACCGTAGGTGACCGCCCAGGGGGCCGGGCCGATCTTCGCCGACAGATTGTTCGGTACCTCGTGGGTGCCGGGGGCGGCGAACGGACCGACGTTGAGAAGGCGCTTGAGCAGCGCTTGCTGGCCCAGGGCGTGCTCGTGGGTCAGGGTATGCGCCTTGCCCCACAGCCAGCCGGACGGGTCGTTGCCGAGGGTGCCGCGCAGATGCGCGAGGGAGGCGTTCCAGGCGGTCCTGACGATATCCGCGCGGGTTTCCCGGCGCTCTGTGCGGCGGTCGTCCCACCAGGGCGAGTCGTCGTCGCCAGCCAGCCGAGGCAGCGCGCTGTCGATGGCGCGGGTGGCGATCAGGCTGTCGAAGAAGGCATCGCCCAGTTCGTCGTGCAAGGCGCCCTCGGCAATCTGGAACAGCAACTGGTTGAACAGCGTGGCGGCGGTCGAGTCGACCGGGTAGTCGCCCTTCCAGGCCGCCAGTTGCTCGACCAGGCGCTTGCCTTCGGCGTCGTCGACCACCTCGCGCAGGACCGGCAGCAAGGGTGCGAGCAGGCGTGGCGCGTAGCCGGTGCGATTGCCGAGTTGCAGCGCGCGGCTGTTGTCCAGGTTCCATTTGGTGCCGCGGTCGGCCAGTTGGGTATCCAGCCACTGGCCGCGGTCCGCCAGGTTGTAGTAGCCGGGAATCGGCCGGCCATTGGCCGGGACCGGCTGGAAGTTGGCGGAGACGATGTAGCCGCGCGCCGGGTTTTCCTCCTGCGGGTTGTCGGCGAACGGATAGAAGCCGGACTTGTCCGCCTCGCCCTTGCTGCCGTCGAGGATGAAGCTCGGGTTCACTCCCTCCGGCCGCTTCGGCAGGGCCGCCGAGGCCCACCAGCCGATATCGCCGGCGGCATTGGCCCAGACCAGGTTGAGTCCTGGCGAATGGATCTTCGAGGCCGCCGCGCGGGCCTTGGCCAGGGTATCGGCGCGATTCAGCTGGTAGAAGGCGTCGAGCACCGGGTTCTCGGTCTCGAGGAAAGCCCACCACATGGCGATCGGGGTCTTGCCGGAGCTGGCGCCGAGCGCGTCGTTGACGATCGGACCGTGGGGCGAGCGGCGCAGGGTGAGCTTCACTGGGGCGGCGCCCTTGACCGCGATTTCCTGCTCCTCGCTCTGCAGGTCGACCCATTTGCCCTGGTACCAGACCTGGTTGGGGTTGTCCGGGTTGACCTTCTCGGCGACGAGGTCGAGGTCATCGTTCTGGAACATCGTCAGGCTCCAGCCGAACGCGCGGTTGTGGCCCAGCGAGGCGAAGGGGTTGAGCGCCTGGTGGTGGCCATAGAGTTCGAAGCCGGGCGCGCTCAGCTGGGCCTCGTACCATACCGCCGGCGCGGCGAAGCGGATATGCGGGTCGCCGGCCAGCAGGGGCTTGCCGCTGGCGGTGCGGCTGCCGGCGACGACCCAGGCGTTGCTGCCCTCGAACTGCGGCAGGCCGGCGTCCTCCAGGGCCTGCTGGCTGATACGGGCGAGGGCGCCAAGGTCCTTCCAGTCGCCGGCGCCCAGTGCGCCGGAGGGCGTCAGCACGCCCTGCGGATGCCAGTCGAGATCGAAGATGCGCAGGTAGTCGCTGCCCAGTTCGTCGCGGATGTAGGTCAGCACCGGCTCGGTGCGGAAGGCGGCGGCGAAGCTGTAGGCCATGTAGCCGGCGATGCTCAGGGTGTCTTCGGGGGTGAAGGGACGCCTGGGTATGCCCAGCAGGTCGAATTCGAGCGGCGCCGGGTTGTTTTCCTGGAACTGGTTGACCCCGTCCAGGTAGGCCTCCAGCACCTTCCAGGGCTGCGACTGCTTGTCCTGGCGGGCGCTGTATTCGGCGGCGTGGTCGCGGATGCGCAGGGTGCGGAACAGACGGTCGGTATCCACCAGCTTGGGTCCGAGCACTTCGGCCAGCTCGCCGCGCGCCAGGCGCCGCAGCATTTCCATCTGGAACAGGCGGTCCTGGGCGTGCACGTAGCCGAGGGCGCGGTAGAGGTCGGTCTGGTTCTGCGCGTACAGGTGCGGAACCCCGCGCTCGTCGTAGCGCACGTCGACCGGCGCCTGCAGGTGGGCCAGGGCGAGCGAGCCGTTGCGGAGCGGCTGCTTGGCATGGAGGTACCAGGCGCCGCCGGCAGCCGCGGCGGCGACCGCCACGGCGATCACGGTCAGGGTGCGTTTCATCGATCCTTTCTCCTTGTTGTAGTGCCGAGCATTCTGCGGATGCCGCCGGCCTGCGGCATTGACCGAATGCTCGGACCCTGGAAGTCTTTGGTCAATCGCGAGGAGCCGCCATGCAGGACGACCCGTCTACCAGCCCCCTGACCCATTCCGCCACGTTGCGGCGTCTGTTGTATGAAGCCCTGGACGCCCTCGGACTCGACCCCACCCGCGTCTACCGCAGCGTCTACCGGCGTATCCCGCTGCCGCCGCCGACCCTGGGCGGCCGCCTGGTGCATGACAACGCCCCGTTGTTCTGGACCGAACTGGCGGCGGTGACCGGCGATGCCGACATCGGCCTGCACCTGGGCGAGGCAATGAAGCCGCGCCTGCTCGATGTGGTCGGCTACCTGCTGCTGTCCGCGCGCGACCTGGAGGAGGCGTTGCGCAGCTTCGTGCGTTTCCAGCACATTCTCTCCGGCGGTTTCGCCGCGCGCCTTGAGGTCGAAGGGGAAACGGCAAGGTTGATCCTCGACATCAACTACCTGGGTTATGCCTCGCTGCGCCAGCAGATCGAATGCCTGATGCTGCTGTTCCTCAAGCTGCTGGCGCTGATCAGCGACGACGAGTTCGTCGCCGAGCGCATCGAGTTCCGCCACCGAGCCCCGCCACGGCTGGGCGAACACCGCCGGTTGTTCGGCAGGCTGCCGCTGTTCTCGCGGCCGCACGATGCCCTGGTGTTTTCCGCCGCCTTGCTGCGGCGTCCTTCACGCAACGCCAATCCGGACATGCATGGCGTGCTGACCCGCCACGCGGAAGAACAGACCCGCGAACTCAGCGAGAACCGCTTGCTCAATCGCGTGCGCTACCTGATCGAGCTGCGCCTCGGGGAGGGCTATGGCTTGCGCCAGTGCGCGGCGGAGCTGGGTCTTGGCAGCGGCGCCTTGCAGCGTGCGCTGGCCGCTGGCGGAGCGAGTTTCCGGCAGGTTCGCGATGAGGTTCGCCGGCAGCGGGCGAGCGAGATGCTGTTGGCCGGTTGCGCCATCCGCGAGGTGGCCAAGGCTTGCGGGTTCGCCGAGCTGTCGCCGTTCTACCGGGCCTTTCGCCGCTGGCACGCCGCGCCCCCGGAGCAATACAGGGCGCGGCTGGCGAAGCGGGAAGAGGGTTACTCGACCAGCGGTACCTGACGGCCGATCTCCAGGGTGGCGATGGCGTCGAGCTGGATCTCGATCTGCAGGAAGCGCATGGCGCGCTTGGGCGAGACGTTCTTGGCGATGCGCTTGACGTACTTGTCGCGCAGTTCCAGACGGTCCTCCTGGAGGTCGTCGACACGCTCGATCAGCGTGCTCGCCTGGTCGTCGCTGACGTTGCCGCTGTTGTAGGCCTGGGCGTAGTCGAGCAGGAGCTTGAGGGTTTCCTTGCTGAGCTTGTCCGACTCGGTGCGGTAGGTGTTGTAGATCGGCCAGAACTTCTCGCCTTCCTGGTCGGTGAGGTTCATGTTGGCCTCGACGATGCGCTTGCGCTTGTAGTCGACGTCGGCCAGGTCGTTCTGGATCTGCGCCTGGTGCTCCTTCATCAGTTCCTTGCTGCTGGGCTGAGGGTCGTTCTGGGCGGCCATCAGCGGCAGGCTGACGAGGGCGAGCAGGGCGAGGGTGGGACGTAGGGACATGCAGCGACTCCTTGGTTCGGCAACGGCCCCTCGTGGGCCGACCCGGGCAGTGTAGCCGCTACGCCGTCCGGCGCCCCCTCCGGAAGGCCCGGTGTTGAGCCAGGTCAGCCTTTTTCCGGGGTCCAGGGGCAGTAGCAACCCACGGCGAGGGTATGGGTGGCATCCACCGGACGTCCCTGCAGCAGCGCTTCGAGGATCGGTTCGATGAAGCTGTTGCTGGAGGTGCATACCGCGCCCTCGCTATAGGGGCCGAAGTAGGCCAGGCGGCCGTCGCGGTCCCAGATCGCCACGGCCGGGCTGGCCGGCAACTGCTCGGAACCGGGCAGACCGGCGAGGGCGCGCAGGGCGGCCAGGTTGTCCGGCAGGCGGCCCTGGCTGCCAGGCTTCTGCAGGACATGGAACTCCACGCCCTTGCCGGCGAAGCGTTCGATCAGCTCGCCGAGGTGCTGCTGGTTGCCGACGTTGCAGGGGCAGGCCGGGTCCCAGAAATGCACCAGGCGGATCGGCCCCGGCCCGGCCAGCTCGGCCGGCAGGCGCAGGCTGTCGCCGGAGAACAGGGTGGTCTGCTCGCTGAACGGGCGGATGTAGCGGATCTCGAACCACCAGTAGGCGGCGAGCAGGCCGCCGGCCCAGAGCAGGCCGACCAGGCTGACGAGGAGCGTCTTGCGGCGGGGAGTCATGGCATTCACACGGAAAACGGGTGCCAAGCTTGCCATGTGTTCGCGCGCAGCTGAATATCCCTGGGTTTCGCCCGTGGCCCGGCCACGAATCGATTGCAGCCCGGAACCGCCGATGTCAGAAGCCTTCAACCCCGATTACCTGCGCCAGCACCTGCGACCCTTGGCCGCGGCCGAGGCGGACGCCGCCGTCCTCGCCTACCAGGCCTACTACGGCCTGGACCTGCGCTCCCGCCATCCGCGCCTGCAAGCGCGGCTCGGCAGCATGGCGGTCGATGGGCGCCGCCTGGCGGTGCAGGCCTGGCTGCTGCCGGAAGCGCGCGGCAGCCTGTTGCTGATGCATGGCTATTACGACCACATGGGACTGTATCGGCACGTGGTCGACTGGGCGCTGGGCATGGGCTTCTCGGTGCTCGCCTGCGACTTGCCGGGGCATGGCCTGTCCGAAGGCGAGCGGGCCAGCATCCGCGACTTCGCCGAATACCAGGCGGTGTTCGAAGGCCTGCTGGGCCAGGCTGCCGAACTCGACCTGGCGGCGCCCTGGCACCTCTGCGGACAAAGCACCGGTGGGGCGATCCTGCTGGACTACCTGCTGCACGGCGGCGAACGTCCCGAGCTGGGCGAGACGATTCTCCTGGCGCCGCTGGTGCGTCCGCGCGCCTGGGGCTGGTCGAAGCTCAGCTACCGCCTGCTGAGTCCTTTCGTCGATTCGATCCCGCGGCGCTTCTCGGAGAACTCCAGCGATCCGCAGTTCCTCGACTTCCTCCGCGAGCACGATCCGTTGCAGCCGCGCACCCTGCCGACCGCCTGGGTCGGCGCGCTGACCCGCTGGGTGCCGCGCATCGAGCGGGCGCCTCGGCGTGCCCTGAGCCCCCTGGTGGTGCAGGGCGAGTCCGACGAGACGGTGGACTGGCGCCATGGCCTGAAGGTGCTGCGGGAGAAATTCGACGAGCCGCGGATACTGTTGCTGGAAGAGGCGCGCCATCACCTGGCGAACGAAAGCGAGGGGCTGCGGCGGCGCTATTTCGATTTCCTGAGCGACGCGCTGGGGGCCTGAGTTCCAGGCCCCGCGGCGATCAGGGGGCGACCGCCTGGTCCACCGCCAGGCCGGCTTTCAGCGCGGCCAGGGCCGCCTGGTAGTAGCTGCGGCCGGCCGGCGACTCGGCGAAGTTCACGTACTGGGTGAGTTCCGCGTCGGAGAGATCGCGGTAGACATACAGCAGGGTGTTCTCCAGGTCCGCGCCGATCTGCTGTACCAGGCGCTGGCGCTGGCCTTCCAGCAACTGGCCGGTCTGTCCGCCGCCAAGCAGGCCGGGGAGGCCCGGAAGCATCTGGCTGAGGCTGTCGGCGGCGACCCCGGCCAGGGCCAGGCTGACTTCCGCACCGGCCTCTCGGGCCGGAAGGACCTGGGCCAGGCGCTTGACCAGGGCCCGGCGTGGCTCGCTGGCGGTCTGCCGTGGCAGGCCGTTGCTGTGCTGGAGCAACTGGTCGCGGCGGGTGGCGAGCACCTCGGCGGCGACCACCTTGCGTCCCAGCGGCGACTCGAAGAAATTCAGCGGGCTGGCGCTGTCCGGCAGGTTCTCGCGCAGGCCGTTGAGGGCGCGCTGGTCGACTTCGGCCGGGGCGAAGCGGCGATTGCTGTTGTCCACCAGGGTCTGGTAGAGCGCGGGTGGCAGCTTGTCCTGGTAGCGCTTCTGCGCCGCGTCCAGGGCATCGCTGAAATGCGCGCGCTGGTCGGGCCAGCCAGCGGCCTGGTACAGGCGTTGATAAGGGTCGGCCAGGGCGGGCAGACCAACCAGCAGTAAAGCGAAGGCGAGCAAAGCGCGCATTGATACTCCTTTGGCGGCGAAAGCCTCGTCGTTCGGGTGGTGCCGTCCATGGGGCGCTATTGTCGACATGCGGCGGACCGCTTGTCGAGACACCGGGGCGGCACGCTACAATGGACAATGCACATCAACGTCAATCATCCACTCCTGCATCGCATCGTCGATGAACTGGTCGACCAGGGCTGGTCGCACCAGAGCATCTTCATGCCTGAGCGTCTGACCACCAGACTGGCCGAAGAGTGCCGCATCCGTGCGGTCGCGGGCGACCTGACCCCGGCGGCGATCGGCCGCGGCGACGGCCAGGTGATCCGCGAAGGCATCCGCGGCGACCTCACGCAATGGCTGGAGCCCGGAGAATCCGTGGCCTGCGACGAATACCTGGGGGTGATGGACAGCTTGCGCCAGGCGCTCAACGCCTCGCTGTTCCTCGGCCTCGAGGATTTCGAGTGCCACTTCGCGCTGTACCCGCCGGGCGCCTATTACCAGAAGCATGTCGATCGTTTCCGCGACGACGACGCACGCACCGTCTCCGCGGTTCTCTACCTCAACGATGCCTGGTTGCCCGAGCATGGCGGCGCGCTGCGCCTGCACCTGCCGCAGCGGCAGGTGGACATCCAGCCGACGGGCGGTAGCCTGGTGGTGTTCATGTCCGCCGGCACCGAGCACGAAGTCATGCCCGCCAGCCGCGACCGGCTGTCGCTGACCGGCTGGTTCCGCCGGCGCAACGAATCCCTCCTGCAACTCTCCTGAACCCTCGGCGGGGTCGCCGCCTCAGTGACCCCAGACCTTGATCGTGCCGCGCAGGTCGGTGATGTCGCGCAGTTCGATGCGGCCGATCGAGTTGTCGCCGATGTACAGGTCGCTGGCCACCCGCAGGCGGATGCGCTGCGCCGGCAGGCCGCTGGCGATCAACTGGTCGTTGATGGTGGCGAGGTCCGGCAGGCTGATCGCCAGTTGCTGCCCGCCGCCGCTGCCGGTGGTCACGTCCAGTGCCAGGGTCGGCTGCTCGACGCCGAAGATCGGCAGGCTCAGGCCGAGTTGGGCGGCACCCAGGGGGATGTTGCCGCCGCGCCCGTCCGGGCAGTCGCCGGCCTTCACGCAGCCGTTGTCGATCACCAGGTTGCGCAGCGAGAGGCTGCCGCCGTCGTCCACCCAGGCGACCCTGGCCGCGCCGGCGCGCAGGTCCAGGCGCAGGCTGATGCCGGCCTGGCCGGTGACCTGGCTGAGACTGTCGTTGTCCAGGGCCTCCATGGCCGCCTGGCTGGCAGCGCTGGCGAGCAGCGCGGGGGCCAGGAAAAACGGTAGAAGCGAGCGGGTCGGGAGCATGACGGGCGGGTCCTTCGCGGTTGCGCGGGAAGCCAGTCTGCTCGGGGCGGCGGAGGTTCGCCATGGGCCGCCCGCAGTTCTATCCTAAGGATCGGCAAGAAATAGCCCTGGTGCCCGCCATACGGGCGCTGGAGCGCTACCGCGAGGCCTAACTCCGGTTGGGTCGAGGGCGGGTTTCCCCGGTGCTTCCCGGCTACTGTTACCGGGCGTGACCATCGGTGAGCGGCAGGCTACTCTGTGTGCCTGTCAAAGGGGTGGAGCATCCATGCAGAAGGTTCTGGTCAGCCGTTGCCTGCTGGGCCACCTGGTGCGCTACGACGGTGGCAGCCATGGCCCGTTCGACCTGCTCTCGCGCTGGCATGCGCAGGGGCGGATCGTCGCCCTTTGCCCGGAGGTCGCCGGCGGCCTGCCGACGCCCCGCCCGCCAGCGGAGATCCCCGGCGGCCAGGGCGGCGAAGTGCTGGACCGGCTGAACCGGGTCTTCACCGTCGACGGCGAGGATGTCAGCGAAGCATTCCTGCTGGGTGCGGAGGCGGCAGTGGAGCTGGTCCGCCGCCATGACATCCGGATGGCCGTGCTCAAGGCGCGCAGTCCTTCCTGCGGCAACCTGGAGAACTACGACGGCCGCTTCAACGGCAGCCGGGTCGCCGGCGAGGGCGTCACCGCCGCCGCCCTCAAGCGCATGGGCGTGCTGGTCTTCAACGAAGACGAGCTGGACCGCGCCGCGGTCTGCCTGGCCGGCCTCGACGCCGGCGGCTGAACGCTCAGCGCCGCAGCGGCGCGGTCAGGCGGTTCTCCAGGGCTTTCTGCACACGCTCGAAGAGCGCCGAAAGCAGCCAGTAGATCCCGGCGGCGGCGAGATAGAGCGGCAGCGGCTGGAAGGTCTCGGCGATGACCTCCTTGGTCGCCAGCATCAGCTCGGTCACGGTGATCACGGAGATCAGCGAAGTGTCCTTGATCAGGCTGATCAGGCTGTTCGACAGGCTCGGCACCGCCAGGCGCAGGGCCTGCGGAGTGATGATGTTCCACAGGGTCTGGCCCCAGGTCAGGCCGACCGAGAGCCCGGCTTCCCATTGTCCCTTGTCGATGCCGAGGATCGCCCCGCGCATGGACTCCGAGAGATAGGCCGCGACATTCAGGGTCAGCGCCAGGATGCCCGCGGTGACCGGGGTGAACTCGATGCCGACGCTCGGCAGCCCGTAGTACAGGACGAAGATCTGCACCAGCAGTGGCGTCCCGCGGAAGGCGCTGACGTAGACCGCGGCGATCTGCGAGACCACCGGCACCTTGGTCACCCGGGCCACCGCGACGCTGAAGCCGAGGACCAGGCCCAGGACCATCGATACCGCGGCGAACAGCACGGTATACATCGCGCCCTGGAGCAGGAAGGGCCAGGCCATCCCGAGCAGCTCGACCAGGTTGGCGAGCCATTCGAGCAATTTCTGCAGCGAATTCATTCAACACTCCATCGACAAACACGACGGCCGCGTCCCTCGGACGCGGCCGCTTCCCCCGTTCGGGCGGGAACTCACTTCGGCGGCTGGCTGACGTCCAGGCCGAACCACTTTTCCGACAATTTGGCGAAGCGGCCGTCGGCCTTGATCTTCTCCAGCGCCGCGTTCAGCGCCTCGCCGAACTTCGGGTTGTTCTTCCGGTAGGGAATCGCCATGTTCGCCACCGGTCCCACCGCCGCGCCGGGCTTGACCGGCAGCTTGGCCTCGCGGATGGCGAAGGGGATCAGCAGGCGGTCGTTGAGCGCCGCGTCGATACGCTTGCTGGCCAGGTCCTGCAGGTATTCCGGGGCGCCCGGATAGGTGCGCACGTTGATCCCGGCCACCGACTTCGCCAGGTCGGCGTAGTTGGTGCCCTGGCCGACGCCGAGCTTGAGGCCCTTGAGGTCTTCCAGCGACCTGAACTGGCGGGTGTCGTCGGCGCGCACGATCAACTGGGCGCTGGAGATGGTGTACGGCTCGCTGAAGTCGAAGACCTTGCGCCGCTGCTCGTTCACCGAAACCTGGTTCAGCGCGATGTCGTACTTGCCGCTCTGCAGGCCGGCGAGGATGCCGCTCCATTCGGTGGTGACGAATTCCGGCTTGACCTCCAGCTCGGCGGCCAGCAGTTCGCCCAGTTCGGTCTCGAAGCCGGTGAGCTTGCCACCCTGCTTGAAGTTGAACGGCGGATAGGTGCCCTCCAGGGCGATGCGCAGGGCGCCGCGCTGGTGGACGTCGTCGAGCAGCTCGGCATGGGCCAGCGGGGCGGCCAGGGATACCAGCATCAGCAGGCGGGGCAGAAATCGCATGTAGTACTCCTCGGGTGGGAATGAACGTCGGTCGGGCCTATGCTGTTCGTTCAGCTTAGCCGGGCCCGCGTCCTGGACAATCGCGAACCTACTGGGTTGCATGCGGTCTTTCCAGGGGTTGCGGGCATTGACCCGGATTATGTGCGCGAGCGCCGCTCTACCACGGGCTTCGCAGTGGAAATCGCTGTGCCAGCGATGCCTTTCCCTGATTCGGAAGGCACGAAGAGTGCCGGGGAAATTCCGTCCAGTGGCGTTTCCCGGGTGCTAACGGAAGTGAAAACAGGAGACTCCCATGAGAGTGACATTGCCTTGCCTCGGTCTAGCCGCCCTGATGTTCGGCGCATCCGCCAGCCTGATGGCTGCCGACCTGCCTCGGACTAAGGCGCCCGAAGGGGCGAAAGTGTATTTCATCACGCCGGCCGATGGTGCAACCGTCGACAAGACCTTCACCGTGAAATTCGGCCTGAAAGGCATGGGCGTGGCGCCGGCCGGCGTCGACATGCCGGATACCGGCCACCATCACCTGCTGGTGGACCTGAAGGAGCAGCCGGCGATGAACCTGCCGCTGCCGATGACCGACAACATCCGCCACTTCGGCAAGGGCCAGACCGAAACCGAGATCACCCTGCCGCCGGGCAAGCACACCCTGCAACTGCTGGTGGGCGACAAGAACCACGTGCCGCTGGAGCCGACCGTGGAGTCGGAGAAGATCACCGTTACCGTCAAGTGACGGAAACGAAAAAGGAGGCCGCTGGGCCTCCTTTTCCTTTCCGCCGGGCGCTGTCTTAGAACAGCACGCGGCTACGGATGGTGCCGTTGACCTGCTGGAGTTTCTCCAGGGCCAGGTCGGAGTACTCGGCGTCGACGTCGATCACCACGTAGCCGACCTTATCGTTGGTTTGCAGGTACTGGCCGGAAACGTTGATGCCGTTGTCGGCGAAGACCTTGTTGATCTCGCTCATCACGCCGGGGATGTTGGCGTGGATGTGCAGCAGGCGGTGCTTGCCGGGGTGCGACGGCAGGGCCACTTCGGGGAAGTTGACCGAGGACACCGAGGTGCCGTTGTCGCTGTACTTGACCAGCTTCTCCGCCACTTCCAGGCCGATGTTGGCCTGTGCCTCGGCGGTGGAGCCGCCGATGTGCGGGGTCAGGATCACCCGGTCCAGGCCACGCAGCGGGCTGGCGAATTCCTCGTCGTTGGATTTCGGCTCGACCGGGAACACGTCGATGGCGGCGCCGATCAGGTGCTCATCCTTGATCGCGGCGGCCAGGTGGTCCAGCTCGACCACGGTGCCGCGCGCGGCGTTGATCAGGATGCCGCCCTTCTTCATCGCGCGGATTTCCTTCTCGCCGATCATCCACTGGGTGGAGGGCAGTTCGGGAACGTGCAGCGAGACGATGTCGGACATGCCCAGCAGCTCGTGCAGGCTGCCGATCTGCACCGCGTTGCCCAGCGGCAGCTTGGTCACGGTGTCGTAGAAGAACACCTGCATGCCCAGGGCCTCGGCGAGTACCGAGAGCTGGGTGCCGATCGAACCGTAGCCGACGATGCCGAGCTTCTTGCCACGGATCTCGAAGGAGTTCGCCGCGCTCTTGATCCAGCCGCCGCGATGGCAGGAAGCGTTCTTTTCCGGGATGCCGCGCAGCAGCAGGATCGCCTCGGCCAGTACCAGCTCAGCCACAGAGCGGGTGTTCGAGTAGGGCGCGTTGAACACGGCGATACCGCGTTCGCGAGCGGCGTTGAGGTCGACCTGGTTGGTGCCGATGCAGAAGCAGCCGACCGCGATCAGTTTCTTCGCGCAGTCGAAGACCTCTTCGGTCAGCTGGGTGCGGGAGCGAATGCCGATGAAGTGCGCATCGGCGATCCTTTCCTTCAGCTCATCGCCGGAAAGCGCGGTCTTGAGGTACTCGATGTTGGTGTAGCCGGCGGCCTTCAGCGTGTCCACGGCGTTCTGGTGGACACCTTCGAGAAGAAGGAACTTGATCTTGCTCTTGTCGAGAGAGGTCTTGCTCATCTGCGTAAACCTGTTGTCCCGGAGGAAGTGGCTGGAAAGCGAACTGCGCGAAGCGGGTCCGGCCGGCGCTGGCCGGCACCCGCAACTCGGCGCCCAGAGGCACTAAGCGCGGGGGGCGTATGCTAGCATGTTCTCCCTTTTCCTTGCCCGGTTGCGACCTGAGTTGTTCTCAGGGCGACCATGAATCATTTGAGAGTTCCCGAATGACCCGCGAAGCCCTGATCGAATCGCTCAAGCCCCTGGTCGAGCCTGGCAAGCTGCTCGACGACGCCGCCTCCCTGGACGCCTACGGCAAGGACTGGACCAAGCATTTCGCCCCTGCGCCGCTGGCCATCGTGTTCCCCAAGAGCGTCGAGCAGGTCCAGGCGATCGTCCGCTGGGCCAACCAGCACAAGGTCGGTCTGGTCCCGTCGGGCGGCCGTACCGGGCTCTCCGCCGCGGCCGTGGCGGCCAACGGCGAAGTCGTGGTGGCCTTCGACTACATGAACCGGATCCTCGACTTCAATGCCTTCGACCGCACCGTGGTCTGCCAGCCCGGCGTGGTTACCAAGCAACTGCAGACCTTCGCCGAGGAAAACGGCCTGTACTACCCGGTTGATTTCGCTTCTTCCGGTTCCAGCCAGATCGGCGGCAATATCGGCACCAATGCCGGCGGGATCAAGGTCATTCGCTACGGCATGACCCGTAACTGGGTGGCCGGGATGAAGGTCGTCACCGGCAAGGGCGACCTGCTCGAGCTGAACAAGGACCTGATCAAGAACGCCACCGGCTACGACATGCGCCAGCTGTTCATCGGCGCCGAAGGCACCCTGGGCTTCGTGGTCGAGGCGACCATGCGCCTGGAGCGCACGCCGAAGAACCTCACGGCGATGGTCCTCGGCGCGCCTGACTTCGACTCGATCATGCCGGTGCTGCACGCCTTCCAGAGCAAGCTCGACCTGACCGCCTTCGAGTTCTTCTCCGACAAGGCCCTGGCCAAGGTCCTGGCCCGTGGCGACGTACCGCGGGCGTTCGAGACCGACTGCCCGTTCTACGCTCTGCTGGAGTTCGAGGCGACCACCGAGGAAGTCGCCAACGAGGCGCTGGCCACCTTCGAGCACTGCGTCGAGCAAGGCTGGGTGCTGGACGGGGTGATGAGCCAGAGTGAGCAGCAGTTGCAGAACCTATGGAAGCTGCGCGAGTACATCTCCGAGACCATCTCCCACTGGACGCCGTACAAGAACGACATCTCGGTCACGGTTTCCCGGGTGCCCGCCTTCCTCAAGGACATCGACGCCATCGTCGAGGCCAACTACCCGGACTTCGAGGTGGTGTGGTTCGGCCACATCGGCGACGGCAACCTGCACCTGAACATCCTCAAGCCGGAAAACCTCGGCAAGGACGAGTTCTTCGCCAGGTGCGCGACCGTCAACAAGTGGGTGTTCGAGACCGTCGAGAAGTACAACGGCTCGATTTCCGCCGAGCATGGCGTGGGCATGACCAAGCGCGACTACTTGACCTACACCCGCTCGGAAACCGAAATTGCCTATATGAAGGCACTGAAGGCGGTGTTCGACCCCAACGGGATCATGAATCCCGGCAAGATCTTCGCCGAGTAGCAGGTTTCGCAACGCAGAGGGCCGGTCATCCGGCCCTTCTCGTCTGTGGCGGGCGCCACGGATGCCTTTCCACCCGTTCAGGAGTCGGTAAATGAGTTACCAGCATCAATATATCGACGGCACCCCGATCCACTTCCCCCTGGGCAAGCTGGTCTGCGTCGGGCGCAACTACGCCGAACACGCCAAGGAACTGAACAACCCGGTTCCCACCGAGCCGCTGCTGTTCATCAAGCCCGGCTCCTGCGTGGTGCCGGTGAGCGGCGGGCTGAGCCTGCCGCAGGAGCGCGGCTCGGTACACTACGAGGCGGAAATCGCCGTGCTGATCGGCAAGCCGCTGTCGCGCAAGCCGAGCCGCGAGGAGGTCCTCGACGCGATCTCCGGCTATGCGCCGGCGCTGGACCTGACCTTGCGCGAGGTCCAGGCGAAACTGAAGGAAAAGGGCCTGCCCTGGGAGCTGGCAAAGAGCTTCGATGGCGCCGGCGTGCTGTCGCCGTTCGTGAACGCCGACCAGTTCCCCGACCCGACCGACATCGGCATCCGCCTGACCATCAACGGCGAGGTACGCCAGGACGGCAACAGCCGCGACATGCTCAATCCGATCGTGCCGCTGATCCAGCACATCGCCGGGCATTTCTCGCTACAGGCCGGCGATGTGGTGCTGACCGGCACGCCGTCCGGGGTCGGGCCGCTGAACAGCGGCGACGAGTTGCTGCTCGAATTGCCGGGCGCCAGCCGTTTCGAGACCCGCGTGCTCTGAACCGCTGCGGCCGCCGGGGGCGGCCGACTTCCCTAGCACCGGCAGCGGAAGCGACTGTCGGTCGGCTGGCCGACGCTTCGATTGACAGGCCGGGGGCAATGCCCTTTCATGGCGACGCCCAAGAAAACACCTGGCCAAACAGTCGAGCCTCGCCCATGTCCCTTGCCTCCAAGCTTCCCCGTTTCCGCTGGCTGCTGCCGGCGTTCGTCGTGCTCGTCGGCGTGGTGCTGACCATCGTCATGCATTGGGACGATCGCGCCGGCCTGTGGTGGAAGGAAAGCCAGGCCAGCCAGCAGCAGCGCGACGAAAGCATCTGGCTGCCGGGCTATCGGGTGGTGATCGACGCCAAGCCGTTGCAGGGCCTGGAGGAGGAAGAAACCTCGGACCTGGCCTACAACCCGGCAACCAGGACCCTGTTCACCGTTACCGGCAAGCGGCCGCTGCTGGTGGAGCTGTCGCTCACCGGCGACGTGCTGCGCACCATCCCGCTGCTCGGCCTGAGCAATCCCGAAGGCGTGGCGGTGCTGGAGAACGGCAACGTCGCGGTGACCGACGAGCGCCGCAATACCCTGACCATCTTCCATGTCGACCCGCAGACCGCCGAGCTGAGCACCAAGAGCCTGGCCGAATTCCCGCTGGGCAATATCGGCAAGAAGAACAAGGGCTTCGAGGGCATCGCCTGGGATCCGCGCCAGCAGCGTCTGTTGCTGAGCAAGGAGCGCGATCCGATGACCCTGTTCAGCTGGAAGAGCGACGGCGGGCCGAGCCTGAGCGGGGCGATGACCGCGCTACCGAGCGACGACCTGTACATGCGCAATGTCTCGGCGCTCAGCGTCGACCCGCGTACCGGGCATACGCTGGTGCTGTCGGCCGAATCGCATCTGCTGCTGGAGCTGGACGAGAAGGGCGAGCCGGTCAGCTTCATCAGCCTGCTCGGCGGCTTCAACGGCCTGGACAGCAAGATCCCGCGCGCCGAAGGGGTGGCCATCGACGACAAGGGCACCATCTACATGGTCAGCGAGCCGAACCTGTTCTACGTGTTCCGCAAGAAGAGCGGCGAGCGCCTGGCCACCAGCGACGCCGATTAAGCTTCGCTTAAGCGCCGATTAAGCCTGGTTTCAGCAAGGCTTCGTAGCCTGGACCCATCGAAACCAACTACGAGGCGTTACCCATGAAACTTCGTCATCTGCCCCTCATCGCTGCCATCGGCCTGTTCTCCACCGTCACCCTGGCCGCCGGCTATACCGGCCCGGGCGCTACCCCGACCACCACCACGGTGAAGGCCGCGCTGGAAGCCGCCGACGACACCCCGGTGGTCCTCCAGGGCACCATCGTCAAGCGCATCAAGGGCGACATCTACGAGTTCCGTGATGCCACCGGCAGCATGAAGGTCGAGATCGACGACGAAGACTTCCCGCCGATGGAAATCAACGACAAGACCCGGGTCAAGCTGACCGGCGAAGTCGACCGCGACCTGGTCGGCCGTGAGATCGACGTCGAGTTCGTCGAAGTGATCAAGTAAGGCCCTGAATCGAAACGGCCCGCCTCTCTTCCGGGAGGCGGGCCGTTTCGCGTTCCGACCGGGCGAAGTTGCGGGCGGGCTTACCGGTGAACCCCTTCGAAACCCTGTAGCACGTTCACCGCGTTGATCCCGATTTCCTCCACCGCGTAGCCTCCCTCCATCACGAACAGCGTGGCCAGGCCGAGCTTGCCGATGGCTTCGCCCATGCGCAGGTAGTCGGGGCTGTCCAGGCGGAACTGGGAAATCGGGTCCTCCTTGAAGGTATCCACCCCCAGGGAAACGATCAGGACGTCCGCCGCATAGGCCTGGATCTGCCGGATCGCCGCCTGCAGCGCCTGGCTCCAGGTCGCCCAGTCGCTGCCGGCCGCCAGTGGGTAGTTGAGGTTGTAGCCGGTGCCGACGCCGTTGCCCTTCTCGTCGGCGTAGCCGAGGAAATAGGGGTATTCGAAGCGCGGGTCGCCGTGGATCGAGGTGAACAGCACATCGGCGCGGTCGTAGAAGATGTCCTGGGTGCCGTTGCCATGGTGGTAGTCGACGTCGAGGATCGCCACCCGTCCGGCGCCCCGGTCGAGGAAGGCCTGGGCGGCGATGGCGGCATTGTTGAAGAAGCAATAGCCGCCCATGTAGTCGGCCGCGGCGTGGTGGCCCGGCGGGCGACAGAGCGAAAATACCGAGCGCGCGCCGTTGGCGAGTTCGGACTGGCCGCTGAGGGCGACGTTGGCCGAACTGGTGATCGCCTGCCAGGTCCCGGCGGTGATCGGCGCGCCGGCGTCGAAGGAGTAGTAGCCGAGGCGACCGTCGATGTTGTCCGGCTCCGTCTGCCGCAGGCGTCGGGTCGGCCAGGCGATCGGCAGCATGTCGTGGCTGCGGCCGGTGGCCAGCCAGTCCTGCCAGGCGTTCTGCAGGAAACGCACGAAACCCTCGCTGTGCACCCGGCGGATCGGTTCCAGGCCGAAGTCGCGCGGTGCGCGGACTTCGCCGAGGCCGACGGCCTTCACGCGGTCGAGGACCATGTCGGCGCGGCTGGGTTTTTCGAAGCAGGGGGTGAACTGGCCGCCGATCAGTTCGTGCCGGCCGTGGTGCAGGCGATGGTCGTCGCTGTAGATGGTCAGCATGTCGGGCTCCCGGGCTCAGTTCTGTTCGGAGAAGGTCACGGTCGGCGCCTTGCGGCGGAAACCGCCGGTATGCAACGCCAGGTAGGCGAGGCCGGCGGCGAACCAGGTCAGGCCGATCACCAGGGTCAGCGCCGAGAGGCTGGTCCACAGCCACAGGGTCAGGCCCAGGCCGATGGCCGGCACCAGCCCGTAGCGCAGCAGGTCGCGCGGGGCGCGGCGGCCGTCGAGCAGCAGGTAGCTGCGGATCACCGCCAGGTTCACCGCGGAGAACGCCACCAGCGCGCCGAAGCTGATCATCGAGGCCAGGGTGGTGAGGTCGATGACCACCGCCAGCAGGGAAATCACCGAGACCACCAGGATCGCGATCACTGGCGTCTTGAAGCGCTCCGAGAGGCTGCCGAACACGCGCCGCGGCAGGATGCCGTCGCGGCCCATGCTGTAGAGGATGCGCGACACCGAGGCCTGCGAGGCCAGCGCCGAGCCGGCGGCGCCGGCGACGTAGGCGGCGGTGAAGAAGCTGGCGAGGAACTTGCCGCCGGCCGCCAGCATCACTTCGTTGGCCGCCGACTCGGCGTCCTGGAATACGCTGCCGGGGAACACCAGTTGGCTGAAGACCGCCAGCACGGTGAACAGCAGGCCGGCGCCGACCGTGGTGATGACGATGGCGCGCGGGATGTCGCGTTGCGGGTCGCGGGTTTCCTCGGCCAGGGTCGAGACCGCGTCGAAGCCGAGGAACGACAGGCACAGCACCGCCGCGCCGGCCATCAACGGGGCGAAGCCCGGCTGGCTGCCGTCGCCGACGAAGGGCAGGCTCAGGTCCAGCGAGGGGATGCCGGCCAGGTGCTTGACCGCCATGGCGACGAACACCACGGCGAAGACGAACTGGGCGCCGACGATCACGTTGCTCATGCCGGCCACCGAGCTGATGCCGATCACGTTGAGCACGGTGACCAGGCCGATCGCCGCGAGCACGAAGACCCAGGCCGGCACCATCGGGAAGGCGATGTTGAGGAACAGGCCGATGAGCAGGTAGTTGATCATCGGCAGGAACAGGTAGTCGAGCAGCAGCGACCAGCCGGCGAGGAAGCCGACGCAGGGGCCGAAGCTGAGGCTGGTATAGGAATAGGCCGAGCCGGCGATGGGATATTTCTTCACCATGAAACTGTAGGAAAAGGCGGTGAAGAGCATCGCCGCCAGGGTGATCAGGTAGGCGCTGGCGGTACGACCGCCGGTGATCTCGGTGACTACCCCGTAGGTGGTGAACATGGTCAGCGGAACCATGTAGACCAGCCCGAAGAAGACCAGGGCGGGGAGCCCGAGGATGCGCCGCAGGCCGGTACCCTGGGCGCTGTGGACGTACTCGGGGCGCTTGCCGCCGATGAGGATGCCGTTGTTGCGTTGGCTGGCCATGTTCCGCTCCTCGCGAAATGCCGTATCGATCCCGCAGGCGGCCGCGTGGGCGGACCTTTCCTGCGCCGGGTGAATGGACGGGCTAGTGGAAAACCGCTGGGGTTTCCGCCGGGTCGGTGGAAATGGCAGTGACGAGAGGGCGCGCGGCGTGTGCGGGCACGGGCGTTGGGGCGTCGATAGTGTTCATGGCGTTCTCAGGAAGCGTTCTTGTTGGATTTCTAGCTCGCGGTCGCGAGGTTCCCTTGGGCTCTGCCGGCGCCGTTTCCGCGGCTCCGGGCGACCCCTCGAGGAGGGCGCGGTTCGACTCTAGCAATCCGGTTTCGCCGGGGAGAACCCTGTAGACGGTCAAAAAGGGATCGAGATGGCCAAACTGGCTGGCCGGCCAGCGCTGGCGCGAGCTGGCCGCCAGCGCCGCGTCGATCATTTCTTAAGCTTGGTCCAGACCTTGCTGCGCAGCGCCAGGGCTTTCGGCGAGCAGAGCTTGAATGGCTTCAGGCGGTCGAGCTTGTCCTGCGGAGTGTTGATCGCCGGGTCGTCGAACAGTGCCTTCTCCATGAATTTCTCCGAGCCGACGATGGCGTTGTTGTACTTGGCGAAGTTGGAGGCGGCGGCGATGTTCTCCGGGCGCATCATCCAGTCGATGAAGACGTGGGCTTCCTTGACGTTGCTGGCGTCGCGCGGAATCGCGAAGTTGTCGATGAACAGCCGGATGCCTTCCTTCGGATAGACGTATTCGAGGCTGGCGCGTTGGGCGTGGGCGCGGTGGAAGGCGCCGTTCCACTGCTGGTGCATGGCGACCTCGCCGGCGGCCATGCGCTCGATGGTGCCGTCGCTGTTGTACATGGCCAGCGCCGGCTTTTGCCTGAGCAGCAGGTCGAGGACCTTCTGCGCTTCCCTGGCGTCCTCGGTGCATTCGTCGATGCCGAGGTAGTAGGTGGCGGGAATGAATAGTTCCTCGATGGAGTTCAGCGCCACCACCTTGCCTTTCAGCTCGGCTGGTGGTTCGAAGAACGGCTTCCAGCTTTCTTCCAGCCTGCCGCCCGGCACCTTCGCGGTATCGTAGCTGTAGCCGGTGGTGCCCCAGAGATAGGGAATGCTGTAGTCGTGGCCGGGATCGAAGCCAAGGGTCCGGAAGTTTTCCTTCAGATTGCCCAGGCTCGGCAACTGGCTCTTGTCGAGCTTTTGCAGCAGCCCCTCCTTGACGAATATTTCTATGAAACTGTCCGACGGCACCACCACGTCGTAGGCGCCGCCACCGGCCTTGAGCTTGGCCAGCAGTGTCTCGTTGCTGTCGTAGGCGTCGAGGGTGGCCTTGATCCCGGTGTCCTTCTCGAACTTCTTCAGCAACTCCGGCGGGTAGTAGTCCGACCAGTTGGCGAAGTGCAGGGTGCCTTCGGCGCGAGCCTGGCCGCCCAGGGCTAGACCGGCGGCGAAGAGCAGGGTGAGCGGTGTGCGGTAGGTCATGGTGGACTCCTGGCGATCTTCTGTTTTTTCTTCGTGGAGGCAGGTTCTCAGCGGCGGCGTTGGCCGAGGTAGTACGACAGGGCGACGAAGGCGATGGAAATCATGAGGATGATCGATGAAATCGCATTGATCTTCGGGGATATGCCCATGCGGATGGAGCTGAAGATGTACACCGGCAGGGTGGTTGCGCCGGCGCCGGCGACGAAATAGGTGATGACGAAATCGTCCATCGAGATGATGAACGCGAGCATCGCCCCGGACAGCACGCCGGGCATCAGCAGCGGCAGGGTGATTTTCCAGAAGGCCTTCCACGGCGAGGCGTAGAGGTCGGCGGCGGCCTCCGCCAGGCGCGGGTCCAGGCCCTCCAGGCGGGCGCGGATCGGCAGGTAGGCGAAGGGGATGCAGAACACGATGTGGGCGATGAGAATGGTGAACAGCGACAGCTTCAGGCCGATGAAGGAGAAGAACATCAGGGTCGCCACCGCGGTGACGATCTCCGGCACCAGCAGCGGCAGGCCGAGCACGCCGTTCATCAGGGTCTGTCCGCGGAAGGCGCGACCGCGCATGCCCAGCGCGGCGAGGGTGGCCAGGACGGTCGAGGCCAGGGTGGCGAGGGTGGCGACGATCAGCGAGTTCTTCGCCGCGCGGAGGATTTCCGGATCGTTGGCCACCACCGCGTACCATTTCAGGCTGAAGCTCTCCCAGAGCGTCGCCGACTGGCCGCTGTTGAAGCTGAGCGCTACCAGCACCAGGATCGGGATGTAGAGGAAGGCGAAGAACAGCCAGGCGGCCTGGCGCACGCCGCTGAAGGTCCAGAGTGGATTGCGGCCGTTCATGGCTGGCCTCCGCCGGCGTTGGCCCGGAAGCGCAGGCTGTGGATCAGCATCGCCAGCAGGACGAAGGCCAGCAGGGCGAACGAAAGGGCGGCGCCGAAGGGCCAGTTGTGCGCGGTACCGAATTGCAGCTGGATCAGGTTGCCGATCATCAGCGCCTTACCGCCGCCGAGCAATTCCGGAATGATGTAGCTGCCCAGGGCCGGGATGAATACCAGGATGCAGCCGGCGACTATCCCCGGCATCGCCAGCGGCACGATCACCCGCCGCAGCGCTTTCCAGCGGTTGGCGCCGAGGTCGAATGCCGCCTCCACCAGGCGCCAGTCCATCTTTTCCAGGCTGCTGTAGATCGGCAGCACCATGAACGGCAGGTAGGTATAAAGGAGGCCGATGATCACCGCGTTGTCGGTATAGAGCAGCCCCAGCCCGGTGTCGGTCAGGCCGATGCCTTGCAGGCCGGCGTCCACCAGCCCGCCGTTGCGCAGCAGCAGGATCCAGGCGTAGACCCGCACCAGCAGGTTGGTCCAGAACGGCACGGTGACCAGGAACAGCAGCAGGTTGCGCCGACGTTCCGGTTGCAACGCCAGGTACAGCGCGGTGGGGAAGCCGAGCGCCAGGCAGCCGAGGGTGGTCAGCAGCGACAGCCAGAACGAGCGCTGGAAGATGCCCAGGTAGTCGGCGTTGAACACCAGGCTGTCGTCCAGGTCGCGTTCCCAGAGGAAATTGAGGTAGGCCTCCAGGCTGTGCTGGCCCCATTTCACTCCGCCGTAGTCGCCGGATTGCTGGATCGACACGGCGAACATGATGCCCAGCGGGATCACCAGGAACAGCACCAGCATCAGCATCGCCGGGCTGCTCAGCAGCAGGCGCCGACGCAGCTGCCGGCGTTCGGCCGACTGTTGCGCGGTAGGTCGCCCGGCGGTGCTCATTCGGCGAGCACCCGGATGGCGGCGGCGGGAATCCGCACCCGCACCTTCGCCCCCGGACTGTGCGGGCAGCGTGCGCCGTCGCGGTTCTGCTGGCGCACGCGGAAGCCCGGCTGGCCGGCCACGTTCAGGTGGTAGACGGTATCGGTGCCGACATAGACGATGTTTTCCAGCACGCCTTCCAACTGGCCGTCGGCGGCCAGTTCGGTGCGCTCCGGGCGGATCGCCAGGGTCACCGCGCCGCTGCCCGGGGTCGTCGCGGCCAGCCGCTGGCCGTCCGCCAGGCGCACGCCGTCGGCGTCGGCCTGGCCCTCGAGGAAGTTGGTTTCGCCGATGAAGTCGGCGACCGCCCGGTTCAGCGGCGCCTCGTAGATGTCGCTGGGCGTGCCGACCTGCAACACCTTGCCCTTGCTCATCACCGCGATGCGGTCGGACATGGTCAGCGCTTCCTCCTGGTCGTGGGTGACGAAGATGAAGGTGATCCCGGTCTCGTGCTGCAGGCGCTTCAGCTCGATCTGCATTTCCTTGCGCAGCTTCAGGTCCAGCGCCGACAGCGACTCGTCGAGCAGCAGCACCTTGGGCCGGCTGGCCAGCGCGCGGGCCAGGGCGATGCGTTGCTGCTGGCCACCGGACAACTGGTCGGCGCGGCGCTTGCCGACCTCCGGCAGCTTCACCAGCTCGAGCATGCGGCTCACGGTGGCGTCGATCTCGCTGCGCGGGCGGCCCTGCATCTCCAGGCCGAAGCCGATGTTCTCGGCGACGCTCATGTGCGGGAACAGCGCATAACTCTGGAACACCGTGTTGACCGGGCGGCGGAACGGCGGCAGGCCTTCCATGCGTTCGCCATAGAGGCGGATGCTGCCGGAGCTGGGTTGTTCGAAACCGGCGATGAGGCGGAGGAGGGTGGTCTTGCCGCAGCCGGAAGGGCCGAGGAGGGTGAAGAATTCGTTGGCGTGGATATCCAGGGACACATCGTCAAGGGCCTTCAGGCCTTGGCCGGGGGTACCGAATTCCATGCAGATCCGCTCGATGGCTATCGCGCTGGTCATGCTGAATTCCATGCAGTCAAGCAGTTGTTATTGTTGAGGTTTTGCGGTTTCTGGGGCCCGCTTCACCTGCTGCGGTTCGATAATGACCGGGGCGCCGCGGGCGCAGAACGATAGATGCGGCCAATAAGGGATCGAACAGGCCAATCTGGTGGCGCTGGAAGAAGACTGCGGATGCTCTCTTGTCGTCTCTTTCGGACAGGAAACTCGGACCTGTCCGAGTCGCCCGGGCGGCTGGCTGACTTTAAGCTTGGCTTCAGCCTGGAGCCGTAGCTTGCGTAGGAAAGGTCGGGCGCAGCCCGTTTCCATACAGCGTACAGGCTCTATGCTATGACTATCCACGCCCAAACTCCCGAGCCGTTTTCAATGTCCCGAGCTTTTACGCCTCGCCGTCTGCTGCTGGCCGTCCTGCTGGTCGCGCTGACCGCGCTGGTCCTTCTCGGCCAGAGCTTCCGCGTCTTCGACCGGGCCTGGTTCGCTGTCCAGGAGTGGCGTCACGCCGATGCCTGGAAAGAGCGCTCGATATGGCTGCCGGACTACCGCGTGCGGATCGAGGCGCAGCCCATCGAGGGGTTGAACGACGACGTTTCCGCGCTGACCTTCGATCCCGACCGGCGCACCCTGTTCACCGTGACCAACCAGCCGGCGCAGATCATCGAGCTGTCCTTGCAGGGCAAGGTACTGCGGACCATCCCGCTGACCGGCTTCGGCGACGCCGAGGCCATCGAGTACATCAGCCGCGGTGTCTACGTGATCACCGACGAGCGCCAGCAACGCCTGGTCAAGGTGCGCCTGGAGGACGATACGCGCTTCATCGACGCTGCCGATGCCCAGCAGCTTTCGCTGGGTATCGGCCTCAACGGCAACAAGGGTTTCGAGGGGCTGGCCTACGACGCCGAGGGCAAGCGCCTGTTCGTCGCCAAGGAGCGCGACCCGGTGCGCATCTACGAGATCCACGGTTTCCCCCACACCCAGGCGGACAAACCGTTCGCCGTGCACGTGGTGGACGACCCCGGGCGCGACAAGCGCCTGTTCGTCCGCGACCTGTCCAGCCTGCAGTTCGACGAGGGCACCGGGCACCTGCTGGCGTTGTCCGACGAGTCGCGTCTGGTAGTCGAGCTGGACACCGACGGCGAGCCGGTCAGCACCCTGTCGCTGCTGCGCGGCATGCACGGCCTGAAGCGCAGCGTGCCGCAGGCCGAGGGCGTGGCGATGGACGACCGTGGCGTGCTCTACCTGGTCAGCGAGCCGAACCTGTTCTACGTGTTCAGCAAGGACGAGCCGGCGCAGCCCTGACGCGGCTGCGGGGACGGCAGGAGCGTCCCCTGGCCCGCTCAGAACTGCCAGTTCACCCCGAGCGAATAGCCCGCCTGGTTGCCTTCGCTGTGGGCGAAGCGGCTGTTGGCTTCGGCGAAGACCCCGAGCTGCTCGGTGATCGCCAGTTGCGCGCCAAGCTGGGCGCGGCCGAAATCCTTGTCCACGCCGCCCATGTCGGCGACCCGGACACGCCCGTCGCCGCGGCTGGTCAGGTCCATGTCCTCCAGGCGTCCGTCCGCCAGCTCGCGGACCCAGCGCAGGCTGGCGTAGGGTTGCAGGCGCATTCTCGCACCCAGCGCCAGCTCGCCGCGCAGGCGCCATCCGAGGCTCGCCTCCAGTGAGTCGTAGTCCTGCTTCTCGTAGCCGAGTGCGGTACGCAGGGCCTCGTCCTCGCGGAAGTCGTCGATGCGGTAGCGCATGTAGTCGAGACCGGCCAGCGGCCCGCTCCGCAGTTCGCCGAAGCTGAAGTCATAGCCGCCTTCCAGCCGGGCGCCCCAGGACCAGGCCGAGGTGTCGCCCGACAGACGCTGGTCGAGCAGCACCGGCCCGCCGGCGGCCTGGAGGTAGACCGAACGCTTGCTGTCGTAGCGGGTATGCCCGAGGTTCAGCTCGCCGGCCAGCCATTCCGGACCGCCGTCGTTGTACAGGCCGAACAGGCCGAGCTGCCAGGTGTCGCCCTCGATGCGCCCGCCATGGTCCAGCTTGTCGCGGCTGCGCTGGAAGGCCAGGCTGCCGCCGAGGGTCAGGGCCTCGCTGTAGCGGTAGTCGCCGAGCAGATGCACGCCGGCACGCCTGGACTCCGGATCGCCAGGCATGTCGAAACCGCTGTCCGGCGAGACCTCGCCCTCCGCGCCCACCTCGCCGTCGAAGCTGCCTACCGGCCGGTTGCTGCCGAGCAGGGTCAGCCAGCGGCGGTCGTGCAGGCGGGTCAGTGCCTGGTGCTGGCGCTGCAACTGGTCTTCCATCTGCCGCGCCAGGGCGCCGCCGGAGGCGGTGGAGGCCAGCAGGTCGGCGTTGGTCAGCTCCAGCACCAGGCGCGTCAGCAGGCGGGAAAAGTCGCGCATGCGTTGCTCGATGCGCTCCTGGCCGAGGGCGTTGGTCAGTACTTCCTTGTTGTCCTCGGCCGGGTCGTGCCAGGTTGAGCCGCCGGGAATCGCCGGGTTGTCGGTCTGCTCGTAGCCGTCCAGGTCGCCCAGTTCCCAGTTGGTCGCCTCGATGAACAACACCGGGATGTCCATCCCGTTGAAGCTTTCGCCGTCGCTGCAGCAGCCGGTACCCGCCGGGTATTCGGCGTTCAGGCCGGGGTTGGTGAACAGCGGGATGTCCAGCTCGCGGGCGATGCGCAGGATCTGTTCGCGGTAGGCGCCGAGGGCCGGGCTGGACACGCTGTTGGAGCCGGCATGGGCGTACATCTTGTCGCCGGTGACCAGGCTGTCGAGGTTGATCATTCCCTGCAGGTTGGCGCGCTGGCTGGCGTCGAGGGACTCGACGTAGGCACGCGAACCGCGCAGGCCTTCCTCCTCGGCGCCGAAACCGACCACCTCGAGGCCGTTCTCCAGGGCGATGCCGCCGAGGTTGCGGGCGATCTCGGTGAGCACCGCCGCGCCCGAGGCGTTATCGTCCAGGCCCTGCAGGGTCGGGCGACCGTAGTAGGTGTCGTAGTGCGCGCCGAGTACCAGGAACTTCCCGCTGCTGCCGGGCGCCGAGGCGATGACGTTCTGCGAACTGCGGTTGCCGGCCCAGGTGAAGTCCTGGCGACTGGTCTGGTAGCCGAAGCCCAGGCGCGACTGCATCAGTTCGCTGGCACCGGCGAAGCTGGCGGTGCCGCGATAGCGGCCCGGGTAGTCGGTGATCAGGCGCTCCAGGGTCTCCCCGGCGTATTCCCCGTATTGGTAGGCGTTGGCGCCCAACGACAGCGCGGCACATCCCAGGCCTACAGCGACAGCTAATGGTTTGAACACGGCACTTTCCTCTGTGTCGGTACGATGGTGCATCGAATGATGCTCGCGCCGCGCAAGCAGGATGCGGACCGTTTCATGTCCCTGGAGCACGAATTGACGCCTGGGCGACCTGAGGTGTCGCTACGTTGTAACTGGCAGCGGCTTGGACGGCGAAGCAGAGAGAGGCAGCGGCCGGGAGTGTTACTTGCGAGCCTGAAAATGGGGCGCTGCGTTCAACTCCTGGGACGGGAAGTAACCGCGGAAGGGAATGCAGAGGTGGATGGGCGGCGCTTGTGCCTCGGCACAGGCGCCGCCAGGCCTCAGCTTTCGTCGCTGAGGCCGGCTTCCGGCGCTGCGCGCTTCACCGACTGCACGCCGGCTTCGGCGTTGGCCTGGCTGGCATAGAGCTGGCTCTGGCCGACGACCTGGCCATTGGTGGCCTTGAGCACGAAGTGGAACTTGCCGTTGTTGGCCGGCTTGACCTCGAAGGCACCGTCGCGCTGGGAGTTCTTGCGCACCGACTCGATGCCGCCGAGCGCCGAGTCCTTGGCCTTGTACAGTTCGCTGGTGAGAATGATCTCGCCGTTGGCGGCATGCAGGTTGAAGTGGAACTGGCCGTCTTTCGCTTTCTTCAGATGGAATTTGGCTGCCATGTCTAGCTCCTTGTTCACGGGGTGCGGCGGATCGCAACGGACCAGCCGTCTGCTGAGACACAGCGTAGCCGCTTTTGTTGCAGTGTCGCCCCGCACCGGTCATCGGCCTGGGGCGAGCGGGCTCAGGCCTTGAGGGTCTTGACGCCGTCGGCGGTGCCGAGCAGCAGCAGGTCGGCCGGGCGGGCGGCGAACAGGCCGTTGGTGACCACGCCGACGATGGCGTTGATCTTCTCTTCCAGTTCCACCGGGCTGTCGATGCGCAGGTTGTGCACGTCGAGGATGATATTGCCGTTGTCGGTCAGCACGCCTTCGCGGTAGACCGGATCGCCGCCGAGCTTCACCAGTTGGCGGGCGACGTGGCTGCGAGCCATCGGGATGACCTCCACCGGCAGCGGGAACTGGCCGAGGATGGGTACCAGCTTGCTGGCATCGGCGATGCAAATGAAGGTCTTGGCCACCGCGGCGACGATCTTCTCGCGGGTCAGCGCGGCACCGCCGCCCTTGATCAGCTCCAGGCGCTCGTTGCTTTCGTCGGCGCCGTCGACGTAGAACTCCAGCTCGCTGACCGTGTTCAGCTCGTAGACCGGGATGCCATGCTCCTTCAGGCGCCTGGCGGTGGCCTCCGAACTGGCCACTGCGCCGTCGAACTCGGCCTTGTGGCGGGCCAGGGCATCGATGAAGAAGTTGGCGGTGGAGCCTGTGCCGACGCCGACGATGCTCTTGCTGTCGAGGTGCGGAAGAATGTGGTCGACGGCGGCCTGTGCCACTGCCTGCTTGAGCTGATCCTGGTTCATCCCGGGTGCCTGTCTGGTTGCCTGGCCGGCCGTCCCGGCGGCGCAGGCGGAGGGTGCGCGCGGCCGGGGCGGCCCGGCGGGTTTCCGGCACGTCCTGTGCCGCTGCGATACGAAGGGACGAATTATAGCGGCCTGGCGTCCTCCGGTCTTGCCCCGGATGACCGGCAGTCGCGGTGTTTTCCTGCGGCGCGCCGGTAGTCCGCCCGGCGGGCCTGGAGTAGACTCCGGGCTTCCGTGAAGTCCGCCGAACCGCCTCCGATGCTCGAACAATACGTCAAGAAGATCCTCACCTCGCGCGTCTACGACGTCGCGGTGGAAACACCCCTGCAACCCGCCCGCCAGTTGTCCGAACGCCTCGGCAACCAGGTCCTGCTCAAGCGCGAGGACCTGCAGCCGGTGTTTTCCTTCAAGATCCGCGGCGCCTACAACAAGGTCGCGCAGCTCACCGAGGAGGAGAAGGCCCGCGGGGTGATCGCCGCCTCGGCCGGCAACCACGCCCAGGGCCTGGCCCTGGCGGCCAAGCGGCAGGGGATCAGGGCGGTCATCGTGATGCCCAAGACCACCCCCGAGATCAAGGTCCAGGCGGTGCGCGCCCACGGCGCCAAGGCGGTGCTGCACGGCGACGCCTTCCCCGAGGCGCTGGCCCACGCGCTGAAGCTGGTCGACGAGAAGGGCTACACCTTCGTCCATCCCTACGACGATCCGGACACCATCGCCGGCCAGGGCACCGTGGCCATGGAGATCCTCCGCCAGCAGCCCGGCCGCCTCGATGCGATCTTCGTCCCGGTGGGTGGTGGCGGATTGGTCGCCGGCATCGCCGCCTACGTCAAGTACCTGCGTCCGGAGATCAAGGTGATCGGCGTCGAGCCGGACGAGTCGAACTGCCTGCAGGCGGCCATGGCCGCCGGCGAGCGGGTGGTGCTGGGCCAGGTCGGGCTGTTCGCCGACGGCGTGGCGGTGGCGCAGATCGGCCAGCACACCTTCGACATCTGCAAGGACCACGTCGACGAAGTGATCACCGTCAGCACCGACGAGATCTGTGCGGCGATCAAGGACATCTACGACGACACCCGCTCGATCACCGAGCCGGCCGGCGCGCTGGCGGTGGCCGGGATCAAGAAGTACGTCGAGCGCGAGCGCGCCGAGGGGCAGACCCTGGTGGCGATCGACTCCGGCGCCAACGTCAACTTCGATCGCCTGCGGCATGTCGCCGAACGCGCCGAACTGGGCGAGCGCCGCGAAGCGATCATCGCGGTGACCATTCCCGAGCGGCCGGGCAGCTTCAAGGCCTTCTGCGAGGCGGTCGGCAAGCGCCAGATCACCGAGTTCAACTATCGCTACCACAGCGGCAGCGAGGCGCACATCTTCGTCGGCGTGCAGACCCACCCGGAGAACGACCCGCGCGAGGCGCTGGTGGCCTATCTGCGCGAGAAGGGCTTCCCGGTCCTCGACCTGACCGACAACGAACTGGCCAAGTTGCACATCCGCCATATGGTCGGCGGCCATGCGGTGAAAGTCAGCGACGAGATGGTGTTCCGCTTCGAATTCCCCGAGCGGCCCGGCGCGCTGTTCAACTTCCTCACCAAGCTCGGCGGGCGCTGGAACATCTCGATGTTCCACTACCGTAACCATGGCGCGGCCGACGGCCGGGTGGTGGCCGGGTTGCAGGTGCCGGAAGACGAGCGCCACCTGATCCCGCAGACCCTGGAGGCGATCGGCTATCCGTACTGGGACGAGACCGCCAACCCGGCCTACCAGCTGTTCCTCGGCTGACCCGCGGCGGCTCGCCGACACGGGCTGCTAAGCTTCACGGGCAGGTGATCTCCTTCCTCGGGAACTGAGCCCGCCCCCGGCCCCTCAAACGGGCCGGGAACACGGACAAGGATGCGCTGATGGAACATTTTCTCCAGATCAAGATTCTCCACGGAGTCGCCACCGTGCTGCTCTTCGGCGGCCTGCTCGGCCTGGCGTTCTACGCCTGGCGCAGCTGGCGGACGGGCGACGCGGCGCGGATCGCGCGCGGTTTCAAGCGGGTCCGCCTGATCGGCTGGCCGCTGCTGGGGCTCAGCCTGCTGGCCCTGCCGGTCAGCGGCTGGTGGCTGGCGCACCTGGCCGGCTGGCCGTTGGGCCAGAGCTGGCTGCTGTTCGGCGCCTGCCTCTATCTGCTCGGCTGCATCTTCTGGCTGGTCCTCGCCGGCCGCCTGGCGCGGGTCCAGCACCAGGCCGGCGCCGCCGAGACGGCGGGGGCCGCGCTGGGCGAGCAGACCCTGCGCGAGATCAAGGTGGGCCTGGTCATGGCCCTGCTCGGTGCGGCCAGCTTCATCGCGGTGGCGGTACTGATGGTCAGCAAGCCGCTCTGAAACGCCAACGAAATGGACTTCACCGGCCTTCGCCGGTTCTGTAGGAACGCATGCGTATTCTGCTGGTAGGCGCGGGAGGTTTCGTCGGGCGGCACCTGCTCCCGGCGCTGCTCGCCGCCGGACACGAACTGCTCCTCACCGCGCGCCGCCCGCCGGTCGATGCGCCTGCCGGCGTACGCTGGCTGGCGCTCGACCTGGAGCGGCTTGCGGAAAGGCCGGACAGCTTCGCCTGGCCCGCCGGGGTCGACCTGCTGATCAATGCCGCCGGCACCATGAGCCTCGACGAGGCGAGCATGGCTCGCGTCCAGGACAGCGGCGCGCGAACACTCTTCGACCTCGCTGCGGCCCATGGGGCGAAGGTCCTGCAGATTTCCGCGCTGGGCGCCGGTGCGCACCCGGACGTGGCCTTCCTCGCCAGCAAGGCGGCGGCCGACCGCCACCTGCTGGAACTGGGCATCCCGGCGCTGGTGCTGCGCCCGTCCCTGCTGCTGGGGCCGGGCGGCGCCAGCAGCGCCTGGCTGGAACGCCTGTCGCCGCTACCGCTGATTCCCTTGCTGGACAATCGCGCGCGCCTGCAACCGCTGCATGTCGAGGACCTGGTCGGCGCGGTGCTGGCCCTGCTGCGCCGCTGGCCGGAGCGGGCGCAGGTGATTCCGCTGGTGGGCCCGCAGGCGCTGACCCAGGGCGAGCTGCTGGACGAGCTGCGCCGCGCCCAGGGTTGGCCGCGCGGCCGCTATGTGGTGCCGCCCGCGGCGCTTCTCGATGCGTTGGGCGGGCATGGCCGGCGTGCTGGCTGGCGGACACTGAGTCCATCGATGCTGAAGCTGGTGCGCCACGACAACCTGGCCGACCCGGCACTCCTCGATGCGGCCTGCGGCTATCGTTGCGCGCCGCTGGCCAGTCGCCTGCTCGGCTGGCCGCAGGCGGCACGCAGCCTGGCGGCTCTGATGCGGCCGCTGATGCTGGCGGCCCTGGTGCTGATCTGGCTGGGTACCCTGGTCGCCTGCCTGGGGCCGGGTTACGGCTGGGGCCTGCGGATCCTCGGCGAGGCCGGCATCCACGGCTGGCCGGCGAGCCTGGCGGTGATCGCCGGGGCCCTGCTCGACGGCGCGCTCGGCGTCGGCCTGCTGCTCCGCCGCTGGCGTCGGCGCGCGCTGCTGGCGCAGTTCTGGCTGATGCTTGGCTACAGCCTGGCGATCAGCCTGATCCTGCCGCATTACTGGTACGACCCCTACATGGCGGTCGGCAAGAACATCGTGCTGATGGTGGCCACGCTCTGGCTGCTGGGCGACGAACCTCGAGCCAGGGAGGCCCGTGGATGAACCTTTACCTGCTGCTGAAGACCCTGCATATCCTTTCCTCGACCATTCTTTTCGGCACCGGCCTGGGGTCGGCCTACTACGCCCTGCGTGCCTGGCGCAGCGGGCAGTTGCCGGTGATCGCAGTGACCTTCCGCCACCTGGTCACCGCCGACTGGCTGTTCATCGCCACCACCGCGGTGTTCCAGCCGCTCAGCGGCCTGGCCATGGTGCATGTCGCCGGCTGGTCGCTGGCCCAGGGCTGGTTGCTGTGGAGCCTGGGCCTCTACGTGTTCGCCGGGCTCTGCTGGCTACCGGTGGTGTGGTTGCAGATCCGCGTACGCGACATGGCCGAGGCGGCCTTGCGCGAGGCGCGGCCCATCGAACCGCTGGCGTACCGCTACATGAACGCCTGGTTCATCCTCGGCTGGCCGGCCTTCATCGCCTTCATGGTCATCTTCTACCTGATGGTCAACAAGCCGGTCTGAGAGTCCCCTCGGCGCAACCAGAGCAACGCCAGGACCAGGAACGCCAGGGAGCCGCCCCAGTACAACCAGGCGAAGCCGCCGGGCCGCTCCAGCAGGAGGAAGGCCAGGGCCGGGCCCAGCGCGGCACCGAGGTCCTGGACGATGGAGTAGCGGGTCATGAAGCCGACCACGTCGCCGGCGCGGGCGACGTCGGCGGCGAGGGCGTCGGTCAGGGTGGTGAGGGCGGTGGCGACCAGCATCACCAGCAGGGCGATGGCCAGCCAGGCGAGAATGGGCAGCCTGCTGGAAAGCAGGCCGAAGCCCATTGCGCCGACCAGTAGCGCAGCCACGTAGAAGCGCCGACGCCCGCGCGGGCCATCCGACCAGGCACCGAAGCGCCCGGCCAGCCAGGGCTCCCAAGACCAGCGCAGGGCCTGGATGATCCCGGAGAGGCCGGCGGCGCTGAGCGCCAGGCCGAGCAGGCTGACCTCGGTGCCGAAGCTGCGGGCGATCAGCGCGCTCAGGGTGGCGGCGAGCACGCCCTGGATCAGGAGCGCGGTGGCGAAGCCGCTGAGGATCACCAGGCCGCGCGGCGGCGGGCGCCTGGCGATGCTGGTGGATGCCGTTGCGGCGGAGGTCCGCGCATGTCCGGCGGGACTCTCCGGCAGGTCGAAACCCTTCGCCAGCAGCGGCAGGCCGAGCAGTGCCAGGATCGCGAAGGACAGCGCCAGCGCCGGCAGGCCGAGGACCGGCACCAGCAGCCCACCGAGCAGCATGCCTACCAGGCTGCCCAGGCGGTAGAGGCCGTTGTACAGGCCCATGGCGCGGCCGCGCTGGTGGTCGGCAGCGCAGTAGACCACCGCCGAGAGCCCGCCGATGCGGAAGAACGACCAGCCGACCCCCCACAGTCCGCGCAGCAGCACCCAGGCCAGGAAACCGCTGGCCAGGCCGTAGCCGGCGGTGCTCAGCACGCCGATGACGACCGCCAGGAGCAGGCCGGTCTTCAGTGCCAGGTGCTTGTACAGGCGGCCGATCAGCGGATTGAAGGGCAGGCGGATCAGGCGGTTGATCGACAGCAGCACGCCGACCTGCCAGAGCGCTTCCAGGCCGACCTCGTGCCAGTAGATCGGCAGGGCGATATAAAGCATCGAATCGCCGGCCAGGCATAGCGCGGTGACCAGGGCGACGATCACGACCGGCCGCAGCGAGCCGGGAGCGGGGGCGGTGTGGGGCATCCTGGGTCCGCCGTGGCACCGCCCGTCGGACGGCGCACTTGTCAGTGGGTCAACGCAGGGAAATGATCGGCCAGCCGCGTTTTTCCGCCTCGGCGCGCAGGCGCGGATCGGGGTCGACGGCCACCGGCCGGCTGACCTTTTCCAGCAGCGGCAGGTCGTTCAGCGAGTCGCTATAGAAGCTGGCGCCTTCCAGGTCCAGGCCGTTCTCGTCGAGCCAGCGTTGCAGGCGAACCACCTTGCCGCCCTGGAAGCAGGGCACGTCGAAGGTCTGCCCGGTGTAGCGGCCGTCGCGCATCTCGCACTCGGTGGCAATCAGGGTCTCCACCCCGAGTCGTTCGGCGATCGGGCCGGTGACGAAGCGGTTGGTGGCGGTGATGATCACCAGCCGGTCGCCGGCGGCGCGGTGCTCGGCGAGCAGCGCCTCGCCCTTGGCCAGCACGATCGGCTCGATCACTTCCTGCATGAATTGGCGGTGCCAGGTTTCCAGCTGGGCCATCTCGGTGCGACCGAGGATCGCCTGGGTGAAGGCCTGGTAGGCAAGGACGTCGAGCTTGCCGGCCACGTAGTCGGCATAGAAGGCGTCGTTGCGCGCCTGGTATTCGGCGGCGTCGACCAGGCCGCGCTGGCACAGCCATTCGCCCCAGCTATGGTCGCTGTCGCCGGCGAGCAGGGTGTTGTCGAGATCGAAAAGGGCCAGACGCACGGGGTGACTCCATCGGTTGGCGGGTGGCGGGAGGGCCGCGAGAGCCTTTTGCGAAGGCTCCCACCGGGCCTTGGGAAAACCCCTAGCCTACCGGCTTTTGCCGGCCCTGTATCCTCCCCGCACGAGTCGCAAAGCCGCGCGTTGCCGCTATCACAAGCTTTATGGAACAATGCGGGCACATGCGATTTCGAGGATGTCCCAGCGTGATCGATTCCGATGGTTTTCGCCCGAATGTCGGCATCATTCTCGCCAACGAGGCGGGGCAGGTGCTGTGGGCGCGGCGTATCAATCAGGAAGCCTGGCAGTTCCCGCAGGGAGGCATCAATGATCGCGAAACGCCGGAAGAGGCGCTGTATCGCGAATTGAACGAAGAAGTCGGGCTGGAGGCCGGGGACGTGCGCATCCTGGCCTGCACCCGCGGCTGGCTGCGCTACCGTTTGCCGCAGCGCCTGGTGCGGACCCACAGCCAGCCGCTGTGCATCGGCCAGAAGCAGAAATGGTTCCTGCTGCGGCTGATGTCCGACGAGGCGCGCGTGCGCATGGATATCACCAGCAAGCCCGAGTTCGACGGCTGGCGCTGGGTGAGTTACTGGTACCCCCTGGGACAGGTGGTGACCTTCAAGCGCGAGGTCTACCGCCGCGCCCTGAAGGAACTGGCCCCGCGCCTTCTGGCGCGGGACTGAACACGGAGACAAGGCCCCGAGCATGCTCAACACGCTGCGCAAGATCGTCCAGGAAGTGAACTCCGCCAAGGATCTGAAGGCGGCGCTGGGCATCATCGTGCAGCGGGTCAAGGAAGCCATGGGTACCCAGGTCTGCTCGGTGTACCTGCTCGACACCGAGACCCAGCGTTTCGTCCTGATGGCCACCGAAGGCCTCAACAAGCGTTCCATCGGCAAGGTCAGCATGGCCCCCAGCGAAGGCCTGGTCGGCCTGGTCGGCACCCGCGAGGAGCCGCTCAACCTGGAGAACGCCGCCGCTCACCCGCGCTACCGCTATTTCGCCGAGACCGGCGAGGAGCGCTACGCGTCGTTCCTCGGCGCGCCGATCATCCACCATCGGCGGGTGATGGGGGTGCTGGTGGTGCAGCAGAAGGAACGCCGCCAGTTCGACGAAGGCGAGGAGGCCTTCCTCGTCACCATGAGCGCCCAGCTCGCCGGGGTCATCGCGCATGCCGAGGCGACCGGTTCGATCCGCGGCCTGGGCAAGCTCGGCAAGGGCATCCAGGAAGCCAAGTTCGTCGGCGTGCCCGGCGCCCCCGGGGTCGGGGTGGGCAAGGCGGTGGTGGTGTTGCCGCCGGCCGACCTGGAAGTGGTGCCGGACAAGCAGGTCGACGACATCGACGCCGAGATCGCCCTGTTCAAGCAGGCCCTGGAGGGCGTTCGCGCCGACATGCGCGCGCTGTCGAGCAAGCTCGCCAGCCAGTTGCGCAAGGAAGAACGCGCGCTGTTCGACGTCTACCTGATGATGCTCGACGATGCCTCCATCGGCAACGAGGTCAAGCGCATCATCCGTACCGGCCAGTGGGCCCAGGGCGCCCTGCGCCAGGTGGTGATGGAGCACGTGCAGCGCTTCGAGCTGATGGACGACGCCTATCTCCGCGAGCGCGCCTCCGACGTCAAGGACATCGGTCGCCGCCTGCTCGCCTACCTGCAGGAAGAACGCAAGCAGAACCTGACCTACCCGGAGCAGACCATCATCGTCAGCGAGGAGCTGTCGCCGGCGATGCTCGGCGAGGTGCCGGAAGGGCGCCTGGTCGGCCTGGTCTCGGTGCTCGGCTCGGGCAACTCGCACGTGGCGATCCTCGCCCGTGCCATGGGCATCCCCACGGTGATGGGGGCGGTCGACCTGCCGTACTCCAAGGTCGACGGCATCGACCTGATCGTCGATGGCTACCACGGCGAGGTCTACACCAACCCCTCCGCCGAGCTGGTGCGCCAGTACAGCGACGTGGTCGCCGAGGAGCGCGAGCTGAGCAAGGGCCTGGCGGCCCTGCGCGAGCTGCCCTGCGAGACCCTCGACGGCCACCGCATGCCGCTCTGGGTCAACACCGGCCTGCTCGCCGATGTCGCCCGCGCCCAGGAGCGTGGCGCCGAGGGCGTGGGCCTGTACCGCACCGAAGTGCCGTTCATGATCAACGACCGCTTCCCCAGCGAGAAGGAACAGCTGGCGATCTACCGCGAGCAGCTCAGTGCCTTCCACCCGCTGCCGGTGACCATGCGCACCCTGGATATCGGCGGCGACAAGGCGCTGTCCTACTTCCCGATCAAGGAAGACAACCCGTTCCTCGGCTGGCGCGGCATCCGCGTCACCCTCGACCACCCGGAGATCTTCCTGGTCCAGACCCGCGCCATGCTCAAGGCCAGCGAAGGACTGGACAACCTGCGCATCCTGCTGCCGATGATCTCCGGCACCCACGAGCTGGAAGAGGCCCTGCACCTGATCCACCGCGCCTGGGGCGAGGTGCGCGACGAGGGCGTGGACATCGCCATGCCGCCCATCGGCATGATGGTCGAGATTCCCGCCGCCGTGTACCAGACCCGCGAGCTGGCCCGCCAGGTCGACTTCCTTTCGGTCGGTTCGAACGACCTGACCCAGTACCTGCTGGCGGTCGACCGCAACAATCCGCGGGTCGCCGACCTCTACGACTACCTGCATCCGGCCGTGCTGCATGCGTTGAAGAAGGTGGTCGACGATGCCCACCTGGAAGGCAAGCCGGTGAGCATCTGCGGCGAGATGGCCGGCGATCCCGCGGCTGCCGTGCTGCTGATGGCGATGGGCTTCGACAGCCTGTCGATGAACGCCACCAACCTGCCCAAGGTGAAGTGGCTGCTGCGCCAGATCACCCTGGACAAGGCCCGGGACCTGCTCGGCCAGTTGCTCACCTTCGACAACCCGCAGGTCATCCACAGCTCGCTGCACCTGGCGTTGCGCAACCTCGGCCTGGGTCGCGTGATCAACCCGGCGGCTACCGTCCAGCCCTGATTTCCCGCGCGCCGGACGCTTCGTCGTGCGGCGCTTACGCTTTCCCCGCAAGCGTATAGACTGCCTGCCATTCGGTAGAGGCCACTGGCCAGTCGAACGTGCGAGGGATTGCCGCAAAATGGACGAACGGGCGTCGAAGCCGCCAGGTCTTCTTCCGCTGTCACGCGAAGACCTTGAGAAAACCCTGCGATATGCTCTGGAGATCGTCAGCGACGGGATCTGGGACTGGAACATCGCGACCAACCAGGTCAGCCGCAGCGCCGGCTGGTACCTGATGCTCGGCTATCCGCCGCATAGCCTGCCGGAGAGCGTGGAGACCTGGAGGAGCATCATCCATCCCGAGGACTATCCGCGGGTGATGGCCAGCTTCCAGGCCTACCTCGACGGCGAAAGCCCGGAATACTGCGAGGAATACCGCTGCCGCACCTACAGCGGGGATTACCTGTGGATCAGCGATCGCGGGCGTTTCGTCGAGTTCGACGAGCGCGGCGAGCCGCGGCGGATGATCGGTGCGCACCACGAGATCCATCAGCGCAAGCTGGTCGAGCTGGAGTTGCAGCAGCGCAACGAGGAACTGTTCGACTGGAACCGGCGTCTCGAGGACCTGGTGGCCGAGCGCACCGAGGCGCTGCACCGGGTCAACCAGGCGCTGGCCTCGAAGATGGCCGAGGCCCAGCGCCTGAGCGAAATCGATCCGCTCACCGAGCTGTACAACCGGCGCAAGTTCGAGCAGTGCCTGCACCATGAATGGATGCGCCGGCAGCGCCATGGACGCGCCACGGCACTGGTGATGATCGATGTCGATCACTTCAAGCGGATCAACGACCTGTTCGGCCACTCCACCGGCGATCGCGTGCTGGTCGCCTTCGGCCGCCTGGTCGCCAGCGAGCTGCGCGAGGTCGACGTGCTGGCGCGCTGGGGCGGCGAGGAGTTCATCCTGCTGCTTCCGGAAACCGGCCTGGAGGCCGCGGCGGCCTTGGCCGAACGCCTGCGCCAGCGGGTTCGCTCGCAGTCCTTCGAGATGGGCGAGCGGTTGACCGCCAGCTTCGGCGTCGGCGTGCTGAACGATGGCGAGACCCTCGACCTGCTGCTGTGCCGGGTGGACGACGCCCTCTATCGGGCCAAGCAGCGTCGCGATTGCGTGGCCTGTTGCTGAAGGGTCAGCCTGGCGGCAGCACCAGGCTGACCTCGCCGAGCCGGGCGCCGGACGGCCCGAAGCTGCGCTCGATCATCTCCCGCGTGCCGTCGGCGTGTACCCGTACGACGCTGCTGGCGCGAGTGCCGTAGCTCGGGCTGGCGATGAACACGCTGGAGAGCAGGCGTTCCGTGGCCAGACCCACGCCGGTATCCGGTAACTGGCCGTCGGCGGCCGGCGTTGCGTCGGCCAGCAGCTCCAGCAGGGCCTGCGGATGCGGTTCGGCAAGCTGCTCGGCGAGGGCGGCGCGAGCCTTGAGCAGCTTCGGCCAGGGCGTATCGAGGGCCGCGTTGGACAGCCCGTAGATCCCCGCCGGCAGCAGGCGCGGTGGCCCTACGCGGGGGTTGTAGTGCCAGAGCTGATGGCGATCGCCAATGAGCAGGTTGAAGCCGGAATAGTCCGCGGCGCGCTCGGCGACCTGCGCCAGGTAGTCGGCCGGGTTGCCGCCGCCGCGCAGGAAGTCCGCCACCAGTTCGCCACGGGAGCGCTTGCCGAGAGGCTGCGACGGATCGCGGACGTTGGTCAGGGCGGCGAAACGGCCGGCCGGGCCGAGCCCCAGCCAGGTGCCGCCGGCCTCCAGGTCGCGCCCGGCGAATACCCCCTCGGTGTCCTCCCAGGCCGCCAGTGGCAGGCTCGGGCGGGCATAGAACTCGTCACGGTTGGCGGCGACCAGCAGCGGCAGGGCGTGCCCCGGTTGCCAGGCGAAGACGATCAGGCACATGCGCGATCCTTGGAATGGGCTGGCCGTCAGGCTAAAGGCATCCGCCATCGCCGTTCAAGCACGACGCCTGCCGCGCGGCGCGCAATTCCGTTACCATGCCGGCTTTCCAACGGGGGCGTGCATGGAGTTTCTCCTCTATATCGTGCTGGGCGCCTGTGCCGGCGTGCTGGCCGGACTGTTCGGCGTCGGCGGCGGCCTGATCATCGTCCCGGCGCTGGTCTTCAGCTTCACCGCGCACGGTTTCGGCGGCGACGTCCTGACCCAGATGGCGGTCGGCACCTCCCTGGCGACCATCGTCTTCACTTCGATCAATTCCATTCTCGAACACCATCGGCGCGGCGCGGTGCGCTGGCCGGTGTTCGCCTGGATGACCCTCGGCATCCTCGTCGGCAGCGCCCTCGGCGCGCTGACCGCGGCGCAGATCAAGGGGCCGCTGTTACAGAAGATAATCGGGGTGTTCGCCATCCTGGTCGCTTTGCAGATGGTCCTCGACCTCAAGCCCAAGGGCAATCGCCAGGTGCCCGGCAAGGGCGGCCTGACCCTGGCCGGCGCGGTGATCGGCTGGGCCTCGGCGATCTTCGGCATCGGCGGCGGTTCGCTGACCGTGCCTTTCCTCAGTTGGCGCAGCGTGCCGATGCAGCAGGCGGTGGCGACTTCCTCGGCCTGCGGCCTGCCTATCGCCATTTCCGGCGCCCTGTCGTTCATCGCGGTCGGCTGGCACAACCCGCAGTTGCCGGAGTGGAGCCTGGGCTACGTCTATCTGCCGGCGTTGGTCGGCATCGCCGCCACCAGTATGCTATTCGCCCGCTTCGGCGCGCGCCTGGCGCATCGTTTGTCGCCGCGTGTACTCAAGCGACTGTTCGCCCTGCTGCTGTTCAGCGTGGGCATAAGTTTCCTGACCCCCGATCTCGCTTTTCTGTCGTAGGAGTTATCGATGCTGACGTATCCCCAGATCGATCCGGTTGCGCTGGCCATCGGCCCGCTGAAGATCCACTGGTACGGGCTGATGTACCTGATCGGGATCGGCGGCGCCTGGCTGCTGGCGTCGCGCCGGATGAAGCGCTTCGACCCGACCTGGACCAAGGAGCGCCTTTCCGACCTGGTCTTCTGGGTCGCCTGCGGCGTGATCCTCGGTGGCCGCCTGGGCTACGTGCTGTTCTACAACCTGGACGAGTACATCGCCAACCCGACGCTGATCTTCGAGGTCTGGAAAGGCGGCATGTCCTTCCATGGCGGCCTGCTCGGCGTGATGCTGGCGGTCTGGTGGTTCGGCAAGCGCCATGGCAAGAGCTTCTTCCAGCTGATGGACTTCATCGCCCCGCTGGTGCCCATCGGCCTGGGCGCCGGGCGCATCGGCAACTTCATCAACTCGGAACTGTGGGGCAAGGTCAGCGACGTGCCCTGGGCCATGGTCTTCCCCAACGGCGGCCCGCTGCCGCGGCATCCGTCGCAGCTGTACCAGTTCGCCCTGGAAGGCGTGGCGCTGTTCGTCATCCTCTGGCTGTTCACCCGCAAGCCCCGGCCGACCGCCTCGGTCTCCGGCCTGTTCGTGCTGTGCTACGGGATCTTCCGCTTCGTCGTCGAGTTCGTCCGCGTGCCGGATGCCCAGCTCGGCTACCTCGCCTGGGGTTGGCTGACCATGGGCCAGGTGCTCTGCGTACCGATGGTGCTGGCCGGCATTGCCCTGATGGTCTGGGCCTACCGCCGCGACGCGGCGCAGCCGAAGACGGCCTGAGCCGCTTTTCGTGCCCGGGGCGGATAACGTCGCAGGCGTCATCCGCTCCGGGCAGCCGGCTTTCCGCTCCAGGGCGTGCATGGCTTGCGCCGGTCGCGCCGAACTGGCGATGCCGGCCCCGTCGCCGTAGACTTGGCCATCCTTCTGTCATCCCTCGGTGGGAGCCGCCACGTCGGCGCCGCACCGATATCGATCCGAGCCTCCGATGAAACAGTACCTCGACCTGATGCGCCACGTGCGCGAGCACGGCACCTTCAAGAGCGACCGCACCGGTACCGGCACCTATAGCGTGTTCGGCCACCAGATGCGCTTCGACCTGGCCGCGGGCTTCCCCCTGGTGACCACCAAGAAGTGCCACCTCAAGTCGATCGTCCACGAGCTGCTGTGGTTCCTCAAGGGCTCCACCAATATCGCCTACCTCAAGGAGCACGGCGTCTCGATCTGGGACGAGTGGGCCGACGAGAACGGCGACCTCGGCCCGGTGTATGGTTACCAGTGGCGCTCCTGGCCGGCGCCGGACGGCCGCCACATCGACCAGATCGCCAACCTGATGGCGATGCTGAAGAAGAATCCGGACTCGCGCCGGCTGATCGTCTCCGCCTGGAACCCGGCGCTGATCGACGAGATGGCCCTGCCGCCCTGCCACGCGCTGTTCCAGTTCTACGTCGCCGACGGCAAGCTCAGCTGCCAGCTCTACCAGCGTTCGGCGGACATCTTCCTCGGCGTACCCTTCAACATCGCCAGCTATGCC
The DNA here is from genome assembly GCF_058680555.1 of Pseudomonas sp. YA1. Classification (NCBI taxonomy): domain Bacteria; kingdom Pseudomonadati; phylum Pseudomonadota; class Gammaproteobacteria; order Pseudomonadales; family Pseudomonadaceae; genus Pseudomonas; species Pseudomonas sp. YA1. The sequence continues at coordinate 88,078 of NZ_JBZWBG010000007.1, forward strand.
CTGCTGACCCTGATGGTGGCGCAGGTCGCCGGCCTGCAGCCGGGCGAGTTCATCTGGACCGGCGGCGATTGCCACCTGTACGCCAACCACCTGGAGCAGGCCGACCTGCAGTTGACCCGCGAGCCGCTGCCGTTGCCGAGCATGAAGCTGAATCCCGAGGTGAAGGATCTGTTCGACTTCCGCTTCGAGGACTTCGAGCTGGTCGGCTACGAGGCCCATCCGCACATCAAGGCACCGGTCGCGGTCTGACCCTTCGGCGGAGCCGTCGGCTCCGCTCAACCGAACAGGCGGCGGTACCAGGGAAGCGCGCGCCAGTCCCGCAAAGCCCGCTCCGCATCTTCTGCGCGTTGCAGCGCCTGCTCCAGGGCCTGCTCCAGCGGTGCGACCGGATGGCTCATGGCGTGGCCATGGCAGAGCTGGAAGTCGTCCAGCAGGTTCGGCGGTAGCGCGAAGGCGCCTTCCAGGCGGGCCTGTTCCTCCGCCAGGTAATAGCCGTTGAGGCCGTCGAAGTGGACGAAACGGTAGCCCGCGGCGAGCAGCGGCGCTTTCCACTCGGGGTCGTGGTCGAACGGAGTTTCCGCGAGGATCAGCCACGGGCGCCAGCGGTTCAGGTCGAGGCCGCGGAGCACCGCGCCTTCCAGCCCTTCGACATCGATCTTGAGGAAGTGGATCGGCCCTTCGACATGGGCCGCGCAGATCGCGTCCAGGGTGCTGACCATCACTTCGCGCGGGGTGGCCGTGCAGCCCTCGGCCTGGCGCTGGCGGGCTAGCTCGGGGTCCAGGGTGGAGAGACCCGAGGCGGCCATCTCGTAGAGCGTGGCGCGGCCTTCGCGCTCACCGATGGCGAGGTTCAGGTTGAGGTCTTCCGGCCGCTCCCGCTCCAGCTCGCGGTGCAGATGGGGCAGCGGTTCGATGTTGATGCCGCGCCAGCCGCGCTCGTAGAACGCCAGGGTGACCGAGTCGATCCGCGGGTGGTTGGCACCGACGTCGATGTAGAACCCCCTGGGAAAGAGCTTCAGGGCCCGCCAGAGTCGGACGTCTTCCAGGTTCTGCGCGTAGGAAACGAAGGGCATGGGCCTACCTCTTGGGCGATCGTCGCCCAGTCTGTCATTCCCCGCGCCCGCTCTCCAGCAATTCGGCCAGCGCGTCGATCTGTTCCTGGCGGTCGCTGCCGCCCACCCGCCTGCCGTTCAGCGACGACCACTCCGGATGCGCGCGCGCCTTGCGCAGTGCTTCCGGCAGCTTGCCTTCGCGCCACTGCTTGTCCTCCGGGGTCTCCAGGCGGATCGCCTCGATCGCCGCGTGGCCGCGCGTTTGCAGGGCTGCCAGGAGCTGCCGTTGGCGCAGCGCAAGCAAGCGCAGCACGGCGTCGTTGACAGTCAGCTCGCGGGCGCCCTTGAGCTTGCCGAGCAGGCGCGAGCCGTAGTGCCCGACGGTCTGCCAGGCGCCGCCGGCGAGGGCACCGAGGGCGGCGGCGGCGCCAAGGGTGACGCCGCCCACCAGCAGGTCGATGCCGGCGCCGGCCGCGGCGCCGGCCGCAACCCCGCCGCCGAGGCGGATACCGAGTTGGCGCAGGGTCTCCGGATTGAACAGATCGTCGCCCCAGCGGCCGTCGAGCAGCGGCAGGTCGGCGGCGCGGGCGTCGTCCCTGGCGAAGGCGTAGAGCCGCAGCAACGCTTCCACGCAGGCCTGCTCGCGCTTGCGCACCTGCTGGTGCAGGTCGCGGGTGGCCTCCTGCACGGCGCTTTCGCCGCCGGGCACCAGGCGCCGACAGGCGGCGACGTCAACCAGCAATTCGGCGATCAGCCGTTGCCCGGCGCGCAGGCGCGCGGCGGCCTGGGTCTCATGGTCGGCGATCAGCCGGTAGAGTTGCGGCCGGGCGCGCTCCAGCAGCAGCGCCAGGCTCTCGTAGAGGCGCCGTTCGCCGTCCAGCGGCGGCGCCACGCTGTCGAAACGCACCAGGGCGTGCAGGCCCAGGCGAGCGAGGGCGGCGCGCCACTCCTCCTCGCGATGCTGCGGGCTGGCGACGAAGTTCAGCACCGGCAGCAGCGGCCGGCCGCAGCCGGCAAGCACCGCCAGTTCGTCGCGATACTTGGCCAGCACCGGTTCGCGGGCGTCGATCACGTAGAGCCCGGCGTCGGAGGCGAGCAACTGGCGGACCACCTTGGCTTCCTGTTCGAAACGCCCGCGCGCTTCGTTGCTGTCCAGCAACCGCGCCATGCGTTCCGGGCCATCGAGACGCTCGCCGGGGCGCTCCAGGGCGTCCAGGTAGTCGAGCAGGGCGATGGCGTCTTCCAGGCCGGGCGTGTCGTAGAGTTCCAGCAGCGCTTCGCCGTCCACCGACAGCCTGGCGCCCTCGACGTGGCGGGTGGTGCTGGGGCGATGGGAGACTTCGCCGAATCCGCGGTCGCGGGTCAGGGTGCGCAGCAGCGAGGTCTTGCCGGTATTGGTGTGGCCGACCACGGCCAGGATCAGCGGCTCAGTCATGGCCGGTCTCCAGCCAGGCCAGCGGCGAGGTCTCGCCGTGCGGCAGTTGCAGGCGCTCCAGGGCGGTGTGCCAGTCGCCCAGGCGGTCGCTGTCGAGCGCTTCGCCGGGCGGAGCCTGGAGCAGCCAGATGCGGGTGCTGGCGGCGCAGCGGGCGAGTTCGCCGAGCAGTGCCAGGGTGCCACGGTCCGGCGAGCGACGCGGGTCGCAGGCGATGGCCAGGCGCGCCGGCGGGTAGCGGGTCAGTTGTTCGAGCAGGCGACGGCGCTGCTGGCCGTCGTCGAGGATGCCGGCGTCGGCGACGCCTTCGGCGAGCTTCGGCGGCCAGGGCCGGCGATCGTCCAGCTCCACCGCCACCAGCACCGCTCCGGCGGCTTCCTGGCCGGACTGGCCGCCCTGCGGCTCCGGTAGCCAGTCCGGCGCCGCGTCGCTGACGCCGAGGCGTTCGCTGGCCGGCATCAAGCGTTCGCGCAGCAGGCTGTAGCCTGGGTCGTCGAGGTCCAGGTCGAGGTCGGCCAGGCCGCGTTTCCAGCGCCACAGGCAGAACAGACCGAGCAGCGCGCGCGGCAGGACCCCATAGACCAGCAGTACGCCTACCAGCCAGCCGGCCCAGGCGTGCCGTGCGGCTTCGCTGGCCAGGGCGGCGTCGCCGCTGGCGCGGATCAGCTCGGCGTCCGGCAACGGGAAGCCAAGCAACGCCGGCAGGGCGCCGAGCGCCTGGGTGAGGGCGATGAAGGTATCGCTGCCGAGAATGGTGGTTTCCCAGACGAAACCGTAGCGGCGGGTCGCCAGCAGGCCGAGGAGCATGGCCAGCGCGGTCAGCAGGCCGAGCAGCCAGAGCCCGTGGACCAGCGCGCCGAGGCCCCAGCGCGCCAGCCGGCGCCGGCCGAGCAGGACCAATAGCGCCGGCGCCAGGTGCGCGGCGCGGGCATCGCGCGCCAGCTTGCCGCTGAGCCACAGCCAGAGCCGGCCGAGCGCGCCCGCGGCCTCGCCGCCGGCGAGCAGGCCGAGGGCCCAGCCGAGCAGGGTCAGCAGGTGCAGGCCGAGGAGGCTGGCCAGCGCCCAGAACACGTTGACCGGGCGCTGGCCATCGCCGAGCGCGGCGAAGGCCAGTCCGGCGCCGCTGGCCAGGGCCAGCACCAGCAGCAGGGCCAGCGCCAGCCGCGAACCCTGGCGCCAGGTCCGCTGGGCGTCCAGCAGGCCCTCGCGGCGGCCCAGCCAGTGGGCGCGGGTGAGAATACGGCGCGGCAGGGAACCGCCCTGGGCCAGCGCCTGGCGAAGCGCCTCGCTGTCTTCCAGCGGACCGGCCTGCTCCTCGCGCAGGCGAACGGCTTCGGTCAGCCAGAGGGCGTCGAGGCCGGGATGCGTCGTGTGACTCAAGTCACCTCCTGTGTCGATTTCCCTGCCGAGCGTGAATCGTGCCCGGCCAACGGCGTCTGATCAGCGCCAAACATAGCAAAAAGCGCCCCGGCGGCTCATGCTGGCTTGCCAGCCGGCTGGCGGCGGGGTGTGGGATTTTGACTGGCGCCGTGGCGAAAGCGTTCGGCGCCGGTAGCGAGAGGAACACTGAGATGAAGGTAGTACGCCGATACCCCCTGGCGCTGTTGCTGGGGATGGCGGGCGCGCTGGCCGACGAGTTGCCCGATGGCTCCTTGCTGCAACGCTATGGCGTGCAGGCCGACCAGTTGCCGACCCTGGCGGCGGATCCGCCGTCGCGCAAGGAGGAGAAGGAAACGCCGTCGCGCTTCCGGGTGGAGCCGGAGCAGCCCTTGGTGACCTTTGGCGTCAACGACCACAAGAACGTGGAGCCCACCGGCAACCCGTCGATCGACGCCATGCACGAGCGCGATCGGCGGATCTGCCGGAACATCAGGCGGCAGGCGCTGGAGAAGGGCAAGGCACAGCCCTTCGACGGCTACATCGAGTGTCCATGAGGCCGGCGCCCGCGTACGAGCGCCGGTCGGGCTGCGTCAGCGCTGCTCGCGCAGGCGCACGGCGACGTCCGGCTGGTCGCTGAACAGGCCGTCGATGCCGGCGTCGAGGTAGGCCCTGATCTCGCCGGCCAGGTCGCCGCGCGACTGTGGGTTGCCGTCGGCGCTGCGGAACTCCGCCGGAAGGAAGCTGTTTTCCGCGCGGAAGGTGTAGGGATGCACCTTCAGCCCGGCGGCGTGGGCGTCGCCGACGAAGCGGGTCGGCTGGCCGAGGTTGCCGTTGGCATCGCGAGGAATCACGTAGCTCTTGTCCGGACCGACCCCGTAGGCGTAGCGCGCCACCTGGCGCAGGCCCTTGGCGGTGGCCATCTCGGCGTAGGTCAGGCTGCCGCCGCTGGCCTGCTGGTCGTAGGGCTGGCCGCTGCCGTAGAGCTGGACCAGGCGGATGCCGGTGAGGCGCTTGAGTTCCTTCAGGTTGTTCACCTCGAAGGACTGGATGAATACCGGCGCGCGCGGACCGAGGTAGCCGTTGCGGTGCAGGGTCTTCACCAGCGGGCGTTCCATGGCCAGGCCGAGGCGCTGGAAGTGGGTGCCGTGCTTGATCTCGGGGTACAGGCCGATGGTGCGTTGCTGGCTGATTTGCAGGCTTTTCACCAGGTCGATGATCTCCTGCAGGGTGGGGATCTCGAAGGTGCCGTCCAGGCGCGCATTGCCCGGGCGGATCGTGGGGATGCGCTCGATGGCGCGCAGGGTCTTCAGTTCGGCGAGGGTGAAGTCTTCGCTGAACCAGCCGGTGAGTTCCACTCCGTCGACTTTCTGCGTGCGTTTGCGGTCGGCGAATTCCGGGTGCTGGGCGACATCGGTGGTCAGGCCCAGCTCGTTGTCGTGGCGGGCGACCAGCTTGCCGTCGCGGGTCATCACCAGGTCCGGCTCGACGTAGTCGGCGCCCATCATCACCGCCAGGGCGTAGGCGCCCAGGGTGTGTTCCGGTACGTAACCGCTGGCGCCACGGTGGGCGATGACCAGCGGCGAGCGTTCGTGGCCGGCCGGGTGGCGGACGGAGGCCTGGCCCTGGGCCCAGTCGATGGCGCGTTGTACGTTGCCGGTGTCGGCGTGGGCGGCGCTGGCCAGGCCAGCGGCGAGCATCAGGCAGGCGGCGCCGAGGTGGCGGCGCAGGAAGGCTGGTTGCATGACGGGTCCTCGTCGGCGGTTCGGGAGTGTTCCAGTCCAGCAGAGTGACGCAGCCAGGTGATACTTCTTTGCCCGTTTCGCGACATTCCCGTGACAATCGCCGCCAGCGTGACGACGTCGGCGTTTTCCCGGCCAATCCAACGAAAGGGGCGGACGGCCGGGGCAGGGTATAGGGTGACGGCGCTCGCATAACAATAAGAGGATCGGTGATGGCTTCCGCGCAACCTGCCTCCGCGTTTCCCTGCCTGTCGTTGCAACTGGCCTGCCTGTTGCTGGGCGCCTGGCTGGCCTTCGATGCCCACGGTGGCGGCCAGGCCGTGGCGCCGCCGGCCCGTGTCGAAGCGCGTGTGCCGACGGCCGCTACCGATGACTGGGGGCGCCAGCCGGACAGCCTGATGAGCGCCGTGCCGCCGCGTACGCTGGAGGCGAGCGTCGGCGCCCGCGGCTCGGGATCGGCGAGTTCGCGACTGTGGATCGCCGATACCGACTTCCGCCTGCACGACGACATCGGTTTCTTCATCCAGCGCATGCTGATCCGCATGGAACCGACTCGTCCCGGCGCGCCCTTGTCGCTCGACGATCCGACGGCGATGGTGGCGCGGATCCAGGCCGGCGAGATATTCGTCAGCGACGCCACCCTGGCGACCCTGCTCAACCAGGACCTCGCCGCGTCCCGCGCGGCCGTGCGCAACCTCAGGATGAGCACCCGCAAGGACGGCCAGGAAGTGCGTGGCGAGTTGTTGCGCAAGGGGCGCTGGCGGCCGCTGCGGATGCTCACCGAGATCGAGCTGAGCGGTCCGCTGGAGGTGACCCTGGTACCCCGGCGGATCTTCGTCGACGGGGTCGAGGTCACTTCGTCGCTGGCGGCGGCCTCGATCGAGATGTCCGAGGTGCTGAAGCTGAAGACCCGGCACATGGAGCTGGTCGGCAACCGCATCCGCGTCGACCTCGACGGTTTGTTCCCGCCGCCGCGCCTGGACTTCCGCGTCAGTCGCCTGGCCCTGGCGGACGGCGGCATGCAACTCGCCCTCGGCGACTCCCTGGCCGACCTGCAATGGCCGGCATTACGGGCGCCGGACAGCTACATGTTCATCGAGGGCGGCGATATCAAGATGGCGCGCACCGTGCTGGTCAAGGCCTACGCCCTGTTCACCAGCCTCAGCCCGGGGCAGCCGCTGCTGTTCAATCTCTACGACTACCGGCGGCAACTGCAGAACGGTGTGATCCGCCTGCGCGAGGACGGCATGGTGCAGATCGCCGTGTCGCCGGTGAAGGCGCCGGCGCCGCTGGAGGCACGGCTGTGAGCCGGCGTCCGTGGGGCGTGCTGCTTGGCTGGTGCCTGTTGGCGGCCAGCGCGGTCCAGGCCGAAAGCGCCATCGACCGGCAGCAACGCGAACTGGCCCTGCTGCGCGAGGGCTGGTACCGGCAGGTCCCGCCGGCGCCGGTGCCGCTGCCCATGCGTACGGCCGGGCCGGCGGATTCCGGCCAGGATGGCGTCGGCATACTGCTGCGCAACGTGGACATGTACCTGCGCGGCAACATCGGTTTCCACGTGCCCGAGGTGAAGGGCTGGCTGGTGCCGAACCGGGCCGGCCAGCCGGTGGACTTCGACCGCCCGCAGGACATGCATTTCCAGGTGATGGAGGGTGAGGTGCTGCTCAGCCCGCGGCAGCTGGCCAACCTGTTCAACGAGCACATCCTCGCCTACGACGGGACCATGTTGAAGGACTTCCGCATGAGCAGTGCGGCGGGACGCCTGGAGGTGGAGGGGCGGGTGCGTCCGCTCGGCGTAGGGCCCTGGCTGCCGCTGCGGCTGGGCGGCGGCGTGGAGGTGGACGCGGCCAGCGGCGCGCTGGTCTATCGGCCCGACCAGTTGAAGGTGATCGGTCTGCCGCTGTACGGGGCGATGAGCCTGGTCGGCTTGCCGATGTCGGCGCTGGTCAGCCTCGATCGGCCGGGGGCGAGCCTGGTCGGCAGCGCCATGCGCTTGGACTACCGCAAGGTCTTCCCGCTGCTGGGCATCGATGGCCACGTACAGGAGGCCTGGCTCGACGACCAGGGGCTGCACCTGCGTTTCTCCCAGGCGCCCGGCCAGCCGTCGCCGGTGTTCAGCCCGCCGGCCGCGGCGGGCCCATCCTTCCTCTGGCTACAGTCCGGCGACCTGAAGATCTTCGAAATCCTCATCACCTACGCCCAGGTGCTGCTGAAGACCGAGACCCCGGACCAGGTGCTGACCTTCAACCTGCAGGACTACCGCAAGGTGTTGGCGACCGGTACCACCCAGGTCAACGAGGATGGCACCTTCTTCATGCAGGTGCCGCCGTATGCCAATCCCTTGTAGGCCGGGCCTGGAGTCCGCCGGCGCGAGTGTTTATCCTCGCGCCTTTGTCCTTCCACGATGAGGTAACCCCATGGCACGACCGCTGGCGATGATCGCCGCCCTTGGCGAGAACCGCGCGATCGGCATCGACAACCGCCTGCCCTGGCGCCTGCCGGCCGACCTCAAGCATTTCAAGGCGATGACCCTCGGCAAGCCGGTGATCATGGGGCGCAAGACCTGGGACTCGCTGGGTCGGCCGCTGCCGGGCCGGCTCAACCTGGTGGTCAGCCGCCAGGCCGGCCTGGCACTGGAGGGTGCGGAAGTGTTCGCCAGCCTGGACGCCGCGCTGGCGCGCGCCGAGGCGTGGGCGCAGGCGGAGGACGCCGACGAACTGATGCTGATCGGCGGCGCCCAGCTCTATGCCGAGGCCTTGCCGCGCGCCGCGCGTCTCTACCTGACCCGGGTTGGCCTGGCGCCGGAGGGCGACGCCTTTTTCCCCGAGATCGATGGTGCGGCCTGGCGCCTGGCGTCGAGCATCGAACACGCCGCGGCTGACGATGCGCCTGCCTACGCCTTCGAGGTATGGGAGCGCCGCTGACGGTTCCAGGCGGGGTCAGAGGGTGATCAGCTCCGCCTCGATCTTCTTCCCCGCCACTTCCAGCACGCCGATCCCGATCGGCAAGCTGAAGCGCCGCGGCCCGGCGCTGCCCGGGTTGAGGTAGAGCACGCCGTCGCGCTCTTCCTTCAGCGGCTTGTGCGAATGTCCGGCGACCACCACGTCGATGCCTTCGGCGGCCGGGTCGAGGTCGAGTCGCTTGAGGTCGTGCAGTACGTAGAGGGTCAGCCGGCCGATCTTCAGCAGCAGGCGCTCGGGGATGTCCGCCGCCCAGTCCTGGGTGTCGTTGTTGCCGCGCACCACCGAGAGCGGCGCCAGGCGTTCCAGCTCGGCGAGGATTTCCGGCTTGCCGATGTCGCCGGCATGGATCAACTGGTCGCAGCCGCGCAACCGTTCCAGCGCCTCGGGCCGGAGCAGGCCATGGGTGTCGGCGATCAGGCCGATGCGCAACGGGCGGCGGGACTGGGGCATGGGCGCGGGTCCGGGTTGCGGGACGGAAGAGGGTGGCCGACGGGCATGGCCATGCCGTCGATCATACCCAACCATTGGCCGGGTACGAAAACCCTTCGGCGAAAACCGCGACGCCACCCGGAGGTGGCGCCGCGCCTATCAGTGTCCGGCCTTCTGGACCGGGCTTTCCGGCAGGAACCAGTTCAGCAGCAGGGCGCAGATGCCGCCGGTGGCGACCCCGGATTCCAGCACGTTGCGCAGCGCCGCGGGCATGTGCGCGAGGAACTCCGGCACCTGCGAAACGCCCAGGCCGAGGGCCAGGGACACGGCGATGATCAGCAGGGCGCGGCGGTCCAGCTGGATGCCGGCGAGGATGTTGATGCCCGAAGCGGCCACCGCGCCGAACATCACCATCGCCGCGCCGCCCAGTACCGGTTCCGGCACCGCCTGGATGACGCCGGCGACGCTCGGGAACAGGCCGAGCAGGACCAGCATGGCGGCGATCCACAGGCCGACGTAGCGGCTGGCCACGCCGGTGAGCTGGATCACCCCGTTGTTCTGGGCGAACACCGAGCTGGGGAAGGTATTGAAGATACCGGCGAGGAACGAGTTGGCGCCGTTGACCAGCACGCCGCCCTTGATCCGCTGCATCCACAGCGGGCCTTCCACCGGCTGCTTCGACACCTTGCTGGTGGCGGTGACGTCGCCGATGGCTTCCAGGGAAGTGACCAGGTAGATCACCAGCATCGGGATGAACAGCGGCCAGGAGAAGTCCAGGCCGAAGTGCAGCGGGGTCGGTACCTGGAACAGCTCGGCCTGGTGCATGCCGGTGAAGTCCAGGCGGCCGAGGTAGCCGGCCAGCGCGTAGCCGACGGCCAGGGCGATGACGATGGCGCAACTGCGCATCCATACCACCGGGATGCGGTTGAGCACCACGATGATGCCCAGCACCACGCCGGACAGCAGCAGGTTCTCGCCGTTGGCGAAGGTGCCGTTGGACATCGCCGAGAAGCCGCCACCCATGCTGATCAGGCCGACCTTGATCAGGGTCAGGCCGATCATCAGCACGACGATGCCGGTCACCAGCGGGGTGATCAGCCGCTTGACGAACGGCAGTATGCGCGAGATGCCCATCTCGACGAAGGAGCCGGCGATGACCACGCCGAAGATCGCCGCCATCACGCTTTCCACCGGCGTGCCCTGCTTGACCATCAGCGCCCCGCCGGCGATCAGCGGGCCGACGAAGTTGAAGCTGGTGCCCTGGACGATCAACAGTCCGGCGCCGAACGGGCCGAAGCGCTTGCACTGGACGAAGGTGGCGATGCCGGAGATCACCAGCGACATCGACACGATCAGATTGGTGTCGCGCGGCGATACGCCCAGCGCCTGGCAGATCAGCAGGCCGGGGGTAACGATTGGCACGATGATCGCCAGCAGGTGCTGGAGGGCGGCGAGCAGGGCGATGGGAGCGCTGGGACGGTCGTCCAGGCCATAGACCAGGTCGTTGCGGGCGCTGGCGTCCGACGGGCTTTGCAGGGAACTCATGGTGGCGGTCCGGGGAAAAAGAGCGCGATTTTACTGGGCGAACGCGGTCTCGCCCAGGCCTGGCTGCGCCGCATGTCGGCGGATAACGCCGGTGGCGTATGCGCCCTACGGTTGGAGCGTGGGTGAGCGGTAGGGCGAATGACCGCTTGCGGTTATCCGCCATTCGGCGTGCGCACGCGCGAATGAAAAAGCCCGGCGCGGGACCGGGCTTTTTTCGTCGCGGGACGATTCAGCCGTCCAGCAGCGCCTTGTTGCGTACCGCGCCCTTGTCGGCGCTGGTGGCGAGCAGGGCGTAGGCCTTGAGCGCGGTGCTGACGCGGCGGGCACGCGGCGCGGCCGGCTTCCAGCCCTTCTTGTCCTGTTCGGCGCGGCGGGCGGCGAGTTCTTCGTCGCTGACCAGCAGGTTGATCGAGCGATTGGGAATGTCGATCAACACCTTGTCGCCGTCCTGCACCAGGCCGATGGCGCCGCCGGCGGCGGCTTCCGGGGAGGCGTGGCCGATGGACAGGCCCGAGGTGCCGCCGGAGAAGCGTCCGTCGGTGAGCAGGGCGCACTGCTTGCCCAGTCCCTTGGACTTCAGGTAGCTGGTCGGATAGAGCATTTCCTGCATGCCCGGCCCGCCCTTCGGTCCTTCGTAGCGGATGATCACGATGTCGCCGGCCTTCACCTCGTCGCCGAGGATGCCTTTCACCGCGGCGTCCTGGCTTTCGAAGATCTTCGCGCTGCCTTCGAACACGTGGATCGACTCGTCGACCCCGGCGGTCTTCACCACGCAGCCGTCGAGAGCGATGTTGCCGTAGAGCACGGCCAGCCCGCCTTCCTTGGAATAGGCATGCTCGACGCTGCGGATGCAGCCCTCGGCGCGGTCGTCGTCCAGGCTCGGCCAGCGGGTGTTCTGGCTGAACGCGGTCTGGGTCGGGATGCCCGCCGGACCGGCCTTGAAGAAGGTGTGCACGGCTTCGTCGCGGGTCTGGGTGATGTCCCACTGGGCGATGGCGTCGGCCATGCTCGGGCTGTGCACGGTGGGGACGTCGGTGTGCAGCAGGCCACCGCGGGCCAGTTCGCCGAGGATGGAGAAGATGCCGCCGGCGCGATGCACGTCTTCCATGTGGTACTTCTGGATGTTCGGCGCCACCTTGCACAGTTGCGGCACCTTGCGCGACAGGCGGTCGATGTCGCGCAGGTCGAACGGCACCTCGGCCTCCTGGGCGGCGGCCAGCAGGTGCAGGATGGTATTGGTCGAGCCGCCCATGGCGATGTCCAGGGTCATGGCGTTCTCGAAGGCCTTGAAGTTGGCGATGTTGCGCGGCAGCACGCTGTCGTCGCCTTCGCCGTAGTAGCGCTGGCAGAGTTCCACGGCCAGGCGCCCGGCGCGCAGGAACAGTTGCTCGCGGTCGGCGTGGGTGGCCAGGGTCGAGCCGTTGCCCGGCAGCGACAGGCCGAGCGCCTCGGTCAGGCAGTTCATCGAGTTGGCGGTGAACATGCCGGAGCAGGAGCCGCAGGTCGGGCAGGCGCTGCGCTCGTACTCGGCGACCTTCTCGTCGGAGCAGGAGTCGTCGGCGGCCACCACCATGGCATCGACCAGGTCCAGGCCGTGGCTGGCCAGCTTGGTCTTGCCGGCTTCCATCGGCCCGCCGGAGACGAACACTACCGGGATGTTCAGGCGCAGCGCCGCCATCAGCATGCCGGGGGTGATCTTGTCGCAGTTGGAGATGCAGACGATGGCGTCGGCGCAGTGGGCGTTGACCATGTATTCCACGGAGTCGGCGATGATCTCCCGGCTCGGCAGCGAATAGAGCATGCCGTCGTGGCCCATGGCGATGCCGTCGTCGACGGCGATGGTGTTGAATTCCTTGGCCACGCCGCCGGCCTTCTCGATCTCGCGGGCGACCAGTTGGCCGAGGTCCTTCAGGTGCACGTGGCCGGGCACGAACTGGGTGAAGGAGTTGGCGATGGCGATGATCGGCTTCTTGAAGTCTTCGTCCTTCATCCCGGTGGCGCGCCAGAGGGCGCGGGCGCCGGCCATGTTGCGGCCGTGGGTGGAGGTTTTCGAGCGGTAATCGGGCATGACGATTTCCTGCGGCTAATCAGGTTCGGGTTATGACTGTATCGTGAGCGTCGAAGGAACCGGATGCAAACGGGGAATAGCCGAGTGTACGGAGTTGGCCGGGGTCTGAATGGGGTCACCATTGGCGACGGCCTGGGCTCACTGCCCGCCGGGGGATGATTGGCGAGGAATGCCCGGATTCTAAGCCCAGAGCGGGCGAATGGGGAAGGCTGGCGGTCGGCGGAGCGGCGCGTCGCGACCAGGGTTGGCCTCTTGCGCCGCCCGTCGCGCCGCGAGAGGCGGTGGCCGTAGGGCGGATGAACGCAGGCGCTCATCCGCCGGGACGGGCTCAGCCGTTGGGCAGCAGCCGGCAGGTCAGGCTCTTGATGTAGCGGGTTTCCGCGATCGCCAGGTGCACCGGATGGTCGGGGCCCTGGCCGCCGCGCTCGAGCAGCTGGATGTTGCGGTCGAGATGGCGGGCGCTGCCGATCAGGATGTTCTGCAGGTCGTCCTCGGGCAGGTGCATCGAGCAGGAGGCGCTGACCAGGATGCCGTCCTTGCTCAGCAGGCGCATGGCCTGTTCGTTGAGACGGCGGTAGGCGGCCTCGCCGTTCTTCAGGTCCTTCTTGCGCTTGATGAAGGCCGGCGGGTCGGCGATCACCACGTCGAAGCGTTCGTCGGCGGCCTTCAGCTCGCGCAGGGCCTCGAACACGTCGCCCTCGACGCAGGCGACCTTCTCCGCTACGCCGTTCAGCGCCGCGTTGCGCTCGACGCCGTCGAGGGCGAAGGCGGACGCGTCCACGCACATCACTTCGCTGGCGCCGAAGGCGGCGGCCTGGATGCCCCAGCCACCGATATAGCTGAACAGGTCGAGGACCCGCTTGCCCTGCACGTAGGGCGCCAGGCGCGCGCGGTTCATGCGGTGGTCGTAGAACCAGCCGGTCTTCTGCCCGGCCAGCACCGGCGCCTCGAACTTCACGCCGTTCTCTTCCAGCGCGACCCACTCCGGCACTTCGCCGTAGGCGTTGGCCACGTAGCGCTCCAGGCCCTCGGCGTCGCGCGCGCTGGAGTCGTTCTTCCAGAGCACGGCGGCGGGCTTGAGCACTTGCAGCAGGGCGGCGAGCACCTCGTCCTTGCGCAGTTCCATGGCCGCGGACGCCAGTTGCACCACCAGCACGTCGCCGAAGCGATCGACCACCAGGCCGGGCAGCAGGTCGGAATCGCCGTAGACCAGCCGGTAGAACGGCTTGTCGAAAAGCCGCTCGCGCAGGCTGAGGGCGATGTTGATGCGATGAACCAGCAGCGATTTGTCGAGAACGTGCTTGGTATCACGGGAAATGAGGCGGCCGCAGATGAGATTGTTCGGGCTCAGCGCGACGATGCCCAGCGGCTTGCCGTTGGCCATTTCCAGCACCGCCTGGTCGCCGGCGGCGAAGGCGTTCAGCGGCGTCGCGGCGACATCCACCTCGTTGCTGTAGACCCACAGGTGGCCGGCGCGCAGGCGGCGCTCGGCGTTGGCTTTGAGACGCAAGCTGGGCAGGGTCATGGGAAAGGCTCCGGCAAAAGAGCGCGATTATAGCGCAGCGACGGGATTCGCCGCTGCGCGAACGCGGGCCGTTCAGCCGGCGAGGATTTCGATGAATCGACGGTTGAAGGCCGGGATGTCTTCGGGTTTGCGGCTGCTCACCAGCTTGCCGTCCACCGCTACCTCCTGGTCCACCCAGTGGCCGCCGGCGTTGTTGATGTCGTCCTTGAGCGACGGCCAACTGGTCAGGGTACGACCCTGCACCAGGCCGGCGGAGATCAGCAGCCAGGCGCCGTGGCAGATCACCGCCACCGGCTTGCTCGCCTGTTCGGCGCGGATCGCCAGTTCCTGGGCCTTGGCCAGGCTGCGGATCTGGTCGGAATTGATCACCCCGCCGGGCAGCAGCAGGGCGTCGTAGTCGTCCAGGCTGGCGTCTTCGAAGGTGCCGTCGACGCGGAAGGCGTCGGCTGGCTGGTGATGGTTCCAGCCGCGCACCTCGCCGGCCTTGTCGGAAAGAATCCTTACCGTGGCGCCGGCGTCTTCCAGGGCTTTTTTCGGACCGGTCAGTTCGACCTGTTCGAAACCGTCGGTCACCAGGGCGGCGACGACCTTGCCGTGCAGGGATTGGGTCATGGCGTGTCTCCCGATATCGGATGGGGGTATACATTCCGACCCTGGCGGCTGCGGGAAAAGTTCCATGCCCGTTGCCTGGCGCCGCTTTTCCGGCAGAAGCCCGCCCCATGGCGGGGTTCTCCGGGTAAACTGCGCACACCGTCAACTTTCGCCCCCGCCCTCATGGTCCAAGAACTCACCGCCGAGCAGATCCGCCAGGCCCTGCAAGGCATCAGCGTGCCGCCGCAACCCCAGATCATGGTCGACCTGCAGATGGAGCAGGTCATGCCCAATCCGGACCTGAAGAACATCGCCAGGCTGATCAGCCAGGACCCGGGCCTTTCCGGCGCCCTCCTGAAACTGGTGAACTCGCCGTTCTTCGGCCTGGCCAACCGCATCACTTCGATCCAGCGCGCGGTGAACCTGCTGGGCAGTCGTTCGGTGATCAACCTGATCAATGCCCAGTCGATCAAGGGCGAGATGAGCGACGACACCATCGTCACCCTCAACCGTTTCTGGGACACCGCCCAGGACGTGGCCATGAGCTGCCTGAGCCTGGCCAAGCGGGTCGGCTACGAGTCGGTGGACGAAGCCTACGCCCTCGGCCTGTTCCACAACTGCGGCATTCCGCTGATGCTCAAGCGCTTCCCGCACTACATGGCGGTGCTGGAGGAGGCCTATGCCGCCGCCAGCGACGAACGCCGGGTGGTGGACACCGAGAACCGCGTGCTGAACACCAACCATGCGGTGGTCGGCTACTACACCGCGCGTTCCTGGCGCCTGCCGGAGCACGTCTGCGAGGCGATCGCCAACCACCACAACGCGCTGTCGATCTTCGGCGACGAGTCGGCCCGCGACACCCAGCTGAAGAACCTGCTGGCGATCCTGAAGATGGCCGAGCACATCTGCGGCTCGCACCGGATTCTCGGCAACCAGCCGGAAGACCACGAGTGGAACAGCATCGGCGCGCTGGTGCTGGACTACGTCGGGCTCACCGACTACGACTTCGAGAACCTCAAGGGCTCGATCCTCGAGCTGGGCGTCGGCCAGGGCAGCTACTGACTGGCCGCGCCGCGGCGCTTCCTGCTAAGGTGCCGCGGTCAACCGGATTGCTGCCGCCATGCCCGAACTACCCGAAGTCGAAACCACCCGCCGGGGCATCGCCCCCTACCTCGAAGGCCAGCGCGTCGAGCGCGTGATCGTGCGCGAGCGGCGCCTGCGTTGGCCGATCCCCGAAGACCTGGACGTGCGCCTGTCCGGACAACGCATCGTCAGCGTCGAGCGCCGCGCCAAGTACCTGCTGCTGGGCGCCGAGGCCGGTACGCTGATCAGCCACCTGGGCATGTCCGGCAGCCTGAGGCTGGTGGAGAGCGGCACCCCGGCCAGTCGCCACGAGCACGTCGACATCGAGCTGGCCTCGGGCATGGCCCTGCGCTACACCGATCCGCGGCGCTTCGGCGCCATGCTCTGGAGCCTGGCGCCACTGGAACACGAGCTGCTGCGCAACCTCGGCCCGGAACCGCTGACCGACGCTTTCGCCGGCCAGCGTCTGTTCGAGCTGTCGCGCGGGCGGAGCATGGCGGTCAAACCGTTCATCATGGACAACGCGGTGGTGGTCGGGGTCGGCAACATCTACGCCAGCGAAGCGCTGTTCGCCGCCGGCATCGATCCGCGCAAGCCCGCCGGGAGCATCTCCAAGGCGCGCTACCTGCGCCTGGCGGAGGAGATCAAGCGGATCCTGGCGATCGCCATCGAGCGCGGCGGCACCACCCTGCGCGATTTCGTCGGCGGCGACGGCCAGCCCGGTTACTTCCAGCAGGAATTGTTCGTCTATGGCCGTGGCGGGGAGTTCTGCAAGGTCTGCGGCAGCACCCTGCGCGAGATCCGCCTAGGCCAGCGCGCCAGCGTGTACTGCCCGCGCTGCCAACGCTGAAGCGCCGCGCCGCGCATACTCTACCGCCACAAGAAGGGCCGCCACGGTGAGCGGCCTGCCATAAGAAAGGTGCACGATGTCCGGCAATTACCTGCCTCGCAACACCCTGGTCGAGTCGCTCGGCCATGCCATGCTGAAACTCTCCGGCTGGAAGATCGAGGGCCAATTGCCCGCGCTCGACAAGTTCGTGGTGATCGGCGCCCACCACACCTCGAACTGGGACTTCGTGGCCTTCCTTGCCGCCAAGTTCGTCCTGCGCCTGAACGCCCGCTGGTTCGGCAAGCACACCCTGTTCAACGGCCCGCTGGGCGGCCTGATGCGGCGCTGGGGCGGTATCCCGATCCAGCGCCACCTGAAGCTGAATACCGTGGACCAGGCGATCCAGGCCTTCCGCGAGCACCGTGAGTTCATGCTGATCATCGCTCCGGAAGGCACGCGCAAGAAGGTCGACCGCTGGCGCATGGGCTTCTACCACATCGCCCGTGGCGCCGGCGTGCCGGTGGTGCCGGCGGCGCTGGACTACGAGAACCGGCGGATCGTCATCGGCGAACCCTTCTGGCCGACCGGCAACGAGGACGCCGACCTGTGCAGCCTGATCGGCTTCTACCGGCCGTTCATCCCGAAAAAGCCGCACTACGCATTCCTCGGCGATTGAAGGCGGTCACGCTGGCACTACCCGCAGCGCTGTTATAGTTAGGCGATATCTGCCCAACCAAAAACCAGAAAGGACCGCCTCCATGAACCTGTTTCGCACCACCGCGCTCGTGCTGGCGCTGACCACCGGGCTCTCGTCCATGCCCGCGCTGGCGGATGCCGTGCAGGAAAACGCCAGCGGCGACCCGATGTACACCGTCGAAGCGCCCCCCGCGTACGCCATGATCGGCGATCTGCTCATCGCCCGTCCCTTCCTGATCGCCGCCACGGCCGTCGGGGCGGTGGCCTTCGTGGTCAGCCTGCCGTTCACCGCGGCCAGCGGCAGCGTCGGCAAGGCCGGCCAGGCGCTGGTGGTCGATCCGGGCAAGGAAGCCTTCGTCCGTTGCCTGGGCTGCACCACCAGCGGCTATAACCACGACGAAAGCTGAGTCTCCAACGGAATGAAAAAAGCCGGTCATCGACCGGCTTTTTGTTTTCTCGATGCATTGCAGGGGGCACGGAGATTGGGCTAAGTCTTTTCTTCCGCCACGGCAGGCGGCAGCTATAGCGCCGCATCGGCCGATGACAGATGCTCCGCACGGATCGTTCGCGGCACTTGATCGGATTCTCCGATGGTGACAGTGTCCTGCTGACCAGCAAGGTCACAAGGTCGACCAGGGGTGGCCGACCGACTCAACCAAGATAAGGATTTCGCGTATGTTCAGTCAGTGGGTGTTCCTGTCCGTCCTTGCTCTTGCCGTACCCTCGTTCGCCTGGGCGGAGGATGCGGTGTCCGACCTCGGCACGGAGCAGTTCAAGGCCGAGCAGGGCGACAAGCGCGGCGATGAACTGTTCGCCGAATTCACCCGCCTCCGCCAGGCTGCCGAGACGGGTGAGCCGCAGGCGCTGTTCGATTTCGGCGCCTACTTCTACCAGCAACAGAACTACGCCAGCGCGCGCGAATGGTGGGGCAAGGCGGCCGCTGCGGGGATGGTCCGCGCGCAGATCCAACTGGCCATGCTCTATCGCGATGGTGACGGCGGGCCACAGGACAAGACCGAGGCGGCACGCTGGTTCCGGAAGGCCGCGGAGCAGGGGGATGCCGCCGCCCAGAATGAAATGGGCGTTCTCTACTGGAGAGGCGAAGGGGTCGACCAGGACCGGGTGAAGGCCGGGACCTGGTTCGAACGCGCGGCGGCCAGCGGTAGCGAAGACGCCGAAACCAATCTGGGATGGTTCTACCTGGACGACTCGCAAGGCGTCTATTCCGCCACTTCAGACGAGGAAGCCGCCCTGCTGGACCGTTATGCCGGCAGCCGGGAAAAGGCCTTCCAGTGGTTCTGCAAGGCTGCGACCCAGGGAGATGCCCGTGCCCAGTTCAAGGTGGGCGAGGCCTACTGGAACGGTTCCGGTGCCGGGATGAACAAGCTGCAAGCGCGGCTCTGGCTGGAAAAGGCCGCACAGCAGCAGGATGCGGATGCCATCGCCTGGTTGGAGAGCGCCGCGAACGCAGCCTGGTACACCCGCCTGGAAAACTGGATTCACGCTGCGCTGGATGGAGAGCTGTCCGGCGTCGCCGACTGCTCCGGTGTCGCCGATCGCCGGCACTCCGGCCGAGGCATGGAGGGCGCCCCGTCTGAGCCGGAGGCGGTGGAAGCCAGTGCGGAGGATGCGCAGCAGGCGGCTGAAGCGGCGAGCCAGTGAGGCCCGCCGCCTGGATTGCCAGCCGGACTCGTCGGCGAGACGTCTACGCGTGGGCCGGGGCGCCCTGTCGGTCGAGGAGGACCCGGCCGGTCATCGATCGGCTTTTTCTTGTTCAGGGGGTGTAGCGGTATTTCGTTTCCACGTCCTGGCGCTTCCGCGCCAGCGTGGCACCGTCCAATGCGCCGTTGTCGGCCAGCCGTTGCAGTTCGTCGAAGTCGCGCTGGCGCAGCTTCTCCAGGTGCACCCGGGTCGCGGTGTAGTTGATGCGCTGGGATGCGTCGTAGCCGCTCACCGGGTCCCAAAGGATCGACAGCGGCCAGAACAGCAGGTTGACCACCCCGAGTCCGTAGGAACGGCCGTAGAAGGAGCCGCCGCCGGGGAGCAGGCCGAGGGCCGCGCCGGTGCCGGGGGATTTCTCGATGACCGCCAGGTTGCGGGCTTCGTAATACTCAAGTTCGGCCGTCTGCTGCGAGTTGAGGCCGCTGGCGCAACCGCTGGCGAGGGCGAGGGTGGAGGCGATCAGGAGGGGACGAAACAGCGACATCGGGTTTCCTTGCTTTTGATTATCCAGTATCCGTGTGAGCCGCCTGCGCGGCGGCGCGCAAGCTAGCATGGATGGATGTCAAAAGGCCATCATCGATCGCTGGTATCCGCGTTTTTGAGCGCTGTCTCTCGTTTCGCCGCTCTCCTGGGGTTCAGTGCGCCTGGGGCTGTGCCTGCATCTCCGGGGAAAACGCCGAATAACCGATCCCGCGCGGGTCGCTGGCGGCGTCGACGCGGCCGCTGCGCTTGTCCCAGTAGAGCACCTGCTGGTTGCCGTAGCTGCGCTCCAGGCGTTTGAGCTGATAGCCGCGCCGGCGCAGTTCGGCGGCCTCGGCATCGCTGAAGGCGCGCGGTTCGTACTCGACGACGTCCGGCTTGTACTGGTGGTGGTAGCGCGGCGCGGCGACCCATTGGCCGACCGGGCGGCCGTCGAAGTACTGCAGCATGGAGATCAGCACCATGCTCGGGATGCGGCTGCCGCCAGGGGTGCCGAAGGCGGCGAAGTCGGTCGGGCTTTCCAGGAAGCTCGGGCTCATGCTCGACAGCGGGCGCTTGCCGGCCGCCACCGCGTTCGCCTGGCTGCCGGCCAGGCCGTAGCTGTTGGCGCCCTGGGTGTCGGCGGCGAAATCGTCCATCTCGTTGTTCAGCACCACGCCGGTACCGGGAACGGTGAAGGCAGCGCCGAACGGCAGGTTCACCGAGAGGGTGGCGGCCACCGCGTTGCCCTGGGCATCGATCACCGCGAAGTGGGTGGTGTGGTCGCCTTCGCGCCAGGCCGGCGCCTCCGGCAGCGCCGAGCTGGGCGTGGCGCGGCGCGGGTCGATGCCGGCGGCAAGGCGCTTCAGGTAGTCCGGCGCCAGCAACCTGGGCAGCGGGTTGGCGACGAAGTCCGGGTCGCCGAGCAGGCCTCGATCGCGGTAGGCACGGCGCAGGACCTCCAGCACGTAATGGGCGCGCTGTACCGGCTCGGCTTTCTGCCACGGCAGCTGTTCCAGCATCTGCAGGCTCTGCGCCAGGGCCACGCCGCCGGCCGAGGGCGGCGGTGCGCTGATCAGTTCGCGGCCGTTGGCCAGCTTCACCTCCAGGGGGCGGCGTTCGATCACCCGGTAGTCGCGCAGGTCGGCGGCGCTCCAGATGCCGCCGCCGGCGCGGACCCCGGTGAGCAGCTTGTCCGCTGTCTCGCCTTCGTAGAAGCCGATCCGCCCGTAGCGCCCGAGGCGTTCCAGGGTACGTGCCAACTGCGGTTGGCGGAGCAGGTTCCATTCGTCGGGGATTCCGCCCTTGTCGAGGAAGATCCGCGCGGTTTCCGGGTCCTTGCGCATCGCTTCCAGGCGCATGGCGGCGCGGTCGCGGTAGACCCGGTCGACGGATACGCCATCCACCGCCAGGCGGATCGCCGGCACCAGGTTGTCGGCCAGGGGCTTGCGTCCGTAGCGGCCGCTCAATTCGACCAGCGCCGCCGGCAAGCCGGGGATCGCCGCCGCCAGCGGGCCGTCGACGGACAGCCTGGGGTCGACCTTGCCGTTGCGCCGGTACATGTCGGCGTAGGCGGCCTTCGGCGCGCGCTCGCGGGCGTCGAGGAAGCGATAGGTCGGCTGCGCGCCGGCCTGGCGCAGAAGGAAGAATCCACCGCCGCCGAGTCCCGAGCCGTAAGGCTCGGCTACCGCCAGGGCAGCGGCGATGGCCGCCGCGGCGTCGAAGGCGTTGCCGCCATTGGCCAGGGTTTCCAGGCCGGCGACGGTCGCGGCCGGATGCGGCGTGGCGACGGCGGCCTGCTGCGGTGCGTGGGCGTCGCCGCGAAAGCTGTCGGCATGCGCCGCGAGGCTGAGCAGGGACAGGCCGCAGGCGGCGACCAGGGTACGGACGGGCAGGTTCAGGAAGGACATGGCGGCTCACTGTTCAGCGGCGTTCGCGGGACGGGACCGCGAACGCCTCAGACTGGATTGCCAAGGATAGCCAAAAGCGCGTCGGACGGGGCGCGAACCGTCCCTGAAGGACAGGCGCCGGCGGGGATCAGGCCTTGCCGGTGATCTTCCGGTATTTCTCCATCAACTGGTCCTTGCTCTCGACATTGGCGTCGTCGAGGGGAATGCAGTCCACCGGACAGACCTGCTGGCACTGCGGCTCGTCGTAGTGGCCGACGCACTCGGTGCAGAGATTGGGATCGATCACATAGATTTCTTCGCCTTGCGAGATCGCGCCGTTCGGGCATTCGGGTTCGCAGACGTCGCAATTGATGCAATCGTCAGTGATTTTCAGGGACATCTAACAACTCCAACCGCGACGGACAGCCACGGCATCGGTAACGGGAATAGCGGAATTGTGCCGCATCGGCGCCCGCAGTGCACGCGGGGCGCCGACGGGAGGCCGGCGAAGAGACGCGGATCAGCGCTTGAAACGTTCCGCCAGGGCGTCTGCCACGGCCGGATGCACGAACTTGCTGATATCCCCGCCGAGAGCGGCGATTTCCCGGACCAGCGTCGAAGAAATGAAGGAATACTTCTCCGACGGGGTGAGGAACATGCTTTCCACGTCGGGGGCGAGCTGGCGGTTCATGTTGGCCAGCTGGAACTCGTACTCGAAGTCGGAAACCGCGCGCAGGCCGCGGAGGAAGACATTCGCCTTCTGCTCCTTGACGAAGTGCGCCAGCAGGGTGGAGAAGCCCACCACCTCGACGTTCGGCAGGTGCTTGGTGACCTCCTGGGCCAGCGCCACCCGCTGTTCCAGGCTGAACAGGGGGTTCTTCTTGGGGCTGGCGGCGACCGCGATGATCACATGGTCGAAAAGCCGTGAAGCACGTTCGATCAGATCGCCGTGACCCTTGGTGATGGGATCGAAGGTGCCTGGGTACAGCACTCGGTTCATCGCTACGTCCTGGCAGGGTTTCGTAAGGGAATCGGATGGTAGCGCAGGGATGCCCGTGCGGCCAAGACGCACGGGCCATCGGCCTTTAGCCCATAGGTCTGATGGCGCCGGGCCGGCTGCCGCGGCGCGCGGCCGGCCGGGCGGCGGCGGTTCAGGCCCTGGCCAGGCGTTCGGCCAGCGCGCTGGCCAGTTGCGCGGTAAGACCGTAGACCGAGAGCTGCGGGTTGGCGCCGATGCTGGTGGGGAACAGCGAGCCGTCGTGGATCGACAGGTTCTGCAGGTGGTGATGGCGGCCGAGGCTGTCGGCCACCGCCACGGCCGGGTCTTCGCCCATGGCGCAGCCGCCCATGACGTGGGCGCTGCCCAGGCGCGTGCGGTAGATCTCCAGGCGCAGGCCGTCGATGATCCCGCGCGCCTCCTGCAGGTTCTTCGCGCTACGCGCGTCGCTGTGCACCGGCCGCACTTCCCGGGCGCCGGCGGCGAACTGGATCTCCGCCATGGTATGGAAGGCACGGCGGATACCGTCCCAGGTGTAGTCGGTCATCCGGTAGTCGAGCACCGGGGTGTCGTCGCCGCGCAGGCCGACCGAGCCCTCCGCGCTGTCCGGGTGGAAGCCGTCGCGGAGCAGGGCGAGCATCATGTTGGTATGCGGTAGCTGTTCCATGCGCAGGGCGTTGTCGCTGCCGAAGCCGCCGAGCAGCACCGAGGCCAGCGACGGTTGCAGCGGCGGCACCTCCAGTTTGTAGGACATGCGTCCGGTGACACCGTCGTCCCATTGGAAATGGTCGGAGTAGATCGACTGCGGTGCGCCGTAGAAGGGGTTGATCACCCGGTCGAACAGCCCCGCGCTGAAATTCACCGTGTGCAGGAAGGTGCGCTTGCCGACCCGCTGGCTCGGATCAGGCGCCTTCGAGCGGAGAAGAATCGCCGGGGTGTTGATGCCGCCGCCGGAGAGCACGTAGTGCCTGGCCCGGACCCTGATCCGGCGGCCGTTGGGCGCCACGCAGCGCTCATCCATGCCCAGGCATTCGAGGCCCGTCACCTTGTCGCCGTCCAGCAGCAGGCGGTTGGCGCGCGCCAGGTAGAGCAGCTCGCCGCCCTTGTCGAGGGTCGCCGGGATGGTGGTGACCAGCATCGACTGCTTGGCGTTGACCGGGCAGCCCATGCCGCAGTAGCCGAGGTTCCAGCAACCGAGGACGTTGCGCGGGATGACCTTCCAGTGATAGCCGAGCTTCTCGCAGCCCAGGCGGATCACGTCGTTGTTGGCGTTCGGCGGCAGCGCCCAGGGCGCCACGTGCAGGCGCTGCTCCATTTTCTCGAACCAGGGCGCCATGTCCTCCGCGCTGTGGCCCTTGACCCCGTAGACCTGGGCCCAGTGCTGCAGGGTCGGTTCCGGGGTGCGGAAGCTGCTGGTCCAGTTGATCAGGGTGGTGCCGCCCACGGCGCGGCCCTGGAGGATGGTGATGGCGCCGTCCTTGCTCATCCGGCCGATGCCTTCCTGGTACAGCTCGGGGTAGGCGTCGGCCTCCTGCATCTTGAAATCGCTGCTGGTCTTCAGCGGGCCTTCTTCCACCAGCAGCACCTTCAGGCCGGCGGCGCTGAGGATTTCCGCGGTGGTGCCGCCGCCGGCGCCGGTGCCGACCACGACCACGTCGGCCTCCAGCTCCAGGTCGGCGTCCAGGCGCGAGCCGTTGTAGGTTTTCCAGCCGCGGGCGAGGCCCTCGGCGAACAGATCGGGTACAGGCATGAATGCACTCTCAGGCTAGGCGGCTTCGGGCTCTTCGTATTGTTCCGGGGGCGGCTCAAGCGATCTTCGGCGGTCCGGGATAGCCACAATGGGCCCACGCCTCGGGGCGGGCGTACCAGGCCATCATCGCCAGTTGCATCAGCGAACTGTGGCCCATCCGCAACAGGCCGATGAAGCTGTTTTCCCAGCGCGAAAGGAATGCCCGCACGTCGTCGCCGCTGGCGTTCTCCCAACTGCCCCAGATACCGGTCAGCGGGCCACGGGTGAGCGGCAGGGCGAGCACGTCGAAGAGTTGCTGGGTGAGCTTGAACATCTCCGGGGAGAGCCGCGCCAGGTTGTGGTCGAGGCTCTGGATCGCGCCCTCCACGGCTTTCGGCATCTGCTCGGCGGAAACCGCGCCGAGCAGCATCACCGGCAGCAGCGCACGGAGGAACGGCAGGTCGGATTCGCGGACCTTTTCCAGGCCGCTCGCCGGTTTCTCCGCCGAACAGCCGGTGAGGCTGGCGGTGACGCCCGCGGTGGCGAGGAAGGCGCCGCCGATCAGGCCGACTTTCATCAGGCTGCGTCGGGACAGGCCGGCGCTTTCGAGAGTGGTGTCGCTCATTGTTGTTATGTCACCTGCAGCGTAGGAATGAGGGGGCGCCGCACGCGCCCCGGTTCAGCGCACGAACAGCTTGTAGACGAGCTTCTGGATCGACTTGCCGTAGGGCGGGTAGATCATTCGCGCGGCGTTGAAGCGCGGCTTGCTGAACACGCCCTTGGCCTTGCTGAAGGTGAGGAAGCCCTCGTGGCCATGGTAGTGGCCCATGCCGGAGGGGCCGACGCCACCGAACGGGATGTCGTCCTGGGCGACGTGCAGCAGGGTGTCGTTCAGGCACACGCCGCCCGAGTGGGTCTCGTGCAGCACGCGCTGCTGCTGCGCCTTGTCGTAGCCGAAGTAGTACAGGGCCAGCGGTCGCGGGCGCTGGTTGACGTAGGCCAGGGCGTCTTCCAGGCGCTCGTAGGGGATCACCGGCAGCAGCGGGCCGAAGATTTCCTCCTGCATCACTTTCATGTCGTCGCTGACGTTCAGCAGCAGCGTCTGCGGCAGGCGCCGCTGCTGGCCCTCGGCGAACAGCGGGACGAGGGTCGCGCCCTTCTCGCGGGCGTCGTCGAGATAGCCCCGGAGGCGGCCAAGCTGGCGCTCGTTGATGATCGCGGTGTAGTCGGGGTTGTCCGAAAGACGCGGGAAGAAGCCCTGGACCACGTCCTTGTACTGGCTGACGAATTCCTCGACGCGCCGGCTCGGTACCAGCACGTAGTCGGGCGCGACGCAGGTCTGCCCGGCGTTGAGGCTCTTGCCGAAGGCGATCCGCTCGGCGGCGTCCTTCATCGGCACGCTGTCGGAGACGATCGCCGGCGACTTGCCGCCCAGCTCCAGGGTGACCGGGGTCAGGTTCTCGGCGGCGGCGCGCATCACGTGCTTGCCGACGCTGGTGGCGCCGGTGAACAGCAGGTGGTCGAACGGCAGCTTGGAAAAGGCCACGCCGACGTCCACCTCGCCGAGCACCACGGCGACCTGGTCCTCGGGGAAGATCCGCGCCAGCAGGTCCTTGAGCAGGCGCCCGGTGGCCGGGGTCGACTCGCTCATCTTGATCATCACCCGGTTGCCGGCGGCGAGGGCCCCGGTCAGCGGGCCGATGGAGAGGAACAGCGGATAGTTCCAAGGCACGATCACCCCGACCACGCCCAGCGGCTGGTACACCACCTGGGCCGAGGCCGGCTGGAATTGCAGGCCGACCGCGCGGCGCGCGGGCTTCATCCATTTCTTCACGCGCTTGGCGGCGTAGTGGATGCCGTGCAGGCTGGGCATGATCTCGGCGAGCAGGGTCTCGTCGGCGGAGCGCGTGCTGAAGTCCTGGTCTATGGCCTCGATCAGTGCCTGCTGCTCCTTGAACAGCAGCTCGCGCAGGGCCTTCAGCCACTGCACGCGCTGCGTGGCGTCGGGCATCGGCTGCGCCAGGTAGGCGGCGCGCTGGCGGGCGAAGAGGGCTTCGAGCTGGTTGATTTCCTGCTGGCTCTGCTGCAGGTAGGCGATATCGGCGACCATGGGCTGGCTCCTCGGCGAAGCGTGGGCGGCTGCGTGGCCGCACGTCTGTCGTTATGGCGGACCTGGCTCGGTCCGATGAATTTCGCTGCGTCGCTGGATTTCTAGAGTAAATACTCTAAAGTGTCAAACAGCATGCCTGCCAGCCCGCCGCTTGCGTACCCAACGAAAGGCGGGCCGGTCGCCGGCCGCCACCCCGGGGGCTGACCCGGGCGGCCAGCTTTGTGTACCTTCTACGCTGTCACGGCGGGGCGCCCCCCGCACTGTTACCCGAACGAGCCCGTCGTCCCTATGGCACCACGCATCAAGACCCGCGACCGCATCGCCCAGGCCAGCCTGGAACTGTTCAACGCCCAGGGCGAACGCAGCGTCACCACCAACCATATCGCCACCCACCTGGGTATATCGCCTGGGAACCTCTACTACCACTACCCGAACAAGCAGGCGATCATCGCCGAGCTGTTCGCCGAGTACGAAAGCCACGTCGAGAGCTTCCTGCGCCTGCCCGAAGGGCGGGGTCTGACGGTGGACGACAAGACCTTCTACCTGGAAGCGCTACTGGCCGCGATGTGGCGCTACCGCTTCCTCCACCGCGACCTCGAGCACCTGCTGGAAAGCGACCCGGAGTTGGCGGCGCGCTACCGCGCCTTCGCCCAGCGTTGCCTGGTCAACGCCAAGGCGATCTACCGGGGCTTCACCGAGGCCGGCATCCTGCGGATGAACGAGACCCAGCTGGAGGCCCTGACCCTCAACGCCTGGATCATCCTCACCTCCTGGGTGCGCTTCCTCTGCACCACCCTCGATCTCGACGGCGACCTCAACGAGGCGCAACTGCGTCGCGGCATCTACCAGGTGCTGGCGCTGGAGAGCGGGCACATCGAGGCGCAGGCCCAGGATGCGGTGGACGGGATTTCCGAGCGGCTCTACGTGCCGCTCTGATCGCGCAGGGTTTTCTCCAGCACCTGCTGGATGTGGATGCCGTGGCGGCGGAAGAAGGCTTCGGTGCCGAGGGTGGCGTCGGTGAACAGGTAGGCGCCGCGATGATCCTCGGCGAAGCGCCGCAGCAGGGCTGCGCCGACGCCGCTGCGCTGTGCGCCGGGCAGCACGGCGATTTCCGCCAGCCAGACGCGGATCGGTGTTTCTTCCTCGGCGCGCAGCAGGCCGACCAGGTGGCCGTCGCGTTCGGCCAGCAGGGAATAGCCGGAATGCTGGTACAGCGTGCGTAGCTCGGCTGGCGGCATGCGCCGGTCCCAGCCGACCGCCGCGTGGATCGCCAGGATCGCCTCGCAGTCGGCGTCGTCGAGTACCGGGTTGTGTCGCAGCGTCAGTTCCATTCGCCCCCCTTTTTCCTTCAGCCTGCACCTATTCTGCCGCTCGTCGTCGGGCGCCGGCCAGCTCAGTGCTGCCGCAGGCGGGCCTCCAGCCAGTCGGGGATGCGTCGTTCCAGGTAGTAGGTGGGCTGGCGCGGAGAGCCGTCGACGAAGCCGACGTGACCGCCGCGGGCGTGCAGCTCCAGCTCGGTGCAGGGCGCCAGCTCGCTGCGATCGGGCAGGCTGCGGGCGAACACGAAGGGGTCGTCGCTGGAATGGATGATCAGGCTCGGCGTGCGGATGTCCGGCAGGTAGTAGCGGCTGGACGCGCGCCGATAGTAATCCCTGGCGTCGGCGAAGCCGTGCAGCGGCGCGGTGACCCGGCCGTCGAAGTCCCAGAAGGTGCGCATGCCCTCCAGCGGACCGAGGCGTTGCAGGGCGGCCAGGCCTTCCGCCTGGCCCTGCTCGCCGAACAGCCGCTGCTTGTCCTGCACGTAGGCCAGCATGGCCTTCATGAAGTGCGCCTGGTAGACCCGGGAAAAGCCCAGGCCGATGCGGTCGGCGCACTCGTCCAGGCGGAACGGCACCGACACCGCGACGCCGCCCAGCAGCGGGCAGTCCCCAGCGGTTTCGCCCAGGTACTTGAGCAGCACGTTGCCGCCCAGCGAGTAGCCGACCGCGTACAGCGGCGCCTGCGGGCGCCTGGCGCGCAGGTGCGCGACCACCTCGGCGAGGTCGTCGCTGACCCCGGAATGGTAGCCGCGCGGCAGGCGGTTCGGCTCCCCCGAGCAACCGCGCCAGTTCAGCGCCACGCTGGCCCAGCCGCGCTCCAGCAGGGCGCGCTGCAGACCGAGGATGTAGTGTGACGAGGATGACCCGGTGAGGCCGTGCAGTGCCAGCACCAGCGGGGTTTCGGCATCGTGCGGGCCGGCCCAGTCGAGGTCGATGAAGTCGCCATCGGCCAGCCACAGGCGTTCGCGCTGCCGTTCCAGGGCCGGCCTGCGGCGGAAGAACGGGCTCCACAGGGTCTGCAGGTGCGGATTGGGCAGCCACCAGGCGGGCTGGAAGGTCGGGGACGCGGTCATGCGCAGGTCATGGGCGGTGGTGGTGTGGTCACCAGCTTACCAGCCGAACTCGTCGGCGAGGTCCTCCGCCCGCTGGCGCGAACCGAGGATCGGTTGCAGTTCGTCGACGAGCTGCTGCCGATAGCGGGGCGCGACGCTGCAGTCGTCCATCAGGATGTCCTCGCCGGCGCCGCTCCAGACCTCGCCGAAGCAGGCCAGGCTGGCCGCCATCTGCCACAGGTCGTCGAAGCACGGGGCCGGGTCCCAGCCCCTGCCGCCATGCAGGTCGAAGAGTATGCGCCCGCTGCCGGTCTCGAGGATGAACGGGTCGGCGCCCTGGTCGGCCACCACCAGCCAGTCGTCCTGCCAGCCCGACAGGCGCTCGCCGCTGATGCCGTGCCAGCGATAGCCGGCCTGGCGCTGCCAGAGGCGGGCCAGGGACGGCAGGAAAAATGGGTTGCCGGCACTCTCCAGGGTGCAATCGAGCGGGCCGACCTCGCGGTAGAAACGCTCCAGCTCGGCGGGCAGGGCGATATCGCCTTGCCAGTCGGCGGCGGGTTGCGCCGCGCAAGGCTCGCCAAGCGCCAGCAGGCGTTGGCGAATGCTCGCGGAAGCCGGGCTCATCCTCAGGCTCCCCGCTGCCAGAGCGCGTAATGTACGTTGCCGGCTTTCTTTTCCCGGTGCAGCCGCCAGTTTCCGGGCAGGCCGAGGGACGAGGGGACGCTCTCGCTCTCGGTATAGATCCAGGCGTCGGGGTTCAGCCAGCCGCGGGTTTCGAGCAGGCGGCAGGCGTCCTGCAGCAGGTTCTGATGGAACGGCGGGTCGAGGAACACCAGGTCGAAGGCGCTCGGAGCCTGGTTTCCCAGGTAGCGCACGGCATCGCCGAGGACCAGTTGGGCGGTGCCGCACTTGAGCGCGTCGAGGTGGTTGCGCAGGGCCGCCACCGCTTCGCCGTTGGTATCCAGGGCCAGCCCCTCGCGGGCGCCGCGCGACAACGCCTCGAGGAACAGCGCGCCGCTGCCGGCGAAGGGATCGAGCACCCGTGCGCCTTCGACATAGGGTGCCAGCCAGTTGAACAGGGTCTCGCGGACCCGGTCCGGGGTCGGTCGCAGGCCGGGCCCGTCGGGAAAGACGAAACGCCGGCTGCGCCATTCGCCGCCGATGATCCGCAGTTGTCCCTGGCCGCCGTGGCGGCCGGGGGCTTTCGCAGTAGGTTTGCTCATCAATGCTCCGGAACGCCGCTGGGTTGCTGGGCCGGCTTGGCGGTGGGCGGCGGCAGGGGTTTCTGCGGCACGCTCGGGCCGGCGCTGACGATGACGAAGGCGTCGGCGTCCAGGTGCTTGGCCATGGCGCTCCTGACCTGTTCGACGCTGAGTCCCTCGACCTGCTTGAGGAAGCTTTCCAGGTAGTCCAGCGGCAGGCCGTAGAAACCGATGGCGCCGAGCTGGCCGACGATGTCGGCGTTGCTCGCGGTGGACAGCGGGAAGCTGCCGGCCAGTTCGCGCTTGGCGTCGTCCAGCTCCTTCTGGGTCGGGCCGTTGGCCAGGTAGTCGCGGACGATGTCCTGGACCAGCTTCAGCGCACCTTCGCTGAGTTCGGCGCGGGTCTGGAAGTTGATCATGAACGGACCGCGTGCCTGCATGGCGGTGAAGCCGGAATAGATGCCGTAGGTCAGGCCGCGCTTTTCTCGCACCTGGTCCATCAGGCGGGTGCCGAAGCCGCCGCCGCCGAGGATCTGGTTGCCCAGGTAGAGCGCCGCGTAGTCGGGATCCTGGCGGTCGATGCCAAGCTGGGCGAGCATCAGGTGGGTCTGCTCGGAGGGGAAGTCGATGTGCGTCAGGCCGGGCTTGGGCGTTTCCGGCTGGGCGGTCTTGGCCAGCGCCGGGCCCTGGGGCAGCGCCTTGGAGACTTCCGCGGCGATCGCTTCGGCCTCCTGCCGCGAGAGGTCGCCGACCAGCGCGATGACCACGTTGCCGGCGGCGTAGGCCTTCTTGTGGAACGCCTGCAATTGTTCGCGGCTGATCGGTGGTACGGACTTTTCGTCGCCGTCGCTGGAGTGCGCGTAGGGATGCTCGCCATAGAGGCGCTTGAACAGCTCCAGGCCAGCCAGCTTGCCGGGGTTCTGCTTCTGGTACTCGAAACCGGCCAGGACCTGGTTCTTGATGCGTGCCAGGGCGTCCTCGGGGAAGGTCGGCTGGCCGATCACCTGTTCGAATAGCTTCAGCGCCTGGGTCCGCTTGTCGGCATCGGACAGGCTGCGCAGGCCGGCCACCGCCATGTCGCGGTAGGAGCCGTTGCTGAACGAGGCGCCGAGGTCCTCGAAGCCGGCGGCGATGGCAGTGGTGTCCTTGCCCGGCACGCCTTCGTTGAGCATGGCGTTGGTCAGCATCGACAGGCCGGGGGTGCCGGCGTCCTGGCTGCTGCCGGCGGCGAAGGTCAGGCGCAGGTCGAACATCGGCAGTTCATGGGCTTCGACGAACAGCACCTTGGCACCTTCGGCGGTCTTCCATTCCTGGATGTCCAGCTTGCGATGGACCGGCGCCTGCTTGGCGACGTCCTTCAGCGACTGCAACTGGTTTTCCTCGACCGCCGCGGCATGGGCCGCCGCCGGGGTCTGGGGGGGACGCGCGACGAAATAGGCCAGCGCGGCCAGCAACGCAATGACGATCAGGCCGAGCAGGCCATAACGCAGCCCTGTGCGCTCACTCATGACGGGCCTCCTTTTCCTCGGCCTTCACAGGCAGCACTTGCGCCAGGGTCAGGCGCGACGGGGTGAAATAGGTGCGGGCGGCTTTCTGGATATCGTCCGGAGTCACTGCCTTGAGGGCCTCCAGGTCCTGGTCGATCAGCTTCCAGGACAGGCCGACGCTTTCCAGCTGGCCGATGCTGCTGGCCTGGGCGGCGATGGAGTCCTTCTCGTAGACCATCCCGGCGATCATCTGCGCGCGCACGCGCTCGATCTCCGCGGCGCTGGGCGGGTTCTGCTTGAGGTCGTCGAGCTGCTTCCACAGACCGGCCTCGACCTGCTCGAGGGTCTTGCCCTTCTGCACGTTCGGCGTGGCCGAGAGGACGAACAGGCTGTCGCCGCGGTTGAACGCGTCGTAGTAGGTGGAGGCGCCGGCGACCAGCTCCTCGCCGCGCTCCAGGCGCGAGGCCAGGCGGGCGCTGTAGCCGCCATCGAGCAGCGCGCCGATCAGGCGCAGGGCGTTGACTTCGCGAGGGTTCTCGCTGCTGCCCAGGCTGGGCACGTTGAAGCCCATGATCAGGTTCGGCAGCTGGGTGCGTACGTACAGCTTGAGCCGGCGCTCGCCGGGCTCGGCCAGTTCCAGCGGCTTGCGCGCCGGCGGCAGCTGGCGCCAGGGGATCTCGCCGAAGTAGCGCTTGGCGAGGGTCTTGACCTCGTCGGCGGTGACGTCGCCGACCACTACCAGGGTGGCGTTGTTCGGCGCGTACCAGGATTCGTACCAGTGGCGCAGGTCGTCGATGGTCATGCGCTGCAGGTCGGCCATCCAGCCGATGGTCGGGGTGTGGTAGCCGCTGGCCGGGTAGGCGGCGGCCTTGAAGCGCTCGAAGGCGAGGGCGTTGGGATTGTCGTCGGTGCGCAGGCGGCGCTCCTCCTTGATCACCTCGATCTCGCTCTTGAACTGGTCGGCCGGCAGGCTCAGGTGGGCCATGCGGTCGGCTTCCATCTCCAGCGCCACCGGCAGGCGGTCGCGGGCCAGGACCTGGTAATAGGCGGTGTAGTCGTCGGTGGTGAAGGCGTTCTCTTCCGCACCCAGGTCGCGCAGCACCCGCGAGGCTTCGCCCGGGCCGAGCTTGCGGCTGCCCTTGAACATCATGTGTTCGAGGGCGTGGGACAGGCCGGTGAGCCCGGGTGTCTCGTAGCTGGAGCCGATCCTGTACCAGAGCTGGGAAACCACCACCGGGGCGCGGTGGTCTTCACGCACTATGACCTTCAGGCCGTTGTCGAGGCTGAACTCGTGGGTGGGCTGGGTTTCCGCCGCCTGGGCGAAAAGCGGGAGACAAAGGCTGGCTAGGAGCAGGCCGACGCGGCGGCGAGCTGGGGTTTTCATGGTGATCTGGACCTTTCGTGCCGCCACCGGGGTCTCAGGTCACTGCGGGGCAGGACCCTTAGCCCCGTCGGGCGAGGAGATGCTAGGATACCCATCCGTTTTCCGGGCGGCCACGTCCCGTGCCGCTCCCTTGAGATACAAGCATTCATGTTTGGTTCCAACGACGACAAGAAGGCCCCGCAGGGCGGGGAAAAGAAAGGTCTGTTCGGCTGGTGGCGGAAAAAGCCGCAAGCCGGCGAGCAGCCTGCCGATCAGCCTGTCGAGCCGGTCTCCGAGACAGCGGCCGCCGAGCAGCGCGCGCCTGCCGATGACGTGGCGCAATCCCTGACAGAACAGCCAGGTCGGCAGCAGCCCTCCGCTGCCGAGCCGGTCGAGCCGCCGGCGCCGGTCGCCGAAGCGCCGCTCGCCGGTGACGAGCCAGCGTCGGCCGAGGAGCATTCGCCCCGGCCCGAGGCGCCCGTCGCGCAACCCGAGCCTATCCTGGCTGCCGAGCCCGAGCCCGAGCCCGAGCCCGAGCCCGAGCCCGAGCCCGAGCCCGAGCCCGAGCCCGAGCCCGAGCCCGTTGCGCCGCTGGCCGCCGCTCCGGCAGTCAGCGAGCCGGCGACCAGGCCGGGCTTCTTCGCCCGCCTCCGGCAGGGGCTGTCCAAGACCAGCGCCAGCATCGGCGAAGGCATGGCCAGCCTGTTCCTCGGTCGCAAGGAAATCGACGACGACCTGCTCGACGACATCGAGACGCGCCTGCTGACCGCCGACGTCGGCGTCGAGGCCACCACCCTGATCGTGCAGAATCTGACCAAGCGCGTGGCGCGCAAGGAACTGGCCGACAGCGGCGCGCTGTACAAGGCGCTGCAGGAAGAGCTGGCCAGCCTGCTGCGCCCGGTGGAGCAGCCGTTGCAGGTCGACGTCGCGCGCGAGCCCTATGTGATCCTGGTGGTCGGGGTGAACGGCGTGGGCAAGACCACCACCATCGGCAAGCTGGCGAAGAAGCTGCAACTCGAGGGCAAGAAGGTCATGCTGGCCGCCGGCGACACCTTCCGCGCTGCCGCCGTGGAGCAGTTGCAGGTCTGGGGCGAGCGCAACCGCATCCCGGTGATCGCCCAGCACACCGGCGCCGACTCCGCCTCGGTGATCTTCGACGCGGTGCAGGCCGCCAAGGCCCGCGGCATCGACGTGCTGATCGCCGATACCGCCGGACGCCTGCATACCAAGGACAACCTGATGGAGGAGCTGAAGAAGGTGCGCCGGGTGATCGGCAAGCTGGACGAGACGGCGCCCCATGAGGTCCTGCTGGTGCTCGACGCCGGCACCGGGCAGAACGCCATCAACCAGGCCAAGCAGTTCAACCTCGCGGTGGAGCTGACCGGCCTGGCCCTGACCAAACTGGACGGCACCGCCAAGGGCGGGGTGATCTTCGCCCTGGCCAAGCAGTTCGGCCTGCCGATCCGCTATATCGGTGTCGGCGAGGGGATCGACGATCTCCGTACCTTCGAGGCCGACGCCTTCGTCCAGGCACTCTTCGCAGAGCGGGAGAACGCATGATCCGCTTCGAGCAGGTCGGCAAACGCTATCCCAACGGCCACGTAGGCCTGCACGAGGTGTCCTTCCGCGTGCACCGTGGCGAGATCCTCTTCGTCACCGGCCACTCCGGCGCCGGCAAGAGCACCCTGCTGCGCCTCATCCTGGCGATGGAGCGACCGACCAGCGGCAAGCTGTTGCTCGGCGGCCAGGACCTGGGGCGCATCACTACCGCGCAGATCCCTTTCCTGCGCCGGCAGATCGGCGTGGTGTTCCAGAACCACCAACTGCTCACCGATCGTACGGTGGCGGACAACATCGCCCTGCCGCTGCAGATCCTCGGCATGCCCAAGCCGGAGATCGCCAAGCGCGTGGCCTCGGCCCTGGAGCGGGTGAACCTGAAGGAAAAGGGCGAGGCGTTGCCTTCCGACCTTTCCACCGGCCAGCAGCAGCGGGTCGGCATTGCCCGCGCCATCGTCCACCAGCCGGCCCTGCTGCTGGCGGACGAACCCACCGGCAACCTCGACCCGCGACTCGCGTCGGAAATCATGGGCGTGTTCGAGGATATCAATCGCCTGGGCACCACCGTACTGATCGCCAGCCACGACCTGGCCCTGATCGCCCGTATGCGCCATCGCATGCTGACCCTGCAGCGTGGCCGGATCATCGCTGACCGTGAGGACGAGGCCTGATGAGCGCCAACGATCTTCCCCGTGGCCCCGAAGAGGGCGCACCGGAACGCAAGACCCGCGAGAAACCGAGCCAGGAACAGACCGACTGGAGCGGCTCGTTCAGCGCCTACCTGGAAAGCCATCGCGCCAGCCTGGTGGACAGCCTGCGCCGGTTGTTCGGCCACCCGTTCGGCAGCTTCTTCACCTGCCTGGTGATGGGTATCACCCTGAGCCTGCCGATGGGCCTTTCGCTGCTGCTGAACAATGTCGAACGGCTCGGCGGCTCCTGGCAGCGCGCCGCGCAGATCTCCCTGTTCCTCGACCTGAAGACCAGCGAAAACCAGGGCCAGGACCTGCGCGAGCAGATCGAGCGCCTGCCGGATGTGATCGAGGCCCAATTGATCAGCCGCGAGCAGGCGCTCAGCGAATTGCAGGAACAGTCCGGCCTGGGCGAAGCGCTCAAGGAGCTGCCGGAGAACCCACTGCCGCCGGTGATCTCGGTCACGCCCAAGCAGATCGATCGGGCCGGCCTGGAGGCACTGCGCCAGCAGCTCGCGGAGCTGCCTCATGTGCAGCAGGCGCAGCTCGACCTGGTATGGGTCGAGCGCCTGAGCGCGATCCTCAAGCTCGGCGAACGCTTCGTCTTCGGCCTGACCATCCTGCTGGTGCTGACCCTCTTGCTGGTGGTGGGCAACACCATCCGCCTGCACATCGAAAATCGCCGTAACGAAATCGAGGTGATCAAGCTGGTCGGCGGGACGGACGGTTACGTGCGCCGGCCATTCCTGTACATGGGCGC
Source organism: Pseudomonas sp. YA1 (assembly GCF_058680555.1). Classification (NCBI taxonomy): domain Bacteria; kingdom Pseudomonadati; phylum Pseudomonadota; class Gammaproteobacteria; order Pseudomonadales; family Pseudomonadaceae; genus Pseudomonas; species Pseudomonas sp. YA1. Next base: position 123,743 of record NZ_JBZWBG010000007.1, read on the forward strand.
GTTGTACGGCCTGGGCGCGGGCATCCTGTCCTGGGCGCTGCTCGCCTATTCGCTGAACTGGCTGAACGGTTCGGTGGTCAACCTTTCAGGGCTGTACGGCAGCGACTTCGGCCTGCAGGGCGTGCCGCTGGACGACGGCCTGTCGCTCACCGTCGGCGCGGTGCTGCTTGGCTGGGTCGGCGCCTGGCTGGCTGTGGCCCGCCACCTGCGCGAGCTGGCGCCGCGCTGAGGACAGGGGAATCACGACCGGTCAGCGGGTCGCTGTAAAGGAACTTATACACCCGCTTGCAGTCAGATATCCGAGTGCTACACTGCGCGAGTTTCGTGAATCGGAGGATTCGCATGACCACTTCTTTGCAACCTGTACATGCCTTGGTTCCAGGCGCAAACCTGGAAGCCTACGTGCACTCGGTGAACAGCATTCCGCTGTTGTCGCCGGAACAGGAGCGTGAACTGGCCGAACGCCTCTTCTATCAGCAAGACCTGGAAGCGGCGCGGCAGATGGTGTTGGCGCACCTGCGCTTCGTTGTTCATATCGCCAAGAGTTATTCGGGGTACGGCCTGGCCCAGGCCGACCTGATCCAGGAAGGCAACGTCGGCCTGATGAAGGCCGTGAAGCGTTTCAACCCGGAAATGGGCGTTCGCCTGGTGTCCTTCGCCGTGCACTGGATCAAGGCGGAGATCCACGAGTTCATCCTGCGCAACTGGCGGATCGTCAAGGTCGCCACCACCAAGGCGCAGCGCAAGCTGTTCTTCAACCTGCGCAGCCAGAAGAAGCGCCTGGCCTGGTTGAACAACGAGGAAGTCCATCGCGTCGCCGAGAGCCTGGGGGTCGAGCCCCGCGAAGTGCGCGAGATGGAAAGCCGCCTGACCGGCCAGGACATGGCGTTCGACCCGGCCGCCGACGCGGACGACGAGAGCGCCTACCAGTCGCCGGCGCATTACCTCGAAGACCACCGCTACGACCCGGCGCGCCAGTTGGAAGACGCCGACTGGAGCGACAGCTCCAGCGCCAACCTGCACGAGGCGCTGGAAGGCCTCGACGAGCGCAGCCGCGACATTCTCCAGCAGCGCTGGTTGTCCGAGGAGAAGGCCACGTTGCACGACCTGGCGGAAAAGTACAACGTCTCCGCCGAGCGTATCCGGCAGCTGGAAAAGAACGCCATGAGCAAGCTGAAAGGGCGGATTCTCGCCTGATCGCCGCGCCTCGCGAAAACCGCACCCCGCAAGGGTGCGGTTTTTTTCTGCCCGGAGGAATCCCATGCCGCGCAATACCCGCTGGCTGTTCTACCTGTCGCTGGCGGTCCTGACCTTCGTCGTCGGCGCCTGGCTGGTCCGTACGCCGGAACCGGCGCGGCCGTTGCCGTGGCTGGCCGACTGGCAGGAGCAGGTGCTGGCGCCGTTGGCGGACAACGCCCTGACGCTGCGCCAACTGCACGACGCGGTGGATGGCGAGCTGTGGGTGGACCCGCGCCTGGATGGCGTGCGCCTGGCCTTCCGCGGCCGCCTGCTGGGCGACGGCGGCCCCTGGCAGGTGGAAGGCGAGCTGGGCCTGAGCGCCGAGGAGCAACTGAGCCTGCAGCGGGCATCCGCGTTGCAGCCTGGCAGCGCGCCGCAGCCATTGAGCGCCGGGCTGGAAGGACAGTTGGGCGACAAGCCGATCGTGGCGCTGAGCATGATTCCCGAAGGCAGGGTCGGTGCCGAGCGGCTGCTGGCCAGTCTCGGCCAGCCGCGCCTGCGCCTGCAACTGGCCCAGGGCGAGGCCTGGGTCTATCCGCAACTGGGCCTGACCGCGCACCTGCCGGACGACGACTTGCGACTGATGCTCGCGGTGCCGCGCCAGGCCCTGGAAAAACCGCCGCGTTGAGCTTTCAGCGCTCCAGGCGCAGCAGGTAGTCGTCGCCGCCCAACTGCCACATCTGCTGGCGAATCCAGGCCGCGCGCTGGCGCACGTAGGGGCCCGGCTTGGCCGCGCTCCATTTCAGCGGGCTGGGCAGCACCGCGGCGAGCTGGCTGGCCTGGGTGCGGCTCAGGCGCTCGGCGTCGAGGCCGAAGTGATAGCGTGCCGCAGCCTGCGCGCCGAAGACGCCCGGGCCCCATTCGGCGCTGTTCAGGTAGACCTCGAGAATCCGTTGCTTGGTCCAGAGCGTCTCGATCAGCAGGGTGAACCAGGCCTCCAGGCCCTTGCGCAGCCAACTGCGCCCGGACCAGAGGAAGACGTTCTTCGCCACCTGCTGGCTGAGCGTACTGGCGCCGCGGATACTGCCGCCGCGCTCGTTGTGCGCGAGGGCCTGCTGGATGGCCGGCAGGTCGAAGCCGTGGTGCTCGGCGAAGTGCTGGTCCTCGCCGGCGATCACCGCGACCTTCAGGCTGTCCGGCAACTGCTCCCAGGAGCGCCAGTCGCGCTGCAGGTCGATGGGCTGGCCGTCGACCCAGGAGCCGACCTTGCGTTCGACCATGACCATGGTCCCCGGTGGCGGCACCCAGCGCAGGACCGCGACCAGCACGACGCTGGCGGCCATGAACCAGAGCAGGTACTTGAACAGGCGGCGGAACAGGGATCGCAACATGCGCGGCTTGGCTTGGAAGAAGGGGGCGGCCATTATAGCGGGCTGGATGCTATCACCGGAGTCTTGTCCATGCTTCGTCCCTTCCTGTTGTTGGCGGCATTTTTCGGTTTCACCGGCGTGGCCCTCGGGGCGTTCGCCGCCCACGGCCTGAAGAAGCAGCTCAGCGCCGAGCACCTGGCGGTATTCCAGACCGGCGTGCACTACCAGTTGATCCACGCCCTGGCGCTGTTCGGCGTGGCGCTGCTCGCCACCCGCCTGGACGGCCGCCTGGTGAGCGCGGCGGGTGGCCTGTTCACGCTGGGCATCCTGCTGTTCTCCGGCAGCCTCTACCTGCTGACCCTCAGTGGCATCGGCAAGCTCGGCATCGTCACCCCGTTCGGCGGCGTCTCCTTCCTCGCCGGCTGGCTGTGCCTGGGGCTGGCCGCCTGGCGCCTGGGCAACGCCTGAGACCGGTTGCCTCAGGCGGCGCACTTGTCGACAAGGCGCCTTGGTCATCGGGGTGGATCGGGCTAGAATGCCGCTCCCTTTCACTTTCGTGACCGTCCAGCCATGCAGATTCAACTGAACGGCGAGCCCTTCGAGCTGCCCGACGCGCAGAGCGTCGCGGACCTGCTGGCCCGCCTGGAGCTTGGCGGCCGCCGCGTGGCCGTCGAGCTGAACCTGGATATCGTGCCGCGCAGCCAGCACGCCAGCACCGCGCTCAAGGATGGCGACCGCGTGGAGATCGTCCACGCCATCGGCGGCGGCTAGGCCTGGCCCCCGAACCCTTCCATCGGCCCCGCAAGCCTTTCCATCCAGGAGTCATCCGATGAGCCAAGCATCCAGTACCGATACCCCCTTCGTCATCGCCGGCCGTACCTATGGCTCGCGCCTGCTGGTGGGGACCGGCAAGTACAAGGACCTCGACGAGACCCGCCGGGCCATCGAGGCCTCCGGAGCGGAGATCGTCACGGTGGCGGTGCGGCGCACCAACATCGGGCAGAATCCCGACGAGCCGAACCTGCTGGATGTGATCCCGCCGGATCGCTACACCATCCTGCCGAACACCGCCGGCTGCTATGACGCGGTCGAGGCCGTGCGCACCTGCCGTCTGGCCCGCGAGCTGCTGGACGGGCACAACCTGGTCAAGCTGGAAGTCCTCGCCGACCAGAAGACCCTGTTCCCCAACGTCGTCGAGACCCTCAAGGCCGCCGAGCAACTGGTGAAGGACGGCTTCGACGTGATGGTGTACACCAGCGACGACCCGATCATCGCCCGCCAACTGGCCGAGATCGGCTGCATCGCGGTGATGCCGCTGGCCGGCCTGATCGGCTCCGGCCTGGGCATCTGCAACCCCTACAACCTGCGCATCATCCTCGAGGAAGCCAAGGTCCCGGTGCTGGTCGACGCCGGCGTGGGCACCGCTTCCGATGCAGCGATCGCCATGGAGCTGGGTTGCGAGGCGGTGCTGATGAACACCGCCATCGCCCATGCCAAGGACCCGGTGATGATGGCCGAGGCCATGAAGCACGCGATCGTCGCCGGTCGCCTCGCCTACCTGGCCGGACGCATGCCGCGCAAGCTGTATGCCAGCGCCTCGTCGCCGCTGGACGGCCTGATCGACTGATACCGACTACCTGGGGCGGGCTGTCCGCCGGATGCGGGAAGCGTCCGGCAGGCAGCCCGCCCTTCTGTCTCTAGCAAGGTTTTCTTTTCCATGAGCGATACCCCGCAATCCCCGGCCCAGGACTCCCTGGCGGAACACGACGAAGCACGGCCGATGCGCACCGTGAAGAGCTTCGTGATGCGCGCCGGGCGCATGACCGAAGGCCAGCAGCGTGGCCTCGACCTGGGCTGGCCGAAGTTCGGCCTGGAACTGAGCGATGAGGTTCAGGACTTCGACGCGATCTTCGGTCGCCGGGCGCCGCGGACTTTCGAGATCGGCTTCGGCATGGGCCATTCCACCCTGGAAATGGCCGCCGCCGCGCCTGACATCGACTTCATCGGCGTTGAGGTGCACAAGCCCGGCGTCGGCGCGCTGCTCAACGGCCTGCTGACCCAGGGCCTGGGCAACGTGCGGGTGTATAGCTGCGACGCGTTGGAAGTGCTGCGCCACTGCGTGGCCGACGCCAGCCTCGATCGGCTGCTGCTGTTCTTCCCCGATCCCTGGCACAAGAAGCGCCACCACAAGCGGCGGATCGTCCAGCCGGAATTCGCCGAACTGGTGCGGTGCAAGCTGAAGGTCGGCGGCGTGCTGCACATGGCCACCGACTGGGAGCCCTATGCCGAGCACATGCTGGACGTCATGAGCGCGGCGCCGGGCTACCGCAACCAGGCCGAAGACGGCCGCTTCGTGCCGCGCCCGCAAGAGCGTCCGGTGACCAAGTTCGAGCGGCGCGGTGAGCGCCTGGGACATGGCGTCTGGGACCTCAAGTTCGAGCGCGTCGACTGATCCACCGCACCAGCGACGTACCCCTGGCGCCGAACCGGCGCCGGGACTCCAAGCAGACCGGGCACACCCGGCGGACCTCACCTTCAAGCTGCACGTTTCCCGGCTTCGGCCGGATCCAATAATAAGAGCGGCACGGCTCGGCCGGCTGCAAAGGAGACTGCTGTGTTGAAGAAACTGGGCATCCTGTTGCTCGGGGCCGGTTGCGCCTGGGCGGCGCAGGCCAAGGTAGACGAAGTCCAGGCCGCACGCCTGGACCAGGACCTGACCCCGCTGGGAGCGGAGCGGGCCGGCAACGCCGATGGCAGCATCCCGCCCTGGACCGGCGGCATCACCCAGGCGCCGGCCGGCTACCGGCCCGGCATGCATCACCTCGACCCGTTCGCCGCCGATCGTCCGCGCCTGGTCGTCGACAGCCGCAACATGGCCGCCTACCAGGCGCTGCTGACGCCGGGCACCCAGGCCTTGCTGCAGGCCAACCCGGACTACCACCTGCGGGTCTTCCCCACCCGCCGCAGCGCATCCCTGCCGCAGCGCCTGTACGACGCTACCCGCGCCAACGCCAGCCGCGCCGAGCTGATCGCCGACGGCAACGGCGTGCAGGGCGCTGCCGCCGGCGTGCCCTTCCCCCTGCCGCAGAGCGGCCAGGAAGCGATCTGGAACCACATCATGCGCTACCGCGGCGAGCAACTGCACCTGCAGACCAACCAGGCGGCGGTGCTGGCCAACGGCAGCTACAACCTGCTCAAGCTCGACCGCTACCTGTACTTCGTCTATGGCCGCGAGGGGATGATCCCGGAGAACCTCGACAACACGTTGTTCTACTACAAGTACAAGGTGGTCGCGCCGGCGCGCCTGGCCGGTTCGGCGCTGGTGGTGCAGGAAACCCTCGACCAGGTGCTGTCGATCCGCAAGGCCTGGCGCTTCAACCGTGGCGAGCGGCGCGTGCGGCGCTTGCCGACCCTGGCCTACGACAGCCTGCAGCCGGATACCAACGGCATGGCCACGGCGGACACCGTGGATGTCTACAACGGCGCACCGGACCACTACGAGTGGGCGTTGCTCGGCAAGCGCGAGATGCTGGTGCCTTACAACAGCTACGCGGTGCACCAGAAGGGCCTCGCCTATGGCGACATCCTCAAGAGCCGCTTCATCAATCCCGACCTGCTGCGCTACGAGCTGCATCGCGTCTGGGTGGTCGAGGCGACCCTGCGCAAGGGCTTCAGCCATCCCTACGCCAAGCGCCGCTTCTACCTCGACGAAGACAGCTGGCAGATCCTCGCCGCCGACATCTACGACAAGGATGGCGTGCTGACCCGGGCCCAGGAGGTCCATCCGATCAACTACTACGATGTGCCGCTGGTCTCCAGCACCCTGGAAGCGATCTACGACTTCAAGGGCGGCCGCTACTTCGTCGATGGGCTGGACAACAACGAGCCGATGTACGACTTCGGCGTACAGGTCGGGCCGCGCGACTTCACCCCGCAGGCGCTGCGCCGGGAGGGTAACTGAGGCGGACGGCCCTCAGACGATCAGCTCGGCGCCGCGCAGCGTGCCGTCGTCGTCCAGGCGCGCCGGCGCCGGGCTGATCTGCAGGTACTTGATGCTGTCCCGCGGGATCAGCAGCAGGTCGCCGTCGACCTCGACGCTGAGATAGGGCGTGTCCAGTTGCTGGCGGATGCTGCGGGCGACCTCGGCCGGGTCGTCCTGCTGGCGCGGGAAGCGCAGCGACAGGCGCTGGCCGTCGGTGAAATGCAGGTAGAGGTGCTTGATCGGTTTCATGCGGGCTCCCGGAGGCCATGACGCTCTTGGGGACGGTGCTGGCCGCCGGGAGACCGGGGGCTCAGCTGCGATCGGCGATCATGCCGATCACGAAGAACACTAGCAGGAGCACGGGCGCCAGGGTGTAGTTGTTGAAGTAGCCGAGGCCCTTGGCCAGCCAGGGGGTGACGAAGACCATCGCCAGGCCGTAGCCGACCGCGCAGATCAGCACGAACAGCAGGGTGCGGAAGACGAAGTTGAGGCTGCCGATGCGCTGCTGTACCCAGGCGTTGATCGCCGGGCCGAACAGCACCAGCAGGGTGGCCATGATGGCCAGGGAGATGTCCGACAGGTGGCTGCGGCTCCAGCGCGACAGGGTGGCGATCAGGTCCAGCGCGTAATCCATCGAGGGTTCCTTGTAACGAATCGGCGTGTCGGTCGGCGGAGTTTACCTGCCTGCCGGCACGGATGGGCGTGCATCCGTCGTCACGGCAGGAAATGTTGCAGCAGGTCGTTGAGGAACAGCTGGCCGCGTTCGCTGGGACGCAGGTGCTGCGGGTCGTCGGCGAGCAGCCCGGCGTCGCGCGCGGCGGCGCAGGCATCGGCGATCGCCGCCAGCGGCTGGCCGGTGCGCTGCGGGTAGAGCGCGGCGGGGACGCCGTCGACCAGGCGCAGCACGTTCATCATGAACTCGAATGGCAGGTCGGCCGCTTCCAGCGGGCGCTCGCCGGCCTGGAAGGCCTTTTGCGGGTTGAGGTAGTCCTTCGGCAGGCGGGTCTTCCAGGTCCGCACGATGCGTCCGTCCGGCGCGCTCAGCTTGGCGTGGGCGCCGGCGCCGATGCCGAGGAAGTCGCCGAAGCTCCAGTAGTTCAGGTTGTGCCGGGCGCGCAGGCCGTCGCGGGCGTAGGCGGAGGTCTCGTACTGGCGGTAGCCGTGCGCGTCGAGCAGGGCCTGGCCGGCTTCCTGGATGTCCCAGAGGATGTCGTCCTCGGGCAGCTCCGGCGGCTGGCTCCAGAACACCGTGTTCGGCTCCATGGTCAGTTGGTACCAGGAGAGGTGCGTGGGGGCCAGGGCGAGGGCCTGGCGCAGGTCGGCCAGGGCGTCGTCGAGGCTCTGCCCGGGCAGGCCGTGCATCAGGTCGAGGTTGAAGTTGTCGAAGCCGGCCTGGCGCGCCATGTCGGCGGCGCGCACTGCCTCGGCGCCGTCGTGGATGCGCCCCAGAGCCTGCAGCTTGTCGGCCTGGAAGCTCTGCACGCCGATGGACAGGCGATTGATGCCGAGGCGCCGGTAGTCGGCGAACTTGACCTGTTCGAAGGTGCCGGGATTGGCTTCCAGGGTGATCTCGATGCCGCCGGCGAAGCCGACCCTGCGCTCGACGCCTTCCAGTAGCCGGCCCAGGGCCTTGGCCGAGAACAGGCTGGGCGTGCCGCCGCCGAAGAAGATCGAACCCAGGCGCCGGCCGTGGACATGGCGCAGGTCTTGCTCCAGGTCGGCGAGCAGGGCATCGACATAGGCCTCTTCGGGCAGCTCCGGGCCAGCGGCGTGGGAGTTGAAGTCGCAATACGGGCACTTGCGCACGCACCACGGGATGTGCACGTACAGGGCCAGGGGCGGGAGCTGAAACGGGGTGGCTTGGGTCACGGCGGGGCGGGGTGGGGGCGGTTTCGGGGCGCTATCGTGGCATGAGTTCGGCCAACCTCCAAGGCGGCCGGACGAAACGCCGTGCCGACGCCGCCCGGCGGCTGCGGCTCAGAGGCCCAGGCGCTGCTTGAGCAGGGCCATGGCGCGGGCCCGGTGGCTGAGGCGGTTCTTCTCCTCGGGCGCCAGCTCGGCGCTGGAGCAGTCGCGTTCCGGCACCCAGAACAGCGGGTCGTAGCCGAAGCCGTGGGCGCCGCGGGCTTCGCGAAGGATGCGGCCTTCCCAGATGCCCTCGCAGAGGATCGGCAGCGGGTCGTCGGCGTGGCGCACCAGCGCCAGCACGCTGACGAACTGTGCGCCGCGCTCGGCGTCCGGGACATCCTTCATGGCCTCCAGCAGCTTGGCGTTGTTCGCCGCGTCGCCCCGGCCGTCGGCATAGCGCGCCGAGTAGATGCCCGGCGCGCCGCCGAGGAAGTCCACCGCCAGCCCGGAGTCGTCGGCCAGCGCCGGCAGGCCGGAGAGGCGTGCGGCGTTGCGTGCCTTGAGGATGGCGTTCTCGACGAAGGAAAGACCGGTTTCCTCCGGTTCCACCTGGCTGAACTCGCCGATCGAGCGCACCTTCACGCTGGCGCCGAGCATGGCCTGGAGTTCCTTGAGTTTGCCGGCATTGTGGCTGGCCAGCACCAGCTGTTCGAGCTTGATCATTCGTCCGGGAAGATTTCCTTGTTGAAACTGAAGGTTTGCGCAGGTTCGCCCTTGGCCTCGACCTTGATGGTGAAGACCAGGGTCTCGCGCTGGCTGATCGGGAATTGCGCCAGGTTGTAGATGGCGCCTTCCTCGCTGACCCGGCGGAACTCCAGGGGAATGACCTTGCCGGTCAGGTCCTTGGCGGAGCCGGTCACGCTGGCTTCCACCGGCTTGCCTTTCTCCATCGGCACCACGTTGATCACGCCCTGCGCCTTGCTGCGTACCAGGCCGACCGCGCTGGCCACGTTGGGTTGGAGGAAGCTGGAGTTGAACACGTTGTAGTGGACGTCCAGGTCGCCGAAGCGCTGCACCTGCTCGGCGAGGACCGGCAGGCTCAGGCAGAGGCCGAGGACGAAAGCGGTGAAGCGGCGCATGGTGGTTTCTCCTGAAAGGTGGCATGGACGTTGTCCATGGTCTGCTGCCGGCGGCCTTGGCCGGCTTCGGCAGCGCTCTCCCGAGGACGAGCGGAGGGGCGCCCGGCCCTGGCCCGCAGCCTGGCGCGTTCCTAGACGGCGAGGTTGCGGGTCTGCACTCCGGGTCCGGTGACCCGGTAGATTCCAATCTCACCCAATAGATTAGGCCACAGCCGGCTGGCCCAGCCATGCCGGTGGTCACGGTCCACGGCCAGGCGGTCGAGCACGCGCATGCGCAACTGGCGGCACAGGCGCTCGAAGTCCTGGAAGGTGCAGAAATGGATGTTCGGCGTGTTGTACCAGGTATACGGCAGGAACTCGGAGACCGGCATCCGGCCGTTGCGCGCCAGGTACCAGCGGCAGCGCCAGTGGCCGAAGTTGGGGAAGGTGATGATGCAGGTCTTGCCGACCCGCAGCATCTCTTCGAGGATCTTGTCCGGATAGTGCACGGCCTGTAGCGCCTGGGTCATCACCACCACGTCGAAGCTGTCGCTGGCGAAGTTGCCCAGGCCCTTGTCGAGGTCCTGCTCGATCACGTTCACCCCGTTTTCGATGCAACGGGCGATGTTGTCGGGGTCGATCTCCAGGCCGTAGCCGCTGACCTGCTTGTGGTCGCGCAGCCAGGCCAGGAGTTCGCCGTCGCCGCAGCCGAGGTCGAGGACGCGGCTGCCGGCGGGAATCCATTCCTGGATGATTTCAAGATCGGCGCGCATCGGGTCCTCACACGCTGATGCGGTTCATGTAACCGCTGAAGGCTTGCAGGTACCGGGGGATCGGCATGAGGAAGGCGTCGTGGCCTTGCGGGGCGTCGATCTCCAGGTAGCTGACGTTCTTTTTCGCCGCGATCAGGGCGTCGACGATTTCCCGCGAGCGGGCCGGCGAGAAACGCCAGTCGGTGGTGAAGGACATCAGGCAGAAGTCCGCCTCGACGCCCTCCAGGGTGCGCACCAGGTCGTCGCCGTGGGCGGCGGCGGGGTCGAAGTAGTCCAGCGCCTTGGTCATCAGCAGGTAGGTATTGGCGTCGAAGCGGGTGGAGAACTCCTCGCCCTGGTAGCGCAGGTAACTCTCGACCTGGAACTCGACGCTGTGCAGGTCGTAGTTGAGCTTCTCGGTCTTCAGTACGCGGCCGAACTTGGCGCCCATGGCGTCGTCGGACAGGTAGGTGATATGGCCGACCATCCGCGCCAGCTTGAGGCCGCGCTTCGGAATCACGCCCTGCTCCTGGAAGTAGCCGCCGAGGAACTCAGGGTCGGAAAGAATCGCCTGCCGGGCGACTTCGTTGAAGGCGATGTTCTGCGCCGACAGCTTCGGCGCGCTGGCGATGCACAGGCAGTGACGGACGCGATCGGGATAGCTGATGGTCCATTGCAGCGCCTGCATGCCGCCGAGGCTGCCGCCGACCACCGCGGCCCACTGGCGGATGCCGAGGCGGTCTGCCAGGCGCGCCTGGCTATGCACCCAGTCTTCCACCGTGACCATCGGGAAGTCCGCGCCGTAGACCTTGCCGGTCGCCGGATTGATGCTGGCGGGGCCGCTGGATCCGTTGCAACCGCCGAGGTTGTTGAGGGCGACGACGAAGAACTTGCGGGTGTCGATCGGCTTGCCCGGACCGATGCAACTGTCCCACCAGCCCGGCTTGCGCTCGTCGACGCTGTGGTAGCCGGCGGCGTGGTGGTGGCCGGAGAGGGCGTGGCAGATCAGCACCGCGTTGCTCTGCGTGGCATTCAGCTCGCCGTAGGTTTCGATCACCAGGTCGTACTCGGCCAGGGACTTGCCGCTGGTCAGCTCGAGCGGTTCGTTGAAGTGCAGCGTCTGGGGGGAGACCAGACCGACGGAGTCGTCGGGGAAGACTGTGGGCATCGACCCTGCTCTCGAACAAAGGAGGGCGCCAGTCTAAAGAGCGTCGCCCCCAGCGGCAAGCGCGCTGGCGCGCGCCGTGGGAGCGGGGTCAGGCGCGCTGCGAGCCTGGCAGGTTGACCACCTTGGCCTGGCGCTGCAGGGGCGAGGGGCGGCGCAACTGGCGGAGGATGTCGCCGGCTTCGCGCAACTGTTCCTGCAATTCCTCGGCGAACCCGGCGAAGGCCTGGCTGCGCTGGCGTACCTGCTGGGTCTCCTGGGCCAGGCCCTTGAGGCGGAGCATGTGGCTTTCGAGCAACTGTTTGTTTTCCAGGGTGTGCTGCATCAGCGGCATCAGCGCGTCGTTGGCCCAGCGCTCGGTTTCCTCGCGCAGGCGCTGGTGCAGGCCGACCACCTCCTGCACCAGGGTGGCGAAGAAGCGCCGGGTCAGCAGGCGTTGCTCGGTAAGCACGGTCTTCAGCTGCAGGCGGAACTGGTCGCCCTTCTTCTTCAACTGCAACAGTTCGCGCTGGTAGCGCTGGACCCGCAGCTGCGGCGCGTCGAGGGCGTAGAGCGGGTTCTCCTCGTTGTGCCGGCGGTAGATGGCGGCGACCATGCGGTTGGCCATGCCGGCCTCGTGCTCGAGGTTGTCGAGGTCGTGCTCCACCGCGCGGAAGAACGCCAGGATCGCCTGGTTGATGCCGACCGTGGTCAGGCTGCCGTTGAGGTTGCGCCGCACCTTCTGCAGGTGCTGTTCCATGCGTTCGCTGCGGATCGTCTCGCGCAGCGTCGCGCCCTGGTGCTGCAGCAGGCGCTGGTTGGTCTTCAGGTTGAGCAGGCGGCGGTGGTGGCGGCCGTGGTCGTCCTTGGTCTTCGCGGTCAGTTCGAACAGCAGTTGGCCGCTGTCGCGCTGCTTGTCGTCGAGCAGCGCGCGCTGTTCCTCGACCTTCTCCAGGCGCAGGCGCAGCAGATGCTGGCTGTTGTGCAGCAGGCCGAGGACCTGGCCGAGCACGGCGTTCTCCAGCAGCGCTTCCTTCTGCGCGACGATGCGCTCGCAGAGCAGCGCTTCCAGCCGATCCAGGCGACTGCGTTCGAGCAGCGCCGGTTCGCCGCGGACCTTGGCCAGCAGCGCCTGCTTCGCCGACAGCGGCAGCACGTCGCCGCGCTGCAGGCCGAGTTGGCGGGCCGTGCCGTCCTGGATCAGGCGGATGGCGTTCTGTACGAAGCGCTCGCCGGAGAGGTCGTCCCAGAGCACGTCGATCTTGTTCAGCACGGCGAACAGGCTGCTGTGGCCGTCCTCGCGCAGTGGCTGGATGTACTTCTGCCAGATTTCCATGTCCGAGGCGGTGACACCGGCGTCGGCGGACAGCAGGAACAGGATCGCCTGGGCGTTGGGCAGCATCGACAGGGTCAGCTCCGGCTCGCTGCCGAGGGCGTTCAGGCCGGGCGTGTCGAGGATTCGCAGGCCCTGGCGCAGCAGCGGGTGGTCGAAGTTGACCAGGGCGTGGCGCCAGGCCGGGACGCGCACCTGGTCGGGCTCGTCGGCGGCTTCCAGGGCGTCCGGGTGGAAGCCGAGCTGGATCGCCTGTTCCACCGGCAGCGCCTTGGTCTTGGCGACCTGGGCGAAGGCCTGGGCCATGCCCTCCGGGTCGCCGGTGTCCAGCGGAATGTTCACCCAGTGGCGCGGCACGCGCTTGAACTGGGCGACGCTGGCGTCGGCCAGGCGCGTCTCGATCGGCAGCAGGCGGATGTAGCTGCGCTCGGCGCGCGGATCGTGGAACAGCTCGGTGGGGCACATGGTGGTGCGTCCGGCGTGGGACGGCAGCATGCGCTGGCCGTAGCCGGCGAAGAACAGGCTGTTGATCAGCTCGGTCTTGCCACGCGAGAACTCGCCGACGAAGGCCAGGGTGATGTGGTCCGCGCGCAGTTGGCGCAGGGCGCGTTCGAGCTTGGCCTCGACCGCCGGGCTGTTCAGCCGGCTGCGCTCCAGCCAGCCGCGATAGCGGGTGATTTCCCGCATCAGCTCGCGCTTCCAGGCGACGTAGGCGTCGATTTGATGGCTGAGTCTTTCCATGCTCATCCAGGGGCTCCAGGGCGCGGGACCGGCGGGGGAAGGATGGCGTGGATTATGCGGGGGAGCGGGGGAGCGTCAATTGGCCTGCTTCACATTCCTGCACGTAAGGTCGGTCAAGCGGGTCGAGCGGCGATCCCCAGTTCCTTCGGCAATCGGGTCGGACGGCGGATGCGCACCCGTTTCTGCCGGTTCAGCTCGCCGCTTTCGAGACTCACCAGGCTCTTGGCCACGCCGAAGGCCTTGCCGAGGAAGGCCAGCAGATGGGCGTTGGCCTTGCCCTCCACCGGCGGTGCGGTGAGGCGGATCTTCAGGCGCTCGCCGTGCAGCCCGGCGAACTCGTCGCGGCTCGCCTTGGGCTGCAGGTGGCAATCGAGGAGCAGGTCCTCGCCGTCCCAGCGGTAGAAGCTCAGAGGAAAATGCTCAACTGCTGGGGCATGCCGGTCATGGCCGCCAGGTTGTTGATCACCAGCATGTCGATCAGCTTCAGCGCGAGGAACGCGAAGATCGGCGAGAGATCCAGTCCGCCGAGGTTCGGCAGGAGCTTGCGGAACGGCATCAGCAGCGGTTCGCAGATCTGGTTCACCAGTTGCGCGCCGGGGTTGTAGCTGCCCGGGGCGACCCAGGAAAGGATCACGCTGATGATCAGGGCGAAGAAGAACACCTTCAGGAACAGCGAGGTGACGGCGATGATCGACCAGATCAGCAGTTGCATGATGAAGCCGCCGACGCCGTAGCCCATCAGCATCAGGATCAGGATCATCAGCACCAGTTGGATCAGGATCGCCAGCACCAGCGAGGCCAGGTCGATCCCACCGAAGCCGGGGATGATCCGCCGCAGCGGGTTCAGCAGCGGCTTGGTGGCGCGCACGATGAACTGGCTGAGGGGGTTGTAGAAGTCCGCGCGGACCAGCTGCAGGATGAAGCGCAGCAGCACGATCAGCAAGTAGAGGCTGCCGAGGGTCTGGAGGATATAGATAGCAGCGGTGTTGAGGCCGATCATCGACTACTCCTTATTGGCCAAGCTGTTCGGCCAGCTCGGCGGAGCGCTGGCTGGCGGCGTTCAGGGCCTGCTCCACCAGTGCTTCGAAGCCGTTGGCCTGGAAGGATTTGATCGCCGCCTCGGTGGTGCCGTTGGGCGAAGTCACCCGGCGCCGCAGTTCGGCCGGCTCGACCTCGCTGGACAGCGCCATCTGCGCCGCACCGAGGGCGGTCTGCAGGGTCAGGCGCGAGGCTGTCTCGCGGGACAGGCCGAGCTTCTCGCCGGCGTCGGTCATGGCCTGCATCAGCAGGAAGAAATACGCCGGGCCGCTGCCCGACACTGCGGTCACCGCGTCGATCTGCGCTTCGTCGTCCAGCCACAGGGCGATGCCCACCGCGGACAGCAACTGCCCGGCCTGCTCGCGTTGCGCGGCGCTGACCTGCGCGTTGGCGTACAGCCCGCTGGCGCCCTGGCGCAGCAGCGCCGGGGTGTTGGGCATGCAGCGGACCACCGGGCGCGGCTGGCCGAGCCAGGCTTCGAGGCTGGCGCAGGGGATGCCGGCGGCGATGGAGACGATCAGTTGCTCCGGCTTCAGCGCCGGCGCCAAGGCCTGGCACACGGCTTTCATGGCCTGCGGCTTGACCGACAGGACCACGACGTCGGCGTCGGCCACGGCCTCGGCGTTGGACTCGACCACGTCGATGGCGAACTCGCCGGCGATCTTCGCGCGTTGCTCGGCGCCCGGGTCGCTGGCGCGGATCTGCGCCGCCGGCACGCCTTGGGCGCGCAGGCCGCCGATCAGGCTGGCGGCCATGTTGCCGGCGCCGATGAACGCTATGCGGGGTGTGCTCATAGGGGATTCCTTCAAGAAGCCGGCGCGCCGTAGTCGCGGGCGCCGAACAGGGCGGTACCGATGCGGACCCAGGTCGCACCTTCGCCGATGGCTGCCTCGAGGTCGTCGCTCATGCCCATGGACAGGGTGTCCAGGCCAAGGTTCAGGACCAGCAGCAGTTCGCGCAGGCGGGCGAACGCGGCGTGTTGCGCGGCGCGTTCGGCGGTGGGTTCGGGGATGGCCATCAGGCCACGCAATCGGAGGTTGGGCAGTTGCTTCACGGCCTCGGCCAGGGCCGGCAGGTCCTCGGGGGCGCAGCCGGACTTGCTGGCTTCGCCGCTGACGTTGACCTGCAGGCAGACATTCAGGGGCGGCAGCCCGGCCGGGCGTTGCTCCGACAGGCGCTGCGCGATCTTCAACCGGTCCACCGAGTGCACCCACTGGAAATGCTCGGCGATGGGCCGCGTCTTGTTCGACTGGATGGGGCCGATGAAGTGCCAGTTCAAGGGCAGGTCGGCCAGTTCGGCCTGCTTGCCGAGGGCCTCCTGCAGGTAGTTTTCGCCGAAGTCGCGAAGGCCGGCGGCGTGCGCCTCGCGCACCGCGGCGGCGGGCTTGGTCTTGCTCACGGCGAGCAGGCCGACCGTGGCCGGATCGCGCCCCGCAGCTTGCGCTGCCTCACGGATGCGCGCGGCAACCTTTGCAATATTCTCTGCTATCGTGGACATTACCTGCGCCCTATGGAAGTGCGGTCGGCGTCGGCTCGACGCCCTCGAAACCGCCGGCCTCGATGGCCATCTTCCTGTTCCAGTGTCGAGGTTCCGCGTCTGGCGCAGGACACCACGCGTGTCCTGGAAGCACCCTGGCTCATCCGGTGTTTTCCTTGTCCGAGACGGCGGCTTTGGCGGCATTCTACCTGCTTGCTTGTAATTGGGGAGTCCCATGGATATTACCGAGCTGCTCGCCTTCAGTGCCAAACAGGGCGCTTCGGACCTGCACCTCTCCGCCGGCCTGCCACCCATGATCCGGGTGGATGGCGATGTACGCCGGATCAACCTGCCACCGCTGGAACACAAGCAGGTGCATGCGCTGATCTACGACATCATGAACGACAAGCAGCGCAAGGACTTCGAGGAATTCCTCGAGACCGACTTCTCCTTCGAGGTGCCGGGCGTCGCGCGTTTCCGGGTCAACGCCTTCAACCAGAACCGTGGCGCCGGCGCGGTATTCCGGACCATTCCCTCCAAGGTACTGACCATGGAGGAGCTTGGCATGGGAGAAGTGTTCAAACGTGTTTCAGACGTCCCGCGCGGGCTGGTACTGGTAACCGGGCCGACCGGTTCGGGCAAGTCCACCACCCTGGCGGCGATGCTCGACTACCTGAACAACACCAAGTACCACCACATCCTCACCATCGAGGACCCGATCGAATTCGTCCACGAATCGAAGAAGTGCCTGGTCAACCAGCGCGAGGTGCATCGCGACACCCTCGGCTTCAGCGAAGCGCTGCGCTCGGCGCTGCGGGAGGACCCGGACATCATCCTGGTCGGCGAGATGCGCGACCTGGAGACCATCCGCCTGGCCCTGACCGCGGCGGAGACCGGCCACCTGGTATTCGGCACCCTGCACACCACCTCGGCGGCGAAGACCATCGACCGGGTGGTCGACGTGTTCCCGGCCGAGGAAAAGGCCATGGTTCGCTCGATGCTCTCCGAGTCGCTGCAATCGGTGATCTCGCAGACCCTGATCAAGAAGATCGGCGGTGGCCGGGTGGCGGCCCACGAGATCATGATCGGCACCCCGGCGATCCGCAACCTGATCCGCGAGGACAAGGTCGCGCAGATGTATTCGGCGATCCAGACCGGCGGCTCGCTGGGCATGCAGACCCTCGACATGTGCCTCAAGGGCCTGGTCGCCAAGGGCCTGATCAGCCGCGAGAACGCCCGCGAGAAGGCGAAGATCCCGGAAAACTTCTGATCCTGGCGCCGATCCGCCGCGCTTCGCCCGAATCCCGGAACTGCGTCTAGGATTCAAGAGCGGGAGAGCGGTACCGTAGGCGCATTCCTACCTATCCTTGCCGGCGAGCGCGTCCAGCGCCCGCTCGCCCGCATCCGGCTCGCCGTCGCGGCGCGCCCCTGAGTGAGCGAGAACATCATGGAATTCGAAAAGCTGCTGCGCCTGATGGTGGAAAAGGGCGGCTCCGACCTGTTCATCACCGCCGGCGTACCGCCGTCGATGAAGGTCAACGGCCGGGTGATGCCGGTGACCAAGACGCCGCTGTCGCCGGAGCAGACCCGCGAGACCGTGCTAGGCGTGATGAACGAGCAGCAGCGCCGCGATTTCGCCGAGAACCATGAGTGCAACTTCGCCATCAGCGCCCGCGGCATCGGCCGCTTCCGGGTCAGTGCCTTCTACCAGCGCAACCTGGTGGGCATGGTATTGCGCCGGATCGAGACCAACATCCCGACCCTAGAAGAGCTGAAGCTCCCGGAAATCCTCAAGAAGCTGGCGCTGACCAAGCGCGGCCTGGTGATCTTCGTCGGCGCCACCGGCACCGGCAAGTCCACCTCGCTGGCGGCGATGATCGGCTACCGCAACAAGAACTCCACCGGGCACATCATCTCCATCGAGGACCCGATCGAGTACATCCACCAGCACCAGGGCTGCATCGTCACCCAGCGCGAGGTGGGGCTGGACACCGACTCCTTCGAGGTGGCGCTGAAGAACACCCTGCGCCAGGCGCCGGACGTGATCATGATCGGCGAGGTGCGCTCGCGGGAGACCATGGACCACGCCGTGGCCTTCGCCGAGACCGGCCACCTGTGCCTGGCGACCCTGCACGCGAACAACGCCAACCAGGCGCTGGAGCGGATCATCCACTTCTTCCCGGCCGACCGTCATGGCCAGGTGTGGATGGACCTGTCGCTGAACCTCAAGGCCATCGTCGCCCAGCAACTGGTGCCGACCCCCGACGGCAAGGGGCGGCGGGCGGTGATCGAGGTGCTGCTGAACACCCCGCTGGCCGCCGACCTGATCCGCAAGGGCGAGGTGCACGAGCTGAAGCCGCTGATGAAGCGCTCCACCGAGCAGGGCATGCAGACCTTCGACCAGGCGCTGTACCAGCTCTACACCCAGGGCGAGATCACCTACGAGGACGCCCTGGCCCACGCCGACTCGGCCAACGACCTGCGCCTGATGATCAAGCTCGGTTCGGAAAGCGACGCCGACCACCTGTCGAACCTGACCCAGGGCCTGAGCCTGGAAATCACCGACGACGACCCTGCCGGCCGGCGCTTCCGCTGAACCGTCTTCAG
Organism: Pseudomonas sp. YA1; assembly: GCF_058680555.1. Taxonomy (NCBI): domain Bacteria; kingdom Pseudomonadati; phylum Pseudomonadota; class Gammaproteobacteria; order Pseudomonadales; family Pseudomonadaceae; genus Pseudomonas; species Pseudomonas sp. YA1. The sequence continues at coordinate 142,332 of NZ_JBZWBG010000007.1, forward strand.
TAGGCCAGCGGCTCCTCGGCCTGGGCGCAGGCCGAGGTTTCCAGTTGCAGGGTGCTGTGTTCGATCTCGTAGCGGTCGTGCAGCAGCGCCTTCACCGTTCCCAGCAGCGCCTCGGCGTCGACCAGGGCCGGGTCGTAGACCAGATGGCTGGTCAGGCTGATCTTGCCGCTGGTGATCGACCACACATGCAGGTCGTGCAGCCCGGTCACGCCGGGAATCCCCAGCAGCGCTTCGCGCAGCTCGGCCAACTGGATTTCCTTCGGCACCCCTTCGAGCAACACATGCAGGCTCTCGCGCAGCAGGATCCAGGTGCGCGGCAGGACCCAGAAACCGATCAGCACCGCCACCAGCGAGTCGACCCAGGCCCAGCCGGTGAAACGGATCACGATCGCGGCGACGATCACCCCCAGCGAGCCGAGCATGTCGCTCCAGACCTCCAGGTAGGCGCCCTTGACGTTCAGGCTGTTGCCCTGGGCCGGCGCCAGCAGGCGCATGCTGGCCAGGTTCACCAGCAGGCCGAGCACGGCGATCACCAGCATGCCCACGGACTGGATCTCCGCCGGCTGGTTGAGCCGCTCGTAGGCCGCGTAGAGGATATAGAAGGCCACGCCGAACAGGAGGAAGGCGTTGAACGCCGCGGCGAGGATCTCGAAGCGGTGGTAGCCGTAGGTCAGGCGATCGTTGGTCGGGCGCCTGGCGATGTTGATCGCGGCCAGGGCGATGGCCAGGGCCACGGCGTCGGTGAGCATGTGCGCGGCATCGGAGATCAGTGCCAGGCTGCCGGTGAGGATGCCGCCGACGACCTCGGCGACGAGGAAGCTTCCGGTCAGCAGCAACGCCCATTTCAGGCGGGTCGAGTTGGTCTGGGCGAAGCTGTGCTCGTGTCCGGCGCTCATGGCGGCTCCTGTGGGGCGGTGGCGGCAGCACCAGCCTACAGGATAGGCAATTGCAAAACTGTCATGCGCCGGGCCGCTCTGGCGCGGCGTCCGCCGCTCCGCTAACCTGCGGCTCAGGCGCGGCCGCAGCCGCGCACGGAACGAGGGGGGACGCATGACTCAACAGCACGACACCCATAGCAAGGCCATCGGCTACCTGCTGTGGATCTTCGGTTTCACCGGTTCGCACCGCTTCTATTACGGCAAGCCGATCACCGGGACGATCTGGTTCTTCACCTTCGGCCTGTTCTTCATCGGCTGGATCATCGACCTGTTCCTCATCCCGTCGATGGACCGCGAGGCCGACCGGCGCTTCCAGGGCGGCAACCTGGACTACAACGTGGCCTGGATCCTGCTGACCTTCCTCGGCGTGCTCGGCGTGCACAGGATGTACATGGGCAAGTGGATCACCGGGATCATCTACCTGTTCACCGGCGGCCTGTTCTTCCTCGGCGTGCTCTACGACTTCTGGACCCTCAACGGACAGGTGTCCGAGCGCAACGGGCCGCAGCGTATCTGAGGCTCGTCGCCAGGTGCGAGAAGCCCGCCATCCGGCGGGCTTTTTTCATGGGTGTCGCCGCGGTCGGCAGGGAATTCCGCCGGCGGGACTTAAGGAACCAAAGGTTCTAACGTTCTACCTGTAGGTTATTGGCGCCCGCGCGCGCCAGCCCCTATGGTCTGCAAGCCCCAGAACGGATAGGTGCAATGGCTCACGAGGCCGCGCACCGTATCGCTCCGTGCGGAAACACCGAAAGGAGAAAAGATGACTTCCGACTCACGCCCCGCCGTGCTCGACCTGATCGGCAACACCCCGCTGGTTCGCGTGACGCGCTTCGATACCGGCCCCTGCACCCTGTTCCTCAAGCTCGAATCGCAGAACCCCGGCGGCTCCATCAAGGATCGCATCGGTGTCGCCATGATCGAGGCCGCCGAGCGTGACGGCCGCCTGCGGCCCGGTGGCACCATCGTCGAGGCCACCGCCGGCAACACCGGTCTCGGCCTGGCCCTGGTCGGTCGCGCCAAGGGCTACCGGGTGGTGCTGGTGGTGCCGGACAAGATGTCCACCGAGAAGGTCCTGCACCTGCGCGCCATGGGCGCCGAGGTGCACATCACCCGCTCGGACGTCGGCAAGGGCCATCCGGAGTACTACCAGGACGTTGCCGCGCGCCTGGCGCAGGACATTCCCGGCGCCTTCTTCGCCGACCAGTTCAACAACCCGGCCAACCCGCTGGCCCACGAGTGCGGCACCGGCCCGGAGCTCTGGGCGCAGACCGGCCACGATCTCGACGCCATCGTCGTCGGCGTCGGCTCCTCCGGTACCCTGACCGGCCTTACCCGGTTCTTCCAGAAGGTCCAGCCGGAGCTGGAGATGGTGCTCGCCGACCCCGAGGGCTCGATCATGGCCGAGTACTCCCGCTCCGGCACCCTGGGTACGCCGGGTTCCTGGGCGGTGGAGGGCATCGGCGAGGACTTCGTACCGGCCATCGCCGACCTCTCCAGCGTGCGCCATGCCTATTCCATCAGCGACGAGGAAAGCTTCGCCATGGCCCGCGAACTGTTGCGCGTCGAGGGCATTCCCGGCGGCTCCTCCACCGGCACCCTGCTGGCCGCGGCGCTGCGCTTTTGCCGCGAGCAGAAGGAGCCGAAGCGGGTGGTCAGCTTCGTCTGCGACACCGGCACCCGCTACCTGTCGAAGATCTACAACGACCAGTGGATGACCGACCAGGGCCTGCTGCAACGCAAGCACTACGGCGACCTGCGCGACATCATCGCGCGGCGCTTCGAGGAGGGCCGGGTGATCAGCGTCGGTCCGGACGACACCCTGCTCACCGCCTTCCAGCGCATGCGCCTGGCCGACGTTTCGCAATTGCCGGTGCTGGACGATGGAAAACTGGTCGGTGTGATCGACGAGTCGGATATCCTGCTCGGTGTCCACGCCGACGCGCCACGCTTCCGCGATGCGGTAAGCAGCGCGATGAACGCCGCGCCGGAGACCCTCGCGCCCGGCGCCAGCCTGGCCCAGTTGCAGGCGGTACTGGACCGCGGCCTGGTGGCGATCGTTGCCGATGCCAGCGGCTTCCACGGCCTGATCACCCGTTTCGACCTGTTGAACCATTTGCGGAGAAAGCTCGCATGAGCCAGCACGACCAGCATCCCGACGCCCCGGCCCAGGCCTTCGCGACCCGGGTCATCCACGCCGGGCAGGCCCCCGATCCCTCGACCGGCGCGATCATGCCGCCGATCTATGCCAACTCCACCTACATCCAGGAAAGCCCCGGGGTACACAAGGGACTCGACTACGGCCGCTCGCACAACCCGACCCGCTGGGCCCTGGAGCGCTGCGTGGCCGACCTCGAGGGCGGCGCCCAGGCCTTCGCCTTCGCCTCCGGCCTGGCGGCGATATCTTCGGTGCTGGAATTGCTCGACGCCGGTTCCCACATCGTTTCCGGCAATGACCTCTACGGCGGTACCTTCCGCCTGTTCGAGCGGGTCCGCCGGCGCAGCGCCGGGCATCGCTTCAGCTTCGTCGACCCGACCGACCTGCAGGCCTTCGAGGCCGCGCTGACCCCGGAAACCCGCATGGTCTGGGTGGAAACCCCGAGCAACCCGCTGCTGCGCCTCACCGACCTGCGCGCCATCGCCCAGCTCTGCCGCGCCCGCGGCATCATCAGCGTGGCCGACAACACCTTCGCCAGCCCCTACATCCAGCGCCCCCTGGAACTGGGCTTCGACGTGGTGGTGCACTCCACCACCAAGTACCTGAACGGCCATTCCGACGTGATCGGCGGCATCGCCATCGTCGGCGACAACCCGGACCTGCGCGAGCGCCTGGGCTTCCTGCAGAACTCGGTGGGCGCCATCTCCGGGCCGTTCGACGCCTTCCTCACCCTGCGTGGGGTGAAGACCCTGGCGCTGCGCATGGAGCGCCATTGCAGCAACGCCCTGGCCCTGGCCCAGTGGCTGGAGCGCCAGCCGCAGGTGGCGCGGGTCTACTACCCCGGCCTGGCTTCGCACCCGCAGCATGAGCTGGCGAAACGGCAGATGCGTGGCTTCGGCGGGATGATCTCCCTCGACCTGCGCTGCGACCTGGCCGGCGCCCGGCGCTTCCTGGAGAACGTGCGGATCTTCTCCCTGGCGGAGAGCCTGGGCGGGGTGGAAAGCCTGATCGAGCATCCGGCGATCATGACCCACGCCAGCATCCCGGCGGAAACCCGCGCCGACCTGGGCATCGGTGACTCGCTGATCCGCCTGTCGGTGGGCGTCGAGGCGCTGGAGGACCTGCAGGCCGACCTGGCGCAGGCGCTGGCGAAGATCTGAGGCTCCGCAGGGAGCGGCGCCGACCGGCGCGGCTGCTGGCCATCGGGTGTTCCCGGCGAGCATGCCTCGGCGGATAACGCTCCGCGTTATTCGCCCTGCCGTTGAGGCGGGTTGGTGGCAGAGGCTGGGATAGGGCGCCCGCCCCGGCAACGGATACGCCCCCCGGAATCGCGAACGCGAAGATGAAAAAGCCCGCCGGATGGCGGGCTCTTTCGTGGTGGCAGGGATCAGCCCTCGTGGGTCAGGTGTCCGTCCACCAGGGTGTAACGCACTCGTCCCGGCAGGCAGTGACCGACGAACGGGCTGTTCTGCCCCTTCGAGTACCAGCTCTCACCGGCCAGGGTCGAACCCTGCGGGTCGAACAACACCAGGTCGGCGGCCTGGCCGACCGCCAGGCGCCCGGCAGGCAGGCGCAGCGCCTGGGCCGGGCCGTGGGAGAGGCGGGCGAGCAGGGTCGGCAGGTCGAGCAGGCCGTCCTGGACCAGCGTCATCGCCAACGGCAGCAGCAGCTCGGCGCCGCTGATGCCCGGCTCGGTGGCGGCGAACGGCGCGTTCTTGGCGTCCGCCTCGTGGGGTTGGTGGTGGCTGGCGATGGCTTGTACCACGCCGTTCTTCACCGCCTCGCGCAGGGCTTCGCGGTCGGCCTTGGTGCGCAGCGGCGGTTGCACGTGGTAGAGGCTGGAGAAGCCCACCAGCGCTTCGTCGGTGAGGATCAACTGGTACAGCGCCACGTCGCAGGTCACCGGCAGGCCACGGGCCTGGGCCTGGGCGACGAGTTCGATGCCGCGGGCGCTGGTCAACTGGCTGAAGTGCGCGCGCACGCCGCTCTGTTCCACCAGCAGCAGGTTGCGGGCCAGGGCCACGGTCTCGGCGGTTTCCGGGATCCCCGCGAGGCCGAGGAAGCTGGCGGTCGGGCCTTCGTGGGCGAGGCCGCCTTCGGCGAGATCGGTGTCCTGCGAGGTGAAGATCACCGTCAGGTCGAAGGTCGCCGCGTACTCCAGGGCGCGCCGCAGGATGCGGTTGCTGGCGAAGCCATGCAGGCCATTGGTGAAGGCCACGCAACCGGTGTCGCGCAGGGCCACCAGTTCCGACAGTTGCTCGCCGCCGAAGCCGCGGGTCAGCGCGCCGATGGGGTAGACCTTGGCGTTGCCGGCCTCGCGGGCGCGGTCGAGGATCAGCTCGGCCACCGCCGGGGTGTCCAGCACCGGCCGGGTGTAGGGCGGGCAGCACAGGCTGGTGGTGCCGCCGGCCGCGGCGGCGCGGGTCTCGCTTTCGACGTTGCCCTTGCGTCCGTAGCCCGGCTCGCGCAGGGCGACGCTGAGGTCGACCAGTCCCGGCGCGGCCACCAGGCCGGCGCCGTCGAGGGTCTTCTGGGCGCTGAAGCCGGCCGGCGCGGCGCCGATGGCGACGATCTTGCCGGCCTCGATGTGGAGGTCGCCGACCTGGTCCAGGCCGCTGGCCGGGTCGATGACGCGGGCGCCTCGGATACTGATGGTCATTCGGCGTCCTCCTGTTCCAGCTGGCGTTGGGTGTTCTGGCCGCTCATGGCCATGGACAGCACCGCCATGCGGATGGCGATGCCGTAGGTGACCTGGTTGAGGATCACCGACTGGGCACCGTCGGCCACCGCCGACTCGATCTCCACGCCACGGTTGATCGGGCCAGGGTGCATGACGATGGCATCCGGCTTGGCCAGCTTCAGGCGCTTCTCGGTCAGGCCGTAGAGCTTGAAGAACTCGCCCTCGCTGGGTAGCAGGCCACCCTGCATGCGCTCACGTTGCAGGCGCAGCATGATCACCACGTCGACGTCCTTCAGGCCTTCGTCGGCGTTGGTGAACACGCGCACGCCGTACTGCTCTTCCAGTCCGATCGGCAACAGGGTGCGCGGGGCGATCACGCGGATGTCCGGGCAACCCAGGGTCTTGAGCGCCAGCATGTTCGAACGGGCTACTCGTGAATGCAGGATATCGCCGACGATCGCCACCGATAGCTGCTCGAAGTTCCCTTTGTGCCGGCGGATGGTCAGCATGTCGAGCATCCCCTGGGTGGGGTGCGCGTGGCGGCCGTCGCCGCCGTTGATCACCGCCACGTTGGGGCTGACGTGCTCGGCGATGAAGTGCGCCGCGCCCGAGTCGCTGTGGCGCACCACGAACATGTCGGCGGCCATCGCCTCCAGGTTGCGCAGGGTGTCGGTGAGCGTCTCGCCCTTGCTGGTGGAGGAGGTGGATACGTTCAGGCTGATCACGTCGGCCGACAGCCGCTGGGCGGCCAGCTCGAAGGTGGTGCGGGTGCGCGTGGAGTTCTCGAAGAACACGTTGCAGACGGTCTTGCCGCGCAGCAGCGGGACCTTTTTCACCGCGCGGGCGCCGACCTCCAGGAAGGAATCGGCGGTATCGAGGATTTCGGTGAGCAGCTCGCGGGGCAATCCGTCGAGCGAAATGAAGTGGCGCAGCTGGCCCTGGTCGTTGAGCTGCAGCGGGCGCTTGGCGTCTGTCGGCATGGGGCAGGCCCTAGTGAAGAGGATCAGGAAGCGGAGGAAAGGACCTTGCGCTCGAGGGCGAGCGGTGCGGGACCGACCAATTTTACCCGCTCATCGCGACCCAGGGACAGGGTCTGGCCGACCACGTCGGGGCGGATAGGCAACTCCCGGGCGTTCAGGTCGAGCAGGCAGACCAGGGTCACGCTGGCCGGACGGCCGTAGTCGAACAGTTCGTTGAGCGCGGCGCGGATGGTGCGGCCGCTCATCAGCACGTCGTCCACCAGGACCAGGTGCTGGCCGTCGATCTCGAACGGCAGCGCCGACGGGCGGACCTGCGGATGCAGGCCGTTCTGGGTGAAGTCGTCGCGGTAGAAGGAGACGTCGAGGGTGCCCAGCGGCTCTTGGTTGCCCAGTTCCCTCAGCAGCGCCTCGGCGACCCAGATGCCGCCGGTATGGATGCCGACGAAGCGCGGCCGCTCGATGCCGCGCTCGGCGAGATGGGCGCGCAGGTCGCTGGCCATGCGCGGCAGGAGTTCGGCGGGATTGGGTAGGCTCATGGTGGCTCCTCGCTGACATCGATGGGATGGCCGCCGGGAGAGCCCGCTGTAGGGAGGCGCCCGCGGTGGCGAAAGCATAATGGCAACCGGCGGCGTGCCGGCTGCCATGGGTCAATCCGGGTGTTCGGCCAGCCAGCCTTCCAGCAGCAGGGCGGCGGCCAGGGCGTCCACCGGTCGCTCGCGGTAGCCGTCGCGCTGGCCCTGGGCCAGGCGCTCGCCCTTGGCGGCATAGGTCGTGAGGCGTTCGTCGTGGGTAAAGACCGGCAGGTTGAAACGGCCGTTGAGGCGGCGGCCGAACTTTTCCGCGCGCTCGCTCATCTCGCTTGGGCTGCCGTCCATGTTCAGCGGCAGGCCGACGACGATGGCGTCCGGCTGCCATTCCTTGATCAGCGCTTCCACCCGGTTCCAGTCCGGCACGCCGTTCTGCGCCTTCAATACGCACAGCTCGCGGGCCTGGCCGGTCACCGCCTGGCCGACGGCGACGCCGATCTGCCGGGTGCCGTAGTCGAAGCCCAGCAGCAGGCGCAGCGGCTTGTCGCTGGCCATCAGGCGTGACCGGCCTGGGCGGTGAGCAGGCTGAGGTTGACGCCCAGGCGCGCGGCGGCGGCGCTGAGGCGCTCCTCGGCCGGCAGGTCGAAGAGAATCGCCGGGTCCGCCGGGCAGGTCAGCCAGGCGTTGTCGCTCAGTTCGGCCTCCAGCTGGCCGGCTTCCCAGCCGGCATAGCCAAGGCTGATCAGGCTCTTTTCCGGGCCGGTGCCGGCGGCGATGGCGAACAGCACGTCCTGCGAGGTGGACATCGCCAGCTCGCCCAGTTCCAGGGTCGACTGGTAGCTCAGGCCGCTGGGGTGGAGGACGAAGCCACGGTCGGTCTGCACCGGGCCGCCGTTGTAGATGTCGATGTGCTGGCAGCGCGCCGGCGGCAGGGCGTCCGGCTTGAGCTGTTCGAGGACTTCCGCCAGGTTGAGGCCGCTGGGACGGTTGATCACCAGGCCCATGGCGCCCTGCTCGTTGTGTTCGACCAGGTAGGTCACGGTCTGGGCGAAATTGGGGTCGGCCATGTGCGGCATGGCGATCAGGAAATGATGCTTGAGGTAGGTTGGGCTGCTCTGTTTCATGGCCGCTAGTGTCCTGCTTCGGACGCGAGAAAGCCAGCCTTGCCGGCGCTACTTGCTGGACAGCCGGTCGCCGCGTTCGAAGCGCCAGGTACGGATGATCTCCAGCCGGTCGATGTCGGCCAGGTCGCCGCTGAACGGTGCATAGGGCGCGGCCAGGCGGACGATGCGCTGGGCGGCCTGGTCGAGGATCGGCTCGCCGGAAGACTCCAGCACCTGCACCTCGTAGATGGTGCCGTCGCGGTTGATCGACACCAGCAGTCGCAGGCTGCCGTAGAGCTTCTGCCGGCGGGCCTCGTCGGGGTAGTTGAGGTTGCCGATGCGTTCGATCTTCTTGCGCCAGTCTTCCTTGTACCAGGCGCCCTTGTCGCGCATGGTCGAGGCGGCGCTCAGGCGGTGGATGCGCGGGCGCTTGGCGTAGGCCTGCTGCTCCTTGGCCAGGTCGGCCTCGAGGCTGGCGATTTCCGCCGACAGCTGGGTTGAGTCGAAATGCGGCGCCGGCTTGGCGACCTGCTCGGCCTTCTGTGCCTGGGTCTTGCTCGGTGCCTTCTGCTGGCGCTGGCGGGTGGTGGTCACCGCGGCCTTGGGCGCCTCTTCGCTCCTGGCCTGCTTCGGCGTAGCCGGCGGCGCGACTTTCTTCACCTGGTTGTCCTGGAACGGCGCGACCTCGGTGGTCTTCGGCGCGGCCTTGTGCTCCAGGGTACCGCTGCCCTGCTGGTTCATCTGCGCGAGGTAGTCGGCCTTTTCCGGCGCCTTGTCGCTCTTGAAGGTGGCCAGGGTGATTTCCAGGGTCTTGCTGATCTGGCTCGGCGCGGGCATGGAGAAGCCCACCCCGAGGATGAAGGCGACGTGCAGGATGGCTGCGATGAACAGGGTGAAGCCCAAACGGTCCGCCGGGCGGACGCCGGCAGCGGCGGAGGGGGACTTGAGGACGGCGGCGTTCATTGCGGATCGTGGTGGCTGGCGTGGGGCGAAGTCTGCCGATGGGGGGCGGAAAAGTCTATGACGCACTCCGCGCCTTGGACACGCGGTCGCTCGCCGTGGCGCATCGGCCGGGCCGAGGCGGGCGGACCGAGGCCCGCCCGCGCGATTCAGCGGGCAGCCAGCTGGGCGGCGATGGCGTCCATCAGCTTGTCGCCGATTCGGGTGTCGAAGGCCTGGTCGATCTCGCGGATGCAGGTCGGGCTGGTGACGTTGATTTCCGTCAGATAATCGCCGATCACGTCGAGGCCGACGAACAGCAGGCCGCGCTCGCGCAGGTACGGGCCGACCTCGGCGGCGATCCAGCGGTCGCGCTCGCTCAGCGGCTGGGCCACGCCGCGGCCGCCGGCGGCGAGGTTGCCGCGGGTCTCGCCCTGGGCGGGGATGCGCGCCAGGCAGTAGGGCACCGGTTCGCCGTCGATCATCAGGATGCGCTTGTCGCCGTCCTTGATTTCCGGCAGATAGCGCTGCGCCATGATCTGCTGGCTGCCATGCTGGGTGAGGGTCTCGAGGATCACCGAGAGGTTCGGGTCGCCTTCGCGGTGACGAAATATCGACGAACCGCCCATTCCGTCCAGGGGTTTGAGAATGATGTCACGATGCTCGGCGGCAAACTCGCGCAGAATATCGGATCGCCGGCTGACCATCGTCGGCGGAGTGCACTGGGTGAACTGCGTGGCGAAGAACTTCTCGTTGCAGTCGCGCAGGCTCTGCGGCCGGTTCACCACCAGGGCGCCGGCACGCTCGGCCTGTTCCAGCAGGTAGGTCGAATAGACGAATTCGTTATCGAAGGGCGGGTCCTTGCGCATCAGGATCACGTCCAGTTCGTGCAGCGGTTGGTCGCTTTCCGCTTCCAGTTCGAACCAGCGGGAGGCATCGTTGAAGACCTTCAGCGGGCGCATGCGTCCACGCGCGACGCCGGCCTTCTGGTAGAGGTCCTGCTGTTCCATGTAGAACAGCGACCAGCCGCGGGCCTGGGCAGCCAGCAGCATGGCGAGCGAGCTGTCCTTCTTGAAGTTGATGCGCGCGATGGGGTCCATGACGATCCCGAGGCGTACGCTCATGGGAATTCCTCCGAAAGGGGGTGGGTTGTCCGGTCGCGGCGGGGAGGCCGCGTGGCAAGCGGGTTTGACGCTCAGGTTGGCGCCCCGTTTGCGCTTGGTCAAGGAAAAAGCCGGCCTGTTCCGGGCATTATGGATAGAGTTGCGTCGAGTGTGCTAAAAAGGCCCGCGATTGGGTCGCAGCCCGTCGGTGACAGGGCGTTAGCGCACTGAAGAAAACACAGAAGAATGATTCACCGAGTCGATATAGGGCGAACATGGAACAGCAATCCGACGGTTTGAAAGTGATGGTGATCGACGATTCGAAAACGATTCGTCGCACCGCCGAAACACTGCTGAAAAAGGTCGGTTGCGACGTGATCACGGCAATCGACGGCTTCGATGCCCTGGCGAAGATCGCCGATACCCATCCGAACATCATTTTCGTCGACATCATGATGCCGCGCCTGGATGGCTATCAGACCTGCGCCCTGATCAAGAACAACAGCGCGTTCAAGTCCACCCCGGTGATCATGCTGTCCTCCAAGGACGGCCTGTTCGACAAGGCCAAGGGGCGCATCGTCGGCTCCGACCAGTACCTCACCAAGCCGTTCAGCAAGGAAGAGCTGCTGGGCGCGATCAAGGCACACGTACCCAGCTTCACCCCGGTGGACGCCGTTTCCTGATATCCGGCCGCATGGCCGTTGATGCTTATTTCGTGATGGGGATCCCATGGCTCGTATTTTGATTGTTGATGACTCTCCGACCGAGATGTACAAGCTGACCGCCATGCTGGAAAAGCATGGCCACCAGGTACTCAAGGCCGAGAACGGCGGCGACGGCGTCGCCCTGGCCCGCCAGGAAAAGCCCGACGTGGTCCTGATGGACATCGTCATGCCCGGCCTCAACGGCTTCCAGGCGACCCGTCAGTTGACCAAGGACGCCGAGACCAGCGCCATCCCGGTGATCATCGTCACCACCAAGGACCAGGAGACCGACAAGGTCTGGGGCAAGCGCCAGGGCGCGCGCGACTACCTGACCAAACCGGTGGACGAAGAGACCCTGCTGAAAACCATCAATGCGGTGCTGGCGGGCTGAGCCCGTCGCAGCGCATCGCTCACCCTGACCCCGGAAAGACCAGGCCCCGCATGTCGGACGTTCAGACCCCCTTCCAGCTCCTCGTCGACATCGATCAGCGCTGCCGACGCCTGGCCGCCGGCCTGCCGGCCCAGCAGGAGGCGGTGCAGAGCTGGAGCGGGATCGGCTTCCGCATGGGCGGGCGGTTCTTCGTCGCCCCCATGGGGGAGGTCGGCGAAGTCCTGCACGAACCGCGCTACACCCAGCTGCCGGGCGTGAAGACCTGGGTCAAGGGGGTGGCCAACGTACGTGGCCGCCTGCTGCCGATCATGGACCTCTGCGGTTTTCTCGGCACCGAACTGTCGCCCTTGCGCAAGCAGCGGCGGGTGCTGGTGGTGGAGCACCTGGACGTGTTCGCCGGCCTCATCGTCGATGAGGTGTTCGGCATGCAGCACTTCCCGGTGGACACCTTCAGCGAACAGCTGCCGCCACTAGAAGCGGCACTGCAACCCTTCATTCATGGCGTCTTCCATCGAGAGCAGCCGTGGCTGGTGTTCAGCCCGCATGCGCTGGCGCAACACCAGGGCTTCCTCGACGTCGCCGTATAAACAGCTTCACCGGTTGGGCCGGTCTGCCGGCCCGTGTCGTGACATGGAAATCGTAATCGTGGTCGGTCCGGGCGGGGGCCAAATATGAAGAAAATCAACGCAGGCAATCTTTTCGCGGGCATGCGCAGCAGCTCGGTGATCGCGGGGCTGTTCATCGTCCTCATCGTCTCGATCGTGTTGCTGTTCGCCAACTTTGCCTACCTCAACACCCAGTCGAACCATGACAAGCAGTACATCGGCCATGCCGGCGAACTGCGCGTCCTGTCGCAGCGGATCGCGAAGAACGCCACCGAAGCGGCGGCGGGCAAGGGCGAGGCGTTCAAGCTCCTGAAGGATGCGCGCAACGACTTCGAGAAACGCTGGAACATCCTGGTCAACGGCGACGAGAGCACATCCCTGCCGCCCAGCCCCGAAGCGGTGAAGCCGCAGATGGACGTGGTGCAGCAGGACTGGGACGGCCTGCGCAAGAACGCCGACTCCATCCTCGCCAGCGAACAGACCGTACTGTCCCTGCACCAGGTGGCCTCGACCCTCGCCGAAACCATCCCGCAGCTGCAGGTGGAATACGAAGAGGTGGTCGACATCCTGCTGGAGAACGGTGCCCCGGCCGACCAGGTCGCGGTCGCCCAGCGCCAGTCGCTGCTCGCCGAACGTATCCTCGGCTCGGTGAACAAGGTGCTGGCCGGCGACGAGAACTCGGTGCAGGCCGCCGACAGCTTCGGCCGCGACGCCAGCCTGTTCGGCCGTGTACTGAAGGGTATGCAGGAAGGCAACGCGGCGATGAGCATCTCCAAGGTGACCAACGCCGAGGCGGTGGATCGCCTGAACGAGATCGCCGAACTCTTCGAGTTCGTCTCCGGTTCGGTGGACGAGATCCTCGAGACCTCGCCCGACCTGTTCCAGGTCCGGGAAGCGGCGAACAACATCTTCAGCGTTTCGCAGACCCTGCTGGACAAGGCCTCGCAACTGGCCGACGGCTTCGAGAACCTGGCCGGCGGGCGTAGCATCAACCTGTTCGCCGGTTACGTCCTCGGCGCCCTGGCCCTGGCCTCGATCATCCTGATCGGCCTGGTGATGGTGCGCGAGACCAACCGCCGGCTGGCCGAGACCGCCGAGAAGAACGACCGCAACCAGGCCGCGATCCTGCGTCTGCTCGACGAGATCGCCGACCTCGCGGACGGCGACCTGACCGTGGCCGCGACCGTGACCGAGGACTTCACCGGCGCCATCGCCGACTCGATCAACTACTCCATCGACCAGCTCCGCGAACTGGTGGAGACCATCAACCAGACCGCCGTGCAGGTGGCCGCAGCGGCCCAGGAAACCCAGTCCACCGCGATGCACCTGGCCGAAGCCTCCGAGCACCAGGCGCAGGAAATCGCCGGCGCCTCGGCGGCGATCAACGAGATGGCGGTGTCGATCGACCAGGTATCGGCGAACGCCTCGGAATCCTCGGCGGTAGCGGAACGTTCGGTAGCCATCGCCAACAAGGGCAACGAGGTGGTGCACAACACCATCACCGGCATGGACAACATCCGCGAGCAGATCCAGGACACCTCGAAGCGAATCAAGCGCCTCGGCGAATCGTCCCAGGAGATCGGCGACATCGTCAGCCTGATCAACGACATCGCCGACCAGACCAACATCCTTGCCCTGAACGCCGCGATCCAGGCGTCGATGGCCGGGGACGCGGGCCGCGGCTTCGCCGTGGTAGCGGACGAGGTACAGCGACTGGCGGAACGTTCCTCGGCGGCGACCAAGCAGATCGAGGCGCTGGTGAAGACCATCCAGACCGATACCAACGAAGCGGTGATCTCGATGGAGCAGACCACCTCCGAGGTGGTCCGCGGCGCGCGCCTGGCCCAGGACGCCGGTGTGGCCCTGGAGGAGATCGAGAAGGTATCCAAGACCCTCGCGGCACTGATCCAGAACATCTCCAACGCCGCCCGTCAGCAGGCATCGTCGGCCGGCCACATTTCCAACACCATGAACGTCATTCAGGAGATCACCTCGCAGACCTCCGCCGGTACCACCGCCACCGCGCGGAGCATCGGCAACCTGGCGAAGATGGCGAGCGAGATGCGCAACTCGGTATCCGGCTTCAAACTGCCGGAGGGCGTGGAGCAGGCCTGAGCATAGGCGCGGCGGCCGCCTGGCGGGCGCCGCGTCGACACCTTGGACGAGGGGCACGGCATGCAGGCGAACGGCGTCTGGTCACTGCAGCCGCTGGCCGATATGTCGGCAGCGGAGTTCCGCGACTGGCAGGTCCTGTTGGAGAACCGCACCGGCGTGGTGCTCAACGAGCAGCGCCGGACGTTCCTGCAGGCCAGCCTGACCGCGCGCATGCGTGAACTGGGCATCGGCGACTACCACAGCTACTACCGCCAGGTGACCGACGGTCCGCGTGGCGCAGTGGAGTGGGCGACCCTGCTGGACCGCCTGACCGTCCAGGAAACCCGTTTCTTCCGTCATCCCCCGTCTTTCGAGCTGCTCGAGCGCTACCTGGGTGAGCGCCTGCGCCGCGAAGGCATGCCGCGGCCCTGGGCCCTGTGGAGCGTCGGCTGCTCCAGCGGCGAGGAACCCTACTCGCTGGCGATGTGCGCCGCGCAGGCGTTGCGCGGGCAGGAACGGGAAGATTTTTTCGGCGTCACCGGAACGGATATCAGCCTTCACGCCCTGCAGCGGGCGCGGCAGGCGAACTATCCGGCCCGCAAGCTGGAGCAACTGGAGGCCGGACTGGTCGAACGCTATTGCGAACGCCAGGCCGACGGCAGCTTCAGCGTGAAAACGATACTGACCGAGCGTGTCTGCTGCGCCCGGCTGAATGTGCTGGACCTGGCGAAGGCGCCCTGGTCCGGCATGGACGTGATTTTTTGTCAGAACCTGCTGATCTACTTCCGTCGCTGGCGACGGCGCGAGATCCTCAACCGGCTGGCCGAACGGCTGGCGCCGGGAGGCTTGCTGGTGATCGGGGTCGGCGAAGTGGTCGACTGGAGCCATCCGGAGCTCGAGCCGGTCGCCGACGAGCGGGTCCTGGCCTTTACCCGTAAGGGGTACTCAGGCACATGAATGGAGTGGCTATGGGTGACCGGCACGACTACGTCGCTCTGGAATGGGTGAAAGGCGAGATCGCCGAAACCCTGAAACAGGCGCGCCAGGCGCTGGAAGCGTTCGTCGAGAACCCGCAGGACCCGACCCGCATGCGGTTCTGCCTGACCTACGTGCACCAGGTGCA
Organism: Pseudomonas sp. YA1; assembly: GCF_058680555.1. Classification (NCBI taxonomy): domain Bacteria; kingdom Pseudomonadati; phylum Pseudomonadota; class Gammaproteobacteria; order Pseudomonadales; family Pseudomonadaceae; genus Pseudomonas; species Pseudomonas sp. YA1. Next base: position 157,674 of record NZ_JBZWBG010000007.1, read on the forward strand.
GGGCACCCTGCAGATGGTCGAGTTCTACGGCGCGGCCCTGCTCGCCGAGGAAATGGAGCAGTTGGTCCAGGCCTTGCTGGACGGCCGCGTGCCGAACCAGGGCGAGGCCCTGGAAGTGCTGATGCAGGCGATCCTGCAACTGCCGGTCTACCTCGACCGGATCCAGACCGCCCGGCGCGACCTGCCGATGGTGGTCCTGCCGCTGCTCAACGACCTGCGCGCCGCGCGCGGCGAGAAGCTGCTCTCGGAAACCAGCCTGTTCGCGCCCGACCTGTCGCAGCGCCAGCCGCAACTGGACGGCGAGGCCATCGCGCAACTGCGCACCGACGAACTCGGCGGCTTGCTGCGCAAGCTGCGCCAGACCCAGCAGATGGCCCTGGTCGGCCTGCTGCGCAACCAGGACGTGGCCACCAGCCTCGGCTACCTGGCGCGTGTCTATGCGCGCCTGGAGGGCCTGTGCCGCGAGGCACCGCTGGGGCCGCTGTGGAGCATCGCTTCCGGCCTGGTCGAGGGCCTGGCCAACGGTAGCGTGGTCAACAGCGCCTCGGTGCGCACCCTGCTGCGCCAGCTCGACCGCGAACTCAAGCGCCTGGTCGAGCAGGGCGCCGACGGCCTGAACCAGGCCGCGCCGGACGAGCTGGTGAAGAACCTGCTGTTCTACGTGGCCAAGGCGCCTTCGCAGTCGCCGCGAATCCGCGCACTGAAGGAACAGTACCGCCTCGACGAGGCGCTGCCCGACCACGAGACGGTGGACGCCGAGCGCGCCCGCCTCGCCGGACCCGACCGCGACGCGATGCGTTCGGTGGTCGGTGCGTTGTGCGAGGAGCTGGTGCGGATCAAGGACAGCCTCGACCTGTTCGTGCGCAGCGACCGTGGCCACCCCTCGGAACTGGACGCCCTCCTGGCGCCGCTCAAGCAGATCGCCGATACCCTGGCGGTGCTCGGCTTCGGCCAACCGCGCAAGGTCATCCTCGACCAGTTGGACGTCATCCACGCCCTGGCCCAGGGCCGCCGCGAGCCGAGCGACGCGATCCTGATGGACGTCGCCGGCGCGTTGCTCTACGTCGAGGCCACCCTGGCCGGCATGGCCGGTCCCGGCGACGAGCGCAACAGCGAGGAAAGCCGCCTGCCCACCACCGATGTGGCGCAGATCCACCAGTTGGTGATCAAGGAAGCGCGCAACGGTCTGGAGCAGGCCAAGGACGCGATCATCGAGTTCATCGCCTCGCAGTGGAACCACGAGCACCTGGCCCGCGTGCCGGAGCTGCTGACCCAAGTCCGCGGTGGCCTGGCGATGATCCCGCTGGAGCGCGCCGCGACCCTGCTGGAAACCTGCAACCGCTATATCCAGGAACAGCTGCTGGCGCGCAAGGCGGTGCCGGACTGGCAGAGCCTGGATACCCTGGCCGATGCCATCACCAGCGTCGAGTATTACCTGGAGCGCCTGAGCGAGGACCATGCCAGCCAGAGCGACCTGATCCTCGACGTCGCCGAGGACAGCCTGGCGAACCTCGGCTATACGCTGAAACCGAATTCGTCGGCCCCGGCCGAGCCCGGCCTGTCCGGGCTCGCTGCCATCGAGTCCCCGGCTGCCGAGCCGGAGAGGCCGGAGGCGGTCGTCGAGGTCGCCGAGACAGCGGAGCAACCGCCCGCCGACACGGCTCCTGCCGAGGCGGCGAGGGAAGATGCCCCGCTGCTGGCCAGCGACGACAACTGGACCCTTGGCGAAGTCGCGCCCGACGCCGGCGAGCCATCCCTCGACCTGGCCCTGGACCTGCCGCTGGACGATTCCGCCGAAGTGCCGCCGGCGTTGCCGGAGGTGGTCGAGGAGAGCGGCCAGCCGCAGTCGACCCCGGCGCCTGCCCGCAGCCTGGACGATTTCAGCCTCGACGAGATCGATCTCTCCGGCCTCGACCTGCCCGCCGATGCGGCCCCGGCCTCCGGGCCGGCGGCCCTGGCGGACTGGTCGCTGCCGGAGCAGTGGGGGCTCGGCGATGACCTGGCGCAGCCGGCGCAGGCCGACGAGACGTTGGATCTGAGCCTGGAGGAGCCGGCGCTGTCCTTCGACGCACCGCTGGAAAGCCTCGAGCCGTTGCCGGCGCTGGAGCCTTTCGACGGCTCCGCTGAACAGGAGTTGGTTTTCGATGCGCTCGATCCGCTGCCGCTGGATGTAGCCTTGCCGGAGGCGGAGGGCGAGGTGTCCGCCTGGGAGGGCTCGAGCCTGGAGGAACTGGATCTTTCCGACCTCGATCTCCCCGAGGTGCAATTGCCCGAGGCCGAGGCGCCGCCTGCCGCCGAGGCGCTCGCCAGCGCAGCGCCGGCCCTGTCTCTGGCCGAGGTGATGGCTGCGCCGGTGCAGCCGATCAACCCGCCGGCGCAGAACGTTCCGGTCAGCCTGCTGCCGCCGCCGGCCGACGAGGAACCGGTGGACGAGGAACTGCGCGAGGTCTTTATCGAGGAGGCCGGCGAGGTCCTGGAGACCATCGGCCGCTACCTGCCGGCCTGGAAAGCCGACCACGACGACCGCGACGCGCTGACCGAGGTACGCCGTGCCTTCCATACCCTCAAGGGCAGCGGACGGATGGTCCGTGCCCTGGTGATCGGCGAACTGGCCTGGTCGATAGAGAACCTGTTCAACCGCGTGCTCGATCGCAGCATCGCCGCCAGCGAGCCGGTTCAGCGAGTGGTGGACCAGGTCGTGGCCCTGTTGCCTGAGCTGGTCGAGGAGTTCGCCGCCAATGCCCAGCGCCAGCGCGACGATGTCGACCTGCTGGCGGCCACCGCGCATGCCCTGGCCAAGGGCGAGCCGCTGCCGGAACCGCCGGCGCCGGACGACGGCGGAGTACCGCCGGAAGCCGGGGCGGAGCAGCCGTCGAGCCTGGACAACGGCGTCCAGGCGCCGCCATTGGCCGACGCGCCGCAGGCCGCTGCCGAGGCGCAGAGCGACGTCGAACTGCTCGACCCGCAACTGCTGGAGATCTTCACCAACGAGGCGGAGACCCATCTCGAGGCCCTGGTCGGCTTCCTCGCCGACTGCGCCCGCGAACTGCCGCAGCCGGTCACCGATGCCTTGCAGCGTGCCCTGCATACCCTCAAGGGTAGCGCGCACATGGCCGGCATCCTGCCGATCGCGGAGATCGCCACGCCGCTGGAAAAACTGGTCAAGGAATACAAGTCCAACCTGCTCGCCTTCGACCTGCGCGAAGCCGAGTTGCTGCACGACGCCGAGCAACTGTTCCGCATCGGCCTGGAACAGGTCGGTGCGCACCGGCCGTTGAACCCGATCCCCGGCAGCGATGCGCTGCTGGAGCGTATCGAGGCACTGCACCAGGAGCGCATCGCCTCGCTCGAGGCCGAGCGCTACAGCGATGCCGGCGAGCGCCGCGATCCGTTGCTGATCGAGGCGTTCCTCGTCGAAGGCATGGACATCCTGCTGGACGCCGAGGACCTGCTCGAGCGCTGGCACGAGCATCCGCAGGAGCGCCAGGAGCTGAGCGCGCTGCGCGAGGAACTCAGCGCTCTGGACCAGGGCGCCCGGCATGCCGAGCTGCCGCAGGTGGAAGAACTCTGCCAGGCCTTGCTGGCGCTCTACGATGCCGTCGAGGAAGGCCGCCTGGCGGTCAGCCCGGCGTTCTTCGAGGAAGCCCGCCAGGCCCATGAGGCGCTGATCGGGATGATGGACCAGGTCGCCGCCGGCCTGCAGGTCACGCCGCGTCCGGAGCGGGTCGCGGCCCTGCAGGAACTGTTGGAAGCGCCCGCCGTCGAGGCCGTTCCGTTCATCGACCCGGAGAGCCTCGGCGCCGACGATTTCCCCCCGGAAGACGAAGAGCTGGCCCTCCCCGAGGCGGTCTTCGAAGAGGCCGGGACGCCTGCCGAGGAGACCGTACCGGCAGCGCCTGCACCGGCTCCCGGCCGCGAGCTGGACGAGGAAATGGTGTCGATCTTCCTCGAAGAGGCGGTGGACATCCTCGAAAGCGCCGGCCAGGCACTGGCCCAATGGCAGGCCGAGCCGGGCGCGCTGTCTTCGCTCAGCGCCCTGCAGCGCGACCTGCACACCCTCAAGGGCGGCGCACGGATGGCCGAGATCGCCGAGATCGGCGACCTGGCCCACGAGCTGGAGGCCCTCTACGAAGGACTGGTCGACCGCCGTTACCAGCACTCCCCGCAACTGGCCGGATTGCTGCAAGCCTGTCACGACCGCCTGGCCGAACAGCTCGACCAGTTGAGCGCCGGCCAGCCCCTGGCCGACCCGGACGACCTTATCCAGGCGATCCGCCGGTTCCGCCAGGGCCCGCTGGCCGAGGCCGCGACACCGGGCGAGGCGGAAAGCCCCGTCGAGGAACTCGTTGCACCGGCCGTCGAGGAGCCCGCCGTGCCTGCCGCGACGCAGCCGCCCGCTGCGGAGGCGTTCGAAGAGCGCGATCCCGAACTGGTGGAGATCTTCCTCGAGGAAGGCTTCGATATCCTCGACAGCGCTGCCGCCGCGTTGCAGCGCTGGATCGACGACGTCGACAACACCATCGAACTGGAAGCCTTGCAGCGCGACCTGCATACCCTCAAGGGCGGTGCGCGGATGGCCGAGATCGGCGAGATCGGCGACCTCGCCCATGAGCTTGAATTCCTCTACGAAGGCCTCTGCGGCGGACGCCTGCGCGCCAGCCCGGCCTTGTTCGGCCTGCTGCAGCGCTGCCACGACGAGCTGGCCGAGATGCTCGAGGCGGTGCGTGGCCATCGCACGCTGCCCGACGGGCAGGCGCTGATCGCGGAGATCAGGCGCCTGCGCAGCGATCCCGACGAGCAACTGAGCGTACCCACCAGCGTCAGCCTCAAGCCGCTGGCGGCGAAGGGTGCGGCGGCCGACGAGAGCGAGATCCTCGACATCTTCCTCGAGGAAGCCGACGACCTGCTGGAGAACCTCGAACTGGCGCTCGGCCGCTGGGACGGCGGCAACGGCGACGCCCAGCCGCTGGACGACCTGCTGCGGATCCTGCACACCCTCAAGGGCGGCGCGCGCCTGGCCGGGCAGACCGAGCTGGGCAACCTGGCCCACGACCTCGAGCAGCATCTCACCGATGCGCAGCAACAGGGCGCGCCGTGGCCGGACAGCCTGCTGCTGGATGCGCAGTCGGGGCTGGAAGGCCTGCAGCGGCAGGTCGACCTGTTGCGCGAGCGGCTGGCCGAGGACGACGAGGCCGGTGAACGGCCCGAGCCCGCCCAGGCGCTGGTCCAGGCCGACGATACCGACCGCGCGGTGGCCTCCGCGCTGGCCGAGCTGACCCGCCTGGCCCCGGCGGCCGGCGCGATCATGGCGGCCGAGGCGGCGCCTCCGGCTGCCCCGGCCACCACCCTGCCGTTCGTGCGCAAGGCCCAGGAGGCGGCCCAGGAGGCCGCTTCCCGGCGTGCCCCGCAGGAACTGGTGAAGGTGCCGGCGGAACTGCTGGAGAACCTGGTCAACCTGGCGGGCGAGACCTCGATCTTCCGCGGCCGGGTCGAGCAGCAGGTGAGCGACGTCGGCTTCACCCTCGGCGAGATGGAGTCCACCATCGAGCGGGTGCGCGACCAGTTGCGCCGCCTCGACACCGAGACTCAGGCGCAGATCCTCTCGCGTCACCAGGCCGATGCCGAACGCGCCGGCTACGAAGAATTCGACCCGCTGGAAATGGACCGCTATTCGCAGTTGCAGCAGCTCTCGCGCGCACTCTTCGAATCGGCCTCCGACCTTCTCGACCTGAAGGAAACCCTGGCGGCGAAGAACCGCGACGCGGAGACCCTGCTGCTGCAACAGGCGCGGGTCAACACCGAACTCCAGGAAGGCCTGATGCGCACCCGCATGGTGCCGTTCGATCGGCTGGTACCGCGTTTGCGGCGGATCGTCCGGCAGGTGGCCGGCGAACTCGGCAAGCAGGTCGAGTTCGTGGTCGGCAACGCCGACGGCGAGATGGATCGTACCGTTCTCGAACGTATCGTCGCGCCGCTGGAGCACATGCTGCGCAACGCCGTGGACCACGGCATCGAGTCCGGCGAGACGCGCCGCGCGGCGGGCAAGCCGGAGCACGGTACGATCCGCCTGAACATCGGCCGCGAGGGCGGCGACATCCTCCTCACCCTCTCCGACGACGGCGCCGGCATCCGCCTCGACGCGGTACGGCGCAAGGCCATCGAGCGTGGCCTGATGAGCGCCGACAGCGACCTCAGCGATCATGAAGTGCTGCAGTTCGTGCTCGAGTCCGGTTTCTCCACCGCCGAAAAGGTCACCCAGATCTCCGGGCGCGGCGTCGGCCTCGACGTGGCCAACTCCGAGGTCAAGCAGCTCGGCGGCTCGGTGAGCATCCAGACCGAGCCGGGCCAGGGCACCCGCTTCAACGTGCGGCTGCCGTTCACCGTGTCGGTGAACCGGGCGCTGATGGTGCTATCCGGCGAGGATCTCTACGCGGTGCCGCTGAACACCATCGAGGGTATCGTGCGGGTTTCGCCCTACGAACTGGAGGCGCTCTACGACCAGCGCGGCGAGGCGGGGCTGGATACGCCCAGCTTCGAATACGCCGGGCAGTCCTACGAACTGAAGTACCTCGGCGAGCTGCTGAACAACGGCCAGGAACCCAAGCTGGTCGGCCAGTCGCTGCCCTTGCCGGTGATCCTGGTGCGCTCCTCGGAGCATGCGGTGGCGGTGCAGGTCGACTCGCTGGCCGGTTCCCGCGAGATCGTGGTGAAGAGCCTCGGTCCGCAGTTCGCCGGGGTCGCCGGGATTTCCGGGGCGACCCTGCTCGGCGATGGCCGGGTGGTGGTGATCCTCGACCTGCTGGCGACCATCCGCTCCCGGCACGCGCTGCTCGGCCAGGAAAACCGTCGCGAACGCCTGGCGCTGCGCCAGGAAATGGCGGCGAGCGAAAGCGAGCAGCAGCGGCCGCCGCTGGTCATGGTGGTGGACGACTCGGTCACCGTGCGCAAGGTCACCACCCGCCTGCTGGAGCGCAACGGCATGAACGTGCTGACCGCGAAGGACGGCGTGGACGCCATCGCCCAGCTCCAGGAGCATCGTCCGGACATCCTCCTGCTGGACATCGAGATGCCGCGCATGGACGGTTTCGAGGTCGCCACCCTGGTGCGCCACGACGAGCGCCTGGGCAACCTGCCGATCATCATGATCACCTCGCGGACCGGCGAGAAACACCGCGAGCGCGCGCTGGGCATCGGCGTCAACCAGTACCTCGGCAAGCCTTACCAGGAAACCGAGCTGCTCGAAGCCATCCAGTCCCTGGTCGGCCAGCATGAGTGAGCGCGCCACGCCACGGGTCGCGGTGATCGCCGACACCTCGTTGCAGCGCCACGTGCTGCAACAGGCGCTGCTCGGCCATGGCTACGAGGTGGTGCTCAACGCCGACCCGGCCAGGGTCGACGACGCCGCGCTGGAGTGCGCGCCCGACCTGTGGCTGGTGGACCTGACCCAGCAGGACGACTCGCCGCTGCTGGACAGCCTGCTGGAGCAGGACCGTGCGCCGGTGCTGTTCGGCGAGGGCCACGCGCCGGAGCGGCATACCGAACATTACCCGCGCTGGGAGCGGCGGCTGATCGGCAAGCTGAAGCGCTTGATCGGCGACCCCAGCGATGGCGTTGGCGACAGCCTCGGCGCATTGCTCGACGAGGAGCGTCCGCCGCGCCTGGAGATTCCCGGCGACCTCGCGGCGATGCCGCTGCAGGCCGGCGAAGCGGCCCGCGAGGTGTGGCTGCTGGCGGCCTCGCTCGGCGGCCCGGCGGCGGTGAAGGCATTTCTCGACGCCTTGCCCGGCGGCCTGCCGATCGGCTTCCTCTATGCCCAGCACATCGACGCCAGCTTTGAGCAGAACCTGCCGCAGGCAGTCGGCCGGCACAGCCAGTGGCATGTGAAGAACGTCCGCGACGGTGAAGCGCTGCGTTGCGGCGAGGTCATGGTGGTGCCGGTGCTGCACGAACTCGGTTTCCACCACGATGGGCGACTGAAATGCAGCCAGCGTCCCTGGCCGGAACCCTACACCCCGTCCATCGACCAGATGATGCTCAACCTGGCCCAGCAGTTCGGGCCCGACTGCGGGGTGATCGTCTTCAGCGGCATGGGTAGCGACGGCAGCGCCGCTGCCGCCTACGTGCGGCGCCAGGGTGGCGAGGTATGGACCCAGCGCGCCGACAGTTGCGTCTGTTCGAGCATGCCGGACAGCTTGCGCGAAGCCGGTTACAGCAGTTTCAATGCCAGCCCCCGCGAACTGGCCGAGGCATTGGTCAAGCATCTGGCCGCACGCTGCGCGCCGACAGGAGTCGAAACATGAACCAGGCCGTGATCGAGCAGGATGGCATGAGCCGGAACACCCCAGCCAACCCGACCCCGGACAGCCTCACCGGGCTGCTCCTGCCGCTGAGCGACCGCACCCTGCTGTTGCCCAACGTCGCCGTGGCCGAACTGATCGCCTATCGCAACCCGCAGGTCGCCGCCGACCTGCCGCAGTGGTACCTGGGCCAGGTGGCCTGGCGCGACCTGCGCCTGCCGCTGCTGTCCTTCGAGGCGGCCTCCAGCGGCGAACAGCAGCCGGTACTCGGCAGCAGCGCGCGGGTGGTGGTCATCAACGCCCTCGGCGGACGTCCCCATGTGAAATTCCTCGCCCTGCTGGTGCAAGGCATTCCGCGCTCGGTGCGGCTGGACGCCAATCTCGCGAGCACCGCCGCGCCGCTGGCGGCGCTGGAACTGGCGGCGGTGGACATCGGCGGCGAAACCGCGCGGATTCCGGACCTGGCCGGGCTCGAAGAGAAGCTCGCCGACGCCGGCCTGATCTGAGCCGTCCATGGCCGGCCTGCAGCACGCGCGGATCGGCGCCTCCCTCGAGGTCGCCAGCGCCAGCCTGGCCGGGCACCGCTTCGAGAAGCACAGCCACGACGAGTTCGTCATCAGCGCCAACCTCTGCGGATTGGAAGATGTCTGGCTGGATGGCCGTACCTTCCAGGCCGACAGCGGCGACCTGACCCTCTACAACCCGGGGCAGATCCAGGGCGGCGGCGTCCGCGACGGCCAGCCCTGGCGCTTCGCCAGCCTCTATCTGCCTGCCGCCGAACTGGCGAGCAGCCTGGATCTTTCCTCCGTCGAGTTCGACCGCCCGCTGCTGCGCAGTCCGGCGCTGGGCCGCGAGTTGGCCGCCAGCATCGAAGCCTTGCTGGCCAGCGACCGCTTCGCCCGCGAACGGGGCGAGGAGCGCCTGCTGGAGTTCCTCGGCCGCCTGCTGGCGGCGAGCGGCACCCGCCTGCCGCAGAGGGCCGATCCTGGGCGCCCGGCTGTCGCCCGCCTGCAGGCGCTGCTCGCCGAGCGCCTGGCCGAGCCGCCGGACCTGGATGGGATGGCGGAGCAGGTGGGCCTGTCGAAATACCACCTGCTGCGGGCGTTCAAGAAGGCCACCGGGCTCAGCCCGCGCCAGTGGAGCATGCAACTGCGCACCCGCCGCGCCCTCGGCCTGTTGCGCCGTGGCCTGGCGGTGGGCGAGGTGGCCCACGCCCTGGGCTTCGCCGACCAGAGCCACCTGACCCGTTACTTCACCAGCGCCTACGGCATTTCGCCGGGCCGCTACCAGCGCGCTGTGCGCGGCTGAACTGCGCAATCCGGTTCAAGTCCGCTTCGCTGCCGGCCGGGATAATCCGACGACCCACCCACGGAGTCGTCGTCCCATGCTCGCCATCTTCCTCGCCGCCTTGCTGTTCGGTTTCGCCTTCAATGTTTCTCCTGGCGCGGTGTTCAGCGAAACGCTGCGCCGTGGTTTGACCGGCGGCTTCCGCCCGGCTTTGCTGGTGCAACTGGGGTCGCTGATCGGCGATGCCGTCTGGGCCCTGCTCGGGCTCACCGGGCTGGCGCTGCTGCTGGGCTACGAACAGGTGCGGATTCCCCTGACCCTGGCCTGTGCCGCCTACCTGGCCTGGCTCGGCGTGCAAGGCTTGCGCGACGCCTGGAGTCCGCCGCTGGCGGCGGAGGATGCCGGCGAGCAGGGGCGCAACGCCTTCGGCGCCGGCGCGGCGATCTCCCTGTCCAACCCGAAGAACGTGGTCTATTGGGGCGCCCTCGGCAGCGCCCTGGCGGGGATCGTCGACGGCACGCCGAACCAGGCGCAGTCGCTGGTGTTCTTCGCCGGTTTCATGCTCTCGTCGCTGATCTGGTGCTTTTGCTGCGCGGCGCTGGTGGACTGGCTGCGGCGCAACACCTCGCTGTTCTGGCACCGCGTCAGCTACGCCGGTTGCGGCGTGCTCCTGCTCGGCCTGGCGGGACTGGCGCTGCGCGGGCTGTAGCCGCGCCTCAGGCCGGCGCCAGGCGCCGCCGCAGCAGGCGTTGGCGCAGGCTTTCGAACCTGCCGAGGTCGACATGCCGGGCATGGTCGCCGACGACGATCCGGCCGTCGGGCAGCTCCGCCCAGTGCTGTAGTCCGCCCTCCAGGTCCAGTTCGCCGTAGCGGATGCGCAGCGCCCGGCCGGATTCGAGGTGCCAGAGCTGGGCGAGGTCCCGCGAGCGATGCGGTTCCAGCCACGGCGCCAGGAGCAGCCAGCCTCCGTCCAGGGCCTGGAGCTTCAGGTAGGGGCCTTCGGCCAGGCCGTCCAGCGAGTGGCTGCGGATCTCGCCGCTGTCGAGCCGGCCTTCGCAGAGCGTTTCACGCTCCAGCCAGACGATGGTCCCGGGTGCCGCCGAGGTCGGCTGCGCCGGATCGGCGGGCAGATCCTTGCCGACGGGGAACGGCAGGGGCTGGATGCGTGCCTCGCGCCATTCGAAGAACTGCCCGCGGGAGAGCAGGCAGACGCGCTGGTCCGGAGTGGTGAAGACCGCCGGCGGATTCTCGATGGAGCGCCGCGCTTGCGGCACCTCGAAGAGCAACCGCGGTTCGTCGTTGCCCCGGGCGAAGCCCGGATAGAGGAAGAACAGGCCGCGGTCGGCCAGGAGCAGGTCGTCCCCGGCCAGGCCGATGGCAAGTTCCGGGGTGCGGCGTTGGCGCAACGACTGCGCCGGCGGCAGCGGCAAGGGCGGTAGTTCGGGCGTCAACGAGGCGAGGTCGCGGGAGCGTTGCAGCCAGGCGTAGGGGCTTCCCGAACGGGTCATCCTGACCCAGGCGTGCAGGCCGTCCGCCGAACTGGCCCGGCAGAGCAGCGCGCCCCGGGTTTCCTCCGCGCCATCGGGCAGGCGTTGCAGCCTGGGCCATTGGCGCAGGTCCAGCAGGTCGCGGCTGTCCTCGCCCGGCAGGCGGGCGATGGCCAGGCCGGGCGCCAGGTGCTCGGCGTGTTCGAGGCAAATGTAGGCCGAAGCCGGCGCCAGGCCGGCCGGCGCGGCGGCGGGGAGGGCCGCCCGGGCGCCCTCGGGGGCGTCTTCCTGGCGCAGCGTGCGGGCGTTGTGGCCCTGCGCTGCGAGCGCATCGAGGAGGCGCCGGCTGTGGGGGGCGCCGACCACGTACAGGTTCAGGCTGTCGTCTTCGTCCAGGCGTTCCACCAACGCCAGTCCGAGGGATTCCAGCTCCTGGCCGAGGGCTGGCAGGAAATCCTCGGGAAGGTCGTCGCGCAGGCGCTCCAGCAGCGTCTCCAGTGCGGCGGAGGCCAACTGCGGGAAGCGTCCGGCATAGTCTCGGCGGAGTACGCCGAGCACGTCGGGCAGGCGGATCTTCCAATCGAAGGTAACGGGCGTGTCCATGCGTGCGATCCGTTGCGAAGTGGGTTGCGCAACGGTATTCACTGGCTGTCGCCGTTGTAAAGCGGCGGGAGAGATATCAGGCGAAGTCGCCCCAGAGTTGCTGGGCCACCGCCAACGCCACCACCGGCGCGGTCTCGGTGCGCAGCACTCGCGGGCCGAGGCGCGCGGCGTGGAAGCCGGCCGCCTTCGCCTGCTCCACCTCGGCATCGCTCAGGCCGCCTTCGGGACCCACCAGGAAGGCCAGGCGCGACGGCGGCGCATGGCTGGCCAGGGGGGCGGCCACAGGGTGCAGGACCAGCCTGAGCTCATCGTCCCGCCCGCGCAGCCAGTCCTCCAGGGCCAGCGGCGGATGGATCAGCGGCAGGCTCGAACGGCCGCACTGCTCGCAGGCGCTGATCGCCACCTGGCGCCAGTGCTGCAGGCGCTTGTCGGCGCGCTCGTCCTTCAGGCGCACTTCGCAACGCTCGCTGACGATCGGGGTGATTTCCGCCACCCCCAGCTCGGTGGCCTTCTGGATCGCCCAGTCCATCCGCTCGCCGCGCGACAGGCCTTGCCCCAGGTGGATACGCAGGGGCGAGTCGGGCTGGCCGGCGAACTGCTCGCGGAGTTCGACGCGGACATTCTTCTTGCCGACCTCGACCAGCTCGCCGAGGTATTCCCGGCCGCTGCCGTCGAACAGTTGCACGGCGTCGCCCGTGGCGTGCCGCAGCACGCGGCCGATGTAGTGGGCCTGGGCCTCGGGCAGGTCGTGCTGGCCGAGGGCGAGGGGCTGGTCGACGAAGAAGCGGGACAGGCGCATGGCGATTCGAGGGTAGTGGCGACAGGCGCGCAGTTTACTGCCTGCCGCGGGGCGCTGGAACCGGCCCCCTCGGGACGAAGGGGCGGCGACGTTCAGCCCGGATCGCGGTGGTCCGGGTGGAAGTCGCTGACCGCCACGCTGACCGCGTCGCGGGTGGCGATGTCGATGCCTTCGCTGGCCACCTCGGCGAGGAAGTCGATCTGCTCCGGGGTAATCACGTAGGGCGGCAGGAAATACACCACGCTGCCCAGCGGGCGCAGCAGCGCGCCGCGCTCCAGGCCATGCTGGAAGACCTTCAGGCCGCGGCGCTCCTGCCAGGGGTAGGGCGTCCTGGATGCCTTGTCCTGGACCATTTCGATGGCCAGGACCATCCCGGTCTGGCGCACCTCGGCGACATGCGGGTGGTCGGCCAGGTGCGCGGTGGCCCTGGCCATGTGGGTGGACAGCGCGCGGTTGGCCTCGATCACCTTGTCTTCCTCGAAGATGTCCAGGGTCGCCAGGGCGGCGGCGCAGGCCAGCGGGTTGCCGGTATAGGTGTGCGAGTGGAGGAAGGCGCGCAGGGTCTGGTAGTCGTCGTAGAAGCCCCGGTAGACGGTCTCGCTGGTCAGCACCGCGGACATCGGCAGGTAGCCGCCGGTGAGGGCCTTGGACAGGCAGAGGAAATCCGGGGCGATGCCGGCCTGCTCGCAGGCGAACATCGTCCCGGTGCGGCCGAAGCCCACCGCGATCTCGTCGTGGATCAGGTGCACGCCATAGCGGTCGCAGGCTTCACGCAGCAGCTTGAGGTAGACCGGGTGGTACATGCGCATGCCGCCGGCGCCCTGGATCAGCGGTTCGACGATGACCGCGGCGATCTCGTCGTGCCCTTCGGCCAGGGTGCGCTCCATGTGGGCGAACATGTTCCGCGAATGTTCTTCCCAGCACATGCCGTCCGGACGCAGGAAGCAGTCCGGGCTGGGCACCTTGATGGTGTCCAGCAACAGCGACTTGTAGGTTTCGGTGAACAGCGCCACGTCGCCCACCGACATCGCCGCGATGGTTTCGCCGTGGTAGCTGTTGGTCAGGGTGACGAAGCGCTTCTTGCGCGGCCTGCCGCTATTGAGCCAGAAGTGGTAGCTCATCTTCAGCGCGACCTCGATGCCCGCCGAGCCGCTGTCGGCGTAGAACACCCGGTCGAGCCCCGGCGGGGTGATCTTCACCAGTCGCTCCGACAGCTCGATCACCGGCTGGTGGCTGAATCCGGCGAGGATCACGTGCTCCAACTGGTCGACCTGGTCCTTGATACGCTGGTTGATGCGCGGGTTGGCGTGACCGAACACATTGACCCACCAGGAACTGACCGCGTCGATGTAGCGCTTGCCTTCGAAATCCTCCAGCCAGACGCCTTCGCCGCGGCGGATCGGGATCACCGGTAGGCGTTCGTGGTCTTTCATCTGGGTACAGGGATGCCAGAGTACGTTCAGGTCGCGCTGCATCCAGTCGGCGTTAAGGCCCATGGGCTGTCTCCTCGGATCGATCGGCAAAGCCTATGCAATGGGGGTGAGATGAACAACCCGGTGGGTTGGGACACATCCGACAGCAGCCGCCGACGGACTCCTATGGTGGCCCAAACGGCTCTGGCGTATGCTGCGCGCCGTTGCGTCTTTGCTTTTTTTCTGGGGAGTCCGGTATGTCGTTAAGGTGGCTGCGCGCCGCGGCGTTTCTCATGTTGGGGGTGTTCAGCGCGGTGGCGCTGGGCAAGGATAAACAGCCTACGGCGATCGTCGTCGGCGCGGGCCTGGCAGGCCTGAGCGCGGCCTACGAATTGCAGAAGGACGGCTGGCAGGTCACGGTGCTCGAGGCGCGGCCGCAGGTGGGCGGGCGTTCCGGCCTGGCCACCAGCGAATGGGTCGGCAACCAGAAGGTCCAGCCCACGCTCAATGCCTACCTGGACACCTTCAAGCTGAAGCCGGTGCCGGCGCCGGACTTCGTCCGCACCCCCAGCTACCTGATCGACGGCCTGTACTACAGCAGCAGCGATCTCGCGCTCAAGCAGCCGAACGTCGCCGCCGACCTCAAGCGCTTCGAGTCGACCCTGGACGATCTCTCGGCATCGATCTCCGATCCGCTCAACCCCGCCTCGAGCAATACCCTGTTCGCCCTCGACCAGATGAACGCCGCGCGCTGGCTGGACAAGCTGAACCTGTCGCCGACCGCGCGCCTGCTGGTCAACCAGCGTATCCGCTCGCGCTACGACGAACCGTCGCGCCTGTCGCTGCTCTACCTCGCCCAGCAGGGCCGCGCCTACCGTGGCGTCGATGACCGCGACCTGCGCGCGGCGCGCCTGCCCGGCGGCAGCCAGGTGCTGGCGGAAGCCTTCGTCAAGCAGATCAAGACGATCAAGACCAAATCCAAGGTGTCGAGCATCGTCCAGGCCAAGGACGGCGTCGCCGTCAAGGCCGGCAGCGAGACCTACAAGGCCGACTACGTGGTTCTCGCCGTGCCGCTGAAGGCGCTCGGCCAGATCCAGATGACCCCGTCCCTGAGCGGTACCCAGATGTCCGCGCTGAAGGGCACCAACTATGGCTGGCGCGACCAGATCCTGCTGAAGTTCAAGCGCCCGGTGTGGGACGACAAGTCGCGCCTCTCCGGCGAGATCTTCAGCGACCAGGGCCTGGGCATGATCTGGGTCGAGCCGGCGCTGAAAGGCGGCGCCAACGTGCTGATCAACCTGTCCGGCGACAACGCCCGCGTGCTACAGGCTTTCGGCGACCGGCAGATGGTCGACCAGGTGCTGATCCGCATGAATAAGTTCTATCCGAAGATGCGCGGTGCCTTCGCCGGCTACGAAATTCGTCGCTACAGCGCCGACCCGGGCACCGGCGGTTCCTACCTGGCCTACGGTCCGGGCCAGGTGACGCGCTTCTGGCGGATCTGGGAACAGCCGCTGTCGCGGGTCGCCTTCGCCGGCGAGCACACCGATGCGCTGTACCCCGGCACCATCGAGGGGGCGCTGCGCAGCGGCAAGCGCGCCGCCAGCCAGGTGCGCGACCTGTACGCCGGCAAGACTCCGGTGATCGAGGGCGCGCCGATGGTGGCGAAGGCCGAGAAGGTAGCCGCACCGACGACCGGCGGCGAGAAGAAGAACCCGTTCGCCTGGTTCACCCGCCTGTTCGATTGATCCCCTTCGCCGGCGCCGGAAGCTCCGGCGCCTTGCGCTTCCCGGTTCGCAGCGCAATCCAGGGTTTTTTCTTAGCCTGCGAACCTATCTTGTGAATCGATGTTTCAAAGCAGAATTTTCTGCTTTAACTCGATGGATTTGCCGCTAGTCTTGAGGCTTCGCTTTTCAAGGAAGTTTTTCATGCAGTGGCGCAATACCTCATCCCGTTACGGCGTATTCAGCTTGTTCCTGCACTGGGGCAGCGCGCTGGTGGTCTTTGGCTTGTTCGGCCTGGGCCTGTGGATGCGCGAACTGAGCTATTACGACCCCTGGTACCACCCCGCGCCGGCGCTGCATAAAAGCATCGGCATCCTGCTGGCCATTGCCCTGCTGGTGCGGATCGTCTGGCGTTTCGTCAGCCCGCCGCCGCCGGCGCCGGCCAACCACGGTCCGCTCACACGGGTAGCGAGCAAGCTTGGCCACCTCGCGCTGTACGGGCTGCTGCTGGCGGTGATCGTCGCGGGCTACCTGATTTCCACCGCCGACGGCGAACCGATCAGCGTGTTCGGCTGGTTCTCCGTGCCGGCAACCCTCAGCGGGCTGCCCGACCAGGCGGACGTCGCGGGTGAAATCCATCTCTACCTGGCCTGGGCGCTGGTGGTCTTCGCCGTCCTCCATGCCCTGGCCGCCCTCAAGCATCACTTCGTCGACCGCGACCCGACCCTAAAGCGCATGCTCGGTCGCTCGTCGAATGATCAACAACCACGTTAAGGAGAATGTCCATGCTGAAGAAGACCCTTGCCGCGCTGGCGCTCGGCTCCGCACTGTTCACCGCCGGCCAGGCAATGGCCGCGGACTACAAGATCGACAAGGAAGGCCAGCACGCCTTCATCGAGTTCCGCATCAAGCACCTGGGCTATAGCTGGCTGTACGGTCGCTTCAACGACTTCGACGGCAACTTCACCTTCGACGAGAAGAACCCGTCGGCCGACAAGGTCAAGGTGACCATCAACACCAACAGCGTGGACACCAACCATGCCGAGCGTGACAAGCACCTGCGCAGCGGTGATTTCCTCAACGTCAGCAAGAACCCGACCGCTACCTTCGAATCCACCGAAGTGAAGGCCAACGGCGACAGCGCCGACATCACCGGCAACCTGACCCTGAACGGCGTGACCAAGCCGGTCACCATCAAGGCCAAGCTGATCGGCCAGGGCGACGACCCGTGGGGCGGCTACCGTGCCGGCTTCGAAGGCAGCGCCACCCTGAAGCTGAAAGACTTCGGCATCAAGATGGACCTCGGCCCGGCATCCCAGGAAGTCGAGCTGCTGCTCTCCGTCGAAGGCATTCGCCAGTAAGCGGATACCTGAAACGGAAAACGCCGGCGATCGCCGGCGTTTTTCATTGTGCTTCGAAAAGAATGTTCTTAAATATCCTCAAGCGGTTGCGCGGCCAGGCATTGGTCGAGGAGATGCACCAGGGTGGCTTGTTCCTCCGGGGTGAGCGGGGCAAACAACTCGTCATGCACGCGTGACATGATGGCTTCCGCATGCTGGTGGATGGCCAGCCCCTCGTCGGTGAGGAAGAGCTGGAAGCTGCGCTGGTCACTGGGGTTGCGCTCGCGGCGGACCAGGTTTCTTCCCTCCAGCTCGCGGATCTTTCGGGTGATCAGTGCCTTGTCGCGGCACATCTGGCGTCCCAGGTCCTGCAGGTTCAGCCCGCGTTGTTCGTCGATAAGCTTCAATACATGGACGTCGGGCGGGGTCAGGTCGAGCCGCTGGCAATCGAGCTCGCTCTGGATGCGCGTCCGCACATGCTGGAAGACCGCCATCAGCGCAGGCATCAGGTCGGGGTTGACGGGGTAGTTCATTGGTCTGGCCGAGTAAACCTAATGTAAATGTGGTTGATCCAGTCAACTATTTTGCTTATTTTAGTTGACCTTATCAACCTTGTTTCAGGTTCTGAATATGGGCCATGGCGCCGGGTGGATAACCGGCCAACGAGCTAAAACGTTTCAGGTGTTTTCACGCGAGGCTTTCGGACGTTTACAAACACCTATGAATGTAAGTATTTTGCCTGCCTTCTTCGAGCCGGTGCGGCGCCTTCACGCTGCATCGGCCGCTTTCGCTCATGAGGACAACGCTATGCAACGAACGCCAGCCATGCGTGTACTGGTTCCGGCCCTGCTGGTCGCGATTTCGGCCCTTTCCGGGTGCGGAAAAAGCGAGGCGCCGCCGCCGGCGCAAACGCCGGAGGTCGGGATCGTGACCCTGGAAGCGCAGACGGTGACCCTGAATACCGAGCTGCCGGGCCGGACCAATGCGTTCCGCATCGCCGAGGTGCGTCCCCAGGTGAACGGCATCATCCTCAAGCGCCTGTTCAAGGAAGGCAGCGACGTCAAGGCCGGGCAGCAGCTCTACCAGATCGACCCCGCCACCTACGAGGCCGACTACCAGAGCGCCCAGGCCAACCTGGCCTCGACCCAGGAGCAGGCCCAGCGCTACAAGCTGCTGGTCGCCGACCAGGCCGTGAGCAAGCAGCAGTACGCCGACGCCAATGCCGCCTACCTGCAGTCCAAGGCGGCGGTGGAACAGGCGCGGATCAACCTGCGCTACACCAAGGTGCTGTCGCCGATCTCCGGCCGCATCGGCCGTTCCGCGGTGACCGAAGGCGCCCTGGTGACCAACGGCCAGGCCAACGCGATGGCCACCGTGCAACAGCTCGACCCGATCTACGTCGACGTCACCCAGCCGTCCACCGCCCTGCTGCGCCTGCGCCGCGAGCTGGCCAGCGGCCAGCTGGAGCGCGCCGGCGACAACGCGGCGAAGGTCTCCCTGAAGCTGGAGGACGGTAGCCAATACCCGCTGGAAGGCCGCCTCGAATTCTCCGAGGTTTCCGTCGACGAAGGCACCGGCTCGGTCACCATCCGCGCGGTATTCCCCAACCCGAGCAACGAGCTGCTGCCCGGCATGTTCGTTCACGCGCAGTTGCAGGAAGGCGTCAAGCAGAAGGCCATCCTCGCTCCGCAGCAAGGCGTGACCCGCGACCTCAAGGGCCAGGCTACCGCGCTGGTGGTGAACGCGCAGAACAAGGTGGAGCTGCGGGTGATCAAGGCCGACCGGGTGATCGGCGACAAGTGGCTGGTCACCGAAGGCCTGAACGCCGGCGACAAGATCATTACCGAAGGCCTGCAGTTCGTGCAGCCGGGTGTCGAGGTGAAGACCGTGCCGGCGAAGAACGTCGCGTCCGCGCAGAAGGCCGACGCCGCTCCGGCGAAAACCGACAGCAAGGGCTGATCAAGGGGATTCGTAATGTCGAAGTTTTTCATTGATAGGCCCATTTTCGCGTGGGTGATCGCCTTGGTGATCATGCTCGCGGGCGGCCTGTCGATCCTCAGTCTGCCGGTCAACCAGTACCCGGCCATCGCCCCGCCGGCCATCGCCGTGCAGGTGAGCTACCCGGGCGCCTCGGCCGAGACGGTGCAGGACACCGTGGTCCAGGTGATCGAGCAGCAGATGAACGGGATCGACAATCTGCGCTACATCTCCTCGGAGAGTAACTCCGACGGCAGCATGACCATCACCGTGACCTTCGAACAGGGCACCGACCCCGACATCGCCCAGGTTCAGGTGCAGAACAAGCTGCAACTGGCCACCCCGCTGCTGCCGCAGGAAGTGCAGCGCCAGGGGATCCGGGTGACCAAGGCGGTGAAGAACTTCCTCATGGTGGTCGGTGTGGTTTCCACCGACGGCAGCATGACCAAGGAAGACCTGTCGAACTACATCGTTTCCAACATCCAGGACCCGCTGTCGCGGACCAAGGGCGTCGGTGACTTCCAGGTGTTCGGTTCGCAGTACTCGATGCGCGTCTGGCTCGACCCGGCCAAGCTGAACAGCTACCAACTGACCCCGGGCGACGTGAGCAGCGCGATCCAGGCGCAGAACGTGCAGATCTCCTCCGGCCAGCTCGGCGGCTTGCCGGCGGTCAAGGGCCAGCAGCTCAACGCCACCATCATCGGCAAGACCCGCCTGCAGACCGCGGAGCAATTCGAGAACATCCTGCTCAAGGTCAATCCCGACGGTTCCCAGGTGCGCCTGAAGGACGTCGCCGATGTCGGCCTGGGCGGCCAGGACTACAGCATCAACGCGCAGTTCAACGGCAGCCCGGCGTCCGGTATCGCGATCAAGCTGGCCACCGGCGCCAACGCGCTGGATACCGCCAAGGCGATCCGCCAGACCATCGCCAACCTGGAACCGTTCATGCCGCAGGGCATGAAGGTGGTCTACCCGTACGACACCACCCCGGTGGTCTCGGCCTCGATCCATGAGGTAGTGAAGACCCTCGGCGAGGCGATCCTCCTCGTGTTCCTGGTGATGTACCTGTTCCTGCAGAACTTCCGCGCCACGCTGATCCCGACCATCGCCGTACCGGTGGTGCTGCTGGGGACCTTCGGCGTGCTCGCCGCGTTCGGCTTCTCGATCAACACCCTGACCATGTTCGGCATGGTGCTGGCCATCGGCTTGCTGGTGGACGACGCCATCGTGGTGGTGGAGAACGTCGAGCGGGTGATGGCCGAGGAAGGCCTGTCGCCAAGGGAGGCGGCGCGCAAGTCCATGGGCCAGATCCAGGGCGCGCTGGTCGGTATCGCCATGGTGCTCTCGGCGGTATTCCTGCCGATGGCGTTCTTCGGCGGCTCCACCGGGGTGATCTACCGGCAGTTCTCCATCACCATCGTGTCGGCCATGGCCCTCTCGGTGATCGTGGCGCTGATCCTCACCCCGGCGCTCTGCGCGACCATGCTCAAGCCGATCGAGAAAGGCGACCATGGCGAGCACAAGGGCGGCTTCTTCGGCTGGTTCAACCGGATGTTCCTTTCCACCACCCACGGCTACGAGCGTGGCGTGGCGTCGATCCTCAAGCATCGCGCGCCGTACCTGCTGATCTACGTGGTGATCGTGGCCGGGATGATCTGGATGTTCACCCGCATTCCCACCGCGTTCCTCCCCGACGAGGACCAGGGCGTACTGTTCGCCCAGGTACAGACCCCGCCGGGCTCCAGCGCCGAGCGTACCCAGGTGGTGGTGGACTCGATGCGCGAATACCTGCTGGAGAAGGAAAGCTCTTCGGTCAGCTCGGTGTTCACCGTGACCGGCTTCAACTTCGCCGGCCGCGGCCAGAGTTCGGGCATGGCGTTCATCATGCTCAAGCCCTGGGAAGAGCGTCCCGGTGGCGAGAACAGCGTGTTCGAGCTGGCCAAGCGCGCGCAGATGCACTTCTTCAGCTTCAAGGACGCGATGGTGTTCGCCTTCGCGCCGCCGTCGGTACTGGAACTGGGTAACGCCACCGGCTTCGACCTGTTCCTCCAGGACCAGGCGGGCGTCGGCCACGAGGTCCTGCTCCAGGCGCGCAACAAGTTCCTCATGCTCGCCGCGCAGAACCCGGCGCTGCAACGCGTGCGCCCCAACGGCATGAGCGACGAACCGCAGTACAAGCTGGAGATCGACGACGAGAAGGCCAGCGCCCTCGGCGTGTCCCTCGCCGACATCAACAGCACCGTGTCCATCGCCTGGGGTTCCAGCTACGTCAACGACTTCATCGACCGTGGCCGGGTCAAGCGGGTCTACCTGCAGGGCAGGCCGGACGCGCGGATGAACCCGGACGACCTGAGCAAGTGGTACGTGCGCAACGACAAGGGCGAGATGGTGCCGTTCAACGCCTTCGCCACCGGCAAGTGGGAATACGGTTCGCCGAAGCTGGAGCGCTACAATGGCGTGCCGGCGATGGAGATCCTCGGCGAGCCGGCGCCCGGCCTGAGTTCCGGTGACGCCATGGCGGCGGTCGAGGAGATCGTCAAGCAATTGCCGAAAGGCGTTGGCTACTCCTGGACCGGCCTGTCCTACGAGGAGCGCTTGTCCGGCTCGCAGGCGCCGGCGCTGTATGCGCTGTCGCTGCTGGTGGTGTTCCTCTGCCTGGCGGCCCTGTACGAAAGCTGGTCGATTCCGTTCTCGGTGATGCTGGTGGTGCCGTTGGGCGTGATCGGCGCGCTGCTGGCGACGTCCATGCGCGGCCTGTCCAACGACGTGTTCTTCCAGGTGGGCCTGTTGACGACCATCGGCCTGTCGGCGAAGAACGCCATCCTCATCGTGGAGTTCGCCAAGGAGCTGCACGAGCAGGGCAAGGGCATCGTCGAGGCGGCCATCGAGGCCTGCCGCATGCGTCTGCGGCCGATCGTGATGACCTCCCTGGCGTTCATCCTCGGTGTGGTTCCGCTGGCGATCTCCACCGGCGCCGGCTCGGGCAGCCAGCATGCGATCGGTACCGGCGTGATCGGCGGCATGGTCACTGCGACCGTCCTGGCGATCTTCTGGGTACCGCTGTTCTACGTGGCGGTCAGCACGCTGTTCAAGGACGAGGCGTCCAAGCAGCAGGCTGAGGCCGAAAAGGGGCAATGATATGAAAAGGTCCTTCCTTTCCCTGGCGGTAGCCGCTGTCGTTCTGTCCGGCTGCTCGCTGATTCCCGACTACCAGCGCCCCGAGGCGCCGGTAGCCGCGGCCTACCCGCAAGGGCAGGCCTACGGGCAGAACACCGGCGCGGCGGCCGTTCCGGCCGCCGACATCGGCTGGCGCGAGTTCTTCCGCGACCCGCAGTTGCAGCAACTGATCGGCGTGGCGCTGGAAAACAACCGCGACCTGCGGGTCGCCGCGTTGAACGTCGAGGCCTTCCGGGCGCAGTACCGCATCCAGCGGGCCGACCTGTTCCCGCGGATCGGCGTGGACGGTAGCGGCACCCGCCAGCGTTTGCCGGGCGACCTGTCGACCACCGGCAGTCCGGCGATTTCCAGCCAGTACGGGGTGACCCTGGGCACTACCGCCTGGGAACTCGATCTCTTCGGCCGCCTGCGCAGCTTGCGCGACCAGGCCCTGGAGCAGTACCTGGCGACCGAACAGGCGCAGCGCAGCGCGCAGACCACCCTGGTGGCCAGCGTGGCGACCGCCTACCTGACGCTGAAGGCCGACCAGGCGCAGTTGCAGCTGACCAAGGACACCCTGGGCACCTACCAGAAGAGTTTCGACCTGACCCAGCGCAGCTACGACGTCGGCGTCGCCTCCGCGCTCGACCTGCGCCAGGCGCAGACCGCCGTGGAAGGCGCCCGCGCGACCCTGGCGCAGTACACCCGCCTGGTAGCCCAGGACCAGAATGCGCTGGTCCTGCTGCTGGGTTCCGGGATCCCGGCGAACCTGCCGCAAGGCCTGGGCCTGGACCAGACCCTGCTGACCGAAGTGCCGGCGGGCCTGCCGTCGGACCTGCTGCAACGGCGCCCGGACATCCTCGAGGCCGAGCACCAGCTCATGGCCGCCAACGCCAGCATCGGCGCCGCGCGCGCGGCGTTCTTCCCGAGCATCAGCCTGACCGCCAACGCCGGCACCATGAGCCGCCAACTGTCCGGCCTGTTCGACGCCGGTTCGGGTTCCTGGTTGTTCCAGCCGTCGATCAACCTGCCGATCTTCACCGCCGGCAGCCTGCGTGCCAGCCTGGACTACGCGAAGATCCAGAAGGACATCAACGTCGCGCAGTACGAGAAGGCGATCCAGACCGCCTTCCAGGAAGTCGCCGACGGCCTGGCCGCGCGCGGTACCTTCACCGAGCAGTTGCAGGCACAGCGCGATCTGGTCAAGGCCAGCGACGAGTACTACCAGCTCGCCGACAAGCGCTACCGCACGGGGGTGGACAACTACCTGACCCTGCTCGACGCGCAACGCTCGCTGTTCACCGCGCAGCAGCAACTGATCACCGATCGCCTCAACCAGCTGACCAGCGAGGTCAACCTGTACAAGGCCCTCGGCGGCGGCTGGAACCAGCAGACCGTGACCCAGCAGCAGACCGCGAAGAAGGAAGATCCGCAGGCCTGATCGCCTTCCGCGCCATGCAAGAACGCCGACCCTAGGGTCGGCGTTTTTTTATCCTCGCGGAAGTCGGCGGGTCCGCGTCACGGACCCGCTCGGCCTTAGCGGTTGCGGGTCAGCAGTGCGGGGCGCTCGCCCTTGCGCCGCGGCTCCAGCTCGTCGAGCTGCTCGGCGGTGGGGAAGCGATCCATGCGCACCAGGTCGCGCTTGTTGATCACCACCGGCTGGCGGCTCGGCTGCTTGCCGGTGCCGTACTCGGACGGCTCGCGCAGCGGAGCGTCGCTCATCCGCGAGGCATTCTCGCGGCCCTGGCCGCGCGGCTTGCTGGCGCGCGGTTTCTTCGCCTTGCCCTGGCCGGCACCCTGACCGCGAGCGCCGCCTTGAGCGGCGCCCTGGCTCTTGCCGCGAGCTTGGCCCTGGCCTTGGCCACGACCCTGCTGGCCGGTGCCGCCCTGGGGTTTCTGCTGGCCACCGCGGCGTCCGCGTCCCTTGTTTTCCTGACCCTGGTAGGGGCTGACGTAGTCGGCGCGGTTGCCGAAATTGTCGAAGTCGTCGTCGAGGAACTCTTCCGGATCGCGATTACCGTCGACTTCCGGCGGCCGATTGGGCTTGGCCGGACGCGCTTCGCGGCTCTGCCGCGGCTGCTGCGCTTGGCCGGCCTCGCGGTTTTCCTTGTTCTTGCCACCACGACGGCGGCGCTTGCCGGCCGGCTTCTCGGTACCGTCCTGGGCCGCAGCGACATTGCTGTCGGGGTTGCTCGCCTGGGCGTCTTTCGGCTTGCGCTCGCGGCTGCTGCGCCGTTCCTTGTCGCGGCGCGGCTGCTTCTGCGGCGCCTCGCGGGGCTCCGGCTGGGCCACCTCGGGCAGCACGGCCTCGGGGTCGAAACCCTGGGCATCGCCATCGGGAATACGCTGTCTGGTCATCTTCTCGATGGCCTTGAGCAGCTTCTCTTCGTCCGGCGCCACCAGCGAGATCGCCTCGCCGCTGCGTCCGGCGCGGCCGGTACGGCCGATGCGGTGGACGTAGTCTTCCTCGACGTTGGGCAGCTCGTAGTTGACCACATGGGGCAACTGGTCGATATCCAGGCCGCGGGCGGCGATGTCGGTCGCCACCAGGATGCGCACGTCGTTGGCCTTGAAGTCGGCCAGCGCCTTGGTCCGCGCGTTCTGGCTCTTGTTGCCATGGATCGCGGCGGCCGGCAGGCCGTGCTTGGTCAGGTACTCGGCGAGACGGTTGGCGCCGTGCTTGGTACGGGTGAAGACCAGCACCTGTTCCCAGGCGCCGACGGTCACCAGGTGCGCCAGCAGGGCGCGCTTCTGCGGCGCCGGCAGGCGGAACACGCGTTGCTCGATGCGCTCGACCGTGGTGTTCGGCGGCGTTACCTCGATGCGTTCCGGGTTGTGCAGGAGCTTGTTGGCGAGGTCGACGATGTCTTTCGAGAAGGTTGCCGAGAACAGCAGGTTCTGGCGCTTGGGCGGCAGCTTGGCGAGAACCTTCTTCACATCGTGGATGAAGCCCATGTCGAGCATGCGGTCGGCCTCGTCGAGGACGAGGATTTCCACGTGGGACAGGTCGACCTTGTTCTGCCCGGCCAGGTCGAGCAGGCGGCCGGGGCAGGCGACGAGTACGTCGACGCCCTTGGCCAGGGCCTGGATCTGCGGGTTCATGCCAACCCCGCCGAAGATGCAGGTGCTGTTCAGCGGCAGGTCGCGGGCGTAGACCTTGAAGCTGTCATGCACCTGGGCGGCCAGCTCACGGGTCGGGGTCAGTACCAGCACGCGCGCCTGGCGCGGGCCGTGGCGGTGTTCGCGGTCGGGATGACCGGCGGGGAACAGGCGCTCCAGTACCGGCAGGGCGAAACCACCGGTCTTGCCGGTGCCGGTCTGTGCCGCAACCATCAGGTCGCGACCTTGCAACACGGCGGGAATCGCCCGCTGTTGCACGGGAGTGGGCTGGCTGTAGCCCGCAGCCTCCACAGCGCGGGCAAGCGCCTCGGAGAGTCCGAGGGAAGAAAAGGACATGCGGGTTTTCCTATATGGGCCGGGGCGAGGCCGGCTGCTGTGAAATCACCAAGTTCTGCGAACTCCTGTCTACCTTCGGGCCCTGTCGGCCAGGGCGGAAGGTCTGGCCGCGGCGCTGCGTATGCGCTCGGTGGCCGGTGTCGAACGGGTGCCCTCGCGGGCATGGCCGCGCACCTGGTCGGGGGCGCTGGCCGGTTCGCTCCCGGCCCTGGGTGGGGGGGCCGGGGGCAGCGTCAACGGAGGGCTGCGGTCAGAGCAGGTCACGCTGGCGCAAATGCTGGCGGATCTCGTTGGCCCGGGAGCCAAGGAGGTTGCGCAGCAAACTGTGATTCAGCCAATCCTCGATTTGTTCCGCAATCGGTTCCTGCGGATAGCGTTCGATGGCATTGGTCGCGGCTTTCTCCCACCAGACGGGGCCGCAGGCCCGGTCGAACTCGTTACTGTATTCGTGGCAACCGTAGAGCAGTTCGATACTGAACTGGCGCATCGGAGCCGGCAACGGCAGGGTTCCCAGCTTGTACAGCAGACGCTTGGCACGCGGTGGGCGTGGCAGTCGATCGGTCACCTTGAGGGTGTCGTCGAGGGCTGCAGCGCTGAGAAGGGAGGAACCGTGCTTGCACAACCAGGCCTGGATCTTCGCGCGGAACAGCTGTTTCCGGCTCCAGTAATGGTGGATCAGGTCGGTACAACCCACCAGCTCCAGCCGCTTGTGGGCGGCGACGGCCAGGACGAATTCCTCAAGAGTATAGGCACCGTTGGCAATTGGATAGAGTTCATCCATTAATTCCAACGAACGGTCGAGTATTTTCGCCTCTTCCCGAGGCAGGCCGATGACGCCGGAGTTGAGCTGGTGCATCTCGTCGTCGGCCCAGCCGCGCTCGAACAGGTAGGGCGAGAGGTCGCGGTAGAGCGGGAAGTTACGGTGTTCGCCATAGCGCGCGCCGATCGCGTTGCACAGCAGGCTGCCGGGCTGGATGCGGTCGAACAGGCGCAGGGGCGAACTGTGGAAGAAGGTATCGGTGTCGATCAGCAATGCCTGGTCGGCGTCTTCCAGGGCGTCGCGCAGGGCCACGTGCTTGGCGCGGAAGTGATAGCCGTGCGGTTGGCACCAGGCGACCAGCTCCTCGGCCGTCACTTCGCGGACCTGCACCGGCAGGCCGGCGTAGGGACTGGGGTCGTCGGTATAGACCCTGACCGTCAGGCCATGCGCCGCCCCGTCGCGGAGGTGGGCGAAGGCGCTGGCAATGCTGAACAGGGCTTCCTGGTGGTAGGTCTGTCGCCCGTAGACCAGGTAGATCAGATGCTTGCGTGAGTTGGCCATGTCTGTCGTGGATCGCGTGAGAGGCTTCCCTGCCGGTATACGCTGCCGGGCCGAACCGCGTGGGCGGTATCAGCGTGGCAGCTGGAGATTCTTCCAGATCGCCAGGCTCGGATCGGCCTGGTTCAAAGTATAGAAATGCAGTCCCGGTGCGCCGCCCTCCAGCAGGCGTTCGCACATCTCGCTGATGACCTGCTCGCCGAAGGCCTGGATGCTGCGGCTGTCGTCGCCGTAGGCTTCCAGTTGCTTGCGGATCCAGCGCGGCAGTTCGGCGCCGCAGGCGTCGGAGAAGCGCGCCAGCTTGGAGTAGTTGGTGATCGGCATGATGCCGGGGACCACCGGGATGTCCACGCCGAGCTTGGCGACCCGCTCGACGAAGTAGAAATAGGCATCGGCGTTGAAGAAGTACTGGGTGATGGCGCTGCTGGCGCCGGCCTTCACCTTGCGCACGAAGTTCGCCAGGTCATCCTCGAAGCTGCGCGCCTGGGGGTGGACTTCCGGATAGGCGGCGACCTCGATGTGGAAGTGGTCGCCGGTCTCGGTGCGGATGAAGTCCACCAGTTCGTTGGCGTAGCGCAGTTCGCCGCTGGCCATGCCCATGCCCGACGGCAGGTCGCCGCGCAGGGCGACGATGCGGCGGATACCGGCCTCGCGGTAGCGGCCGAGCAGTTCGCGCAACTCGGCTTTCGAGTCGCCGACACAGGACAGGTGCGGCGCGGTCGGCACCTTCACTTCGCCGTCCAGTTGCAGCACGGTGCTCAACGTGCGGTCGCGGGTGGATCCGCCGGCGCCGTAGGTGCAGGAGAAGAAGTCGGGCTTGTAGCCCGCCAGGTTGCGGGCGGTGGCCAACAGCTTTTCATGGCCGGCCTCGGTCTTCGCCGGGAAGAACTCGAAGCTGAAACGGCGTTCGCTCTGACTCATGATCGGTTCCTTGGACGCGACCACGGCCGCGCCTCTTCTTGTTGATTCCGACTAGCGCCGGGTACTTCAGTAGTACTGGCGGTAGTGCTCGATTTTTTCCCGCAGGCGTCGGGCCGTCGCGGCGTGGGCATGGCCGAGGCGAGCGAGTATCAGCTGCGACTCCTGGTGGTAGTTCGCGATCTTGTCCTGGTTCCAGGTCTGCGGCGGTGGCTGCAGGTTGGTGATGCGGTCGCACAGCTTGACCAGGGCGTACTGCGCCGGGCCCTCGGCAAGCGCCTGGAGATAGTCGTCGAGGGAACGCTTGGGACCGTCGCCGACGCGCTTGCTCAGGGCCTGCACGCCGGCACAGACGAACTCGCCGAACTGTTGCCGCAGCTCCTCGGGTGAGGTCGCCGTGTCTTCCAGGGTGTCGTGCAGGACCGCGATCTGCAGGGTTTCCCCGAGCCGTTCGATGGCACCGTCGCGATCGGCGGCCAGCAGCTCGTTGGCGACCATGCCCAGGTGCACCAGATAAGGCAGCGGCGAGCCGCTGAGGGTCTGGTTGCGGTGGGCGCGGGCGGCGAACAGCCAGGCCTGGTTGTAGCGATCGGCGAGGTGCGTGGACATCGTGGGAGCGCTCATGCGAACGGGGCAGGCGCATGGCGCCTGCCCCGTGGTCCGCTTAGTAGCGATAGGTGTCCGGCTTGAACGGGCCTTCCACGCTCACGCCGATGTACTCGGCCTGTTTCGGGGTCAGCTGGGTGACCACGCCGCCGAAGCCCTTGACCATCTCCAGGGCCACTTCCTCGTCGAGCTTCTTCGGCAGCACTTCGACGCTCAGGCGCTTGGCCTTCTCGGCGGCCGGCAGGTCGGCGTACTTCTGCTCGAACAGGTGGATCTGCGCCAGCACCTGGTTGGCGAAGGAACCGTCCATGATCCGGCTCGGATGGCCGGTGGCGTTGCCCAGGTTGACCAGGCGGCCCTCAGCGAGAAGGATCAGGTAGTCGTCGTTGTGCGCGTCGAAACCGTCCTTGCCGGTGCGGTGGATCTTGTGCACCTGCGGCTTGACCTCTTCCCAGGCCCAGTTCTTGCGCATGAAGGCGGTGTCGATCTCGTTGTCGAAGTGGCCGATGTTGCAGACCACCGCGCGCTTCTTCAGCGCCTTGAGCATGTTGGCGTCGCAGACGTTGACGTTGCCGGTGGTGGTGACGATCAGGTCGATCTTGCCCAGCAGCGCGGCGTCGATGCTGGCCTCGGTGCCGTCGTTGATGCCGTTCTTGTACGGCGAGACGACTTCGAAGCCGTCCATGCAGGCCTGCATGGCGCAGATCGGGTCGACTTCCGCGACCTTGACGATCATGCCTTCCTGGCGCAGCGACTGCGAGGAGCCCTTGCCCACGTCGCCGTAGCCGATCACCAGGGCCTGCTTGCCCGACAGCAGGTGGTCGGTGCCGCGCTTGATGGCGTCGTTGAGGCTATGGCGGCAGCCGTACTTGTTGTCGTTCTTGCTCTTGGTCACCGAGTCGTTGACGTTGATCGCCGGGACTTTCAGGGTGCCGTTCTTGAGCATGTCGAGCAGGCGGTGGACCCCGGTGGTGGTCTCTTCGGTGATGCCGTGGATGCGCTCGAGCATCTGCGGGTATTTCTTGTGCAGGATCTCGGTCAGGTCACCGCCGTCGTCCAGCACCATGTTGGCGTCCCACGGCTGGCCGTCCTTGAGGATGGTCTGCTCGATGCACCATTCGTACTCTTCCTCGGTCTCGCCCTTCCAGGCGAACACCGGGATGCCGGCGGCGGCGATGGCGGCGGCGGCCTGGTCCTGGGTGGAGAAGATGTTGCAGCTCGACCAGCGGACTTCGGCGCCCAGCGCGACCAGGGTCTCGATCAGCACGCCGGTCTGGATGGTCATGTGGATGCAACCGAGGATCTTCGCGCCTTTCAGCGGCTGCTGGCCGGCATACTTGCGGCGCAGGCCCATCAGTGCGGGCATTTCCGATTCGGCGATGATCAGCTCGCGGCGGCCCCAGGCGGCCAGGGTGATGTCGGCGACCTTGTAGTCGGTGAAACCGGCGGGCGTCATGACAGCGCTCATGCGTAACTCTCCATTCGTTGTCTGCGAATGGGCGCCGTTGGTGCGTTGACAGACCGGCGAGGCCGGCCTGAGAGCGCGCTCCGTTCGAGCCTGACAGGCCTAGGCCTGCTGCAGCGCCCCTCGAACGGAAGGCGGGAGCGACCCGAAAGGGCCGCCTGAGCGGGCGATTATAGCGGCGCCACATGAAACTCCCAAGTCACCCCTGATACGCCGCTCGTCGCCGTGCGTCGCGCCCTCGGGCTGCGGCGATGCACCGCAGCGCAGAAGCGCGGGGAATTTGCGTGTCAGGATGCTAGAGTGCGCGGTCATGAGAATCGCTCCCATCTCCCGCTCACCGCTGCTGCAGTGGCTGAGCTTCGCCCTCTGTGCCTGCGTGCTGGTCAACGCGCTGGCTTGCGGCGTCCTGCACCTGCAGGCGCTGGGAGTGGGCAGCGACAAAGGGCAGAAGGCCAGCGTCGGGCTGTTCTGCGTCGCCGGTGCCAGCCAATGGCTATCCCTGGATCCCGACGACGGGTCCGCCGGCGATCCGGCACCGGTCAATCCCCAGTTGCCGGTGAGCTGCCCGATGTGCAGCGCCCTGGTGCTGTTCGTCGCGCTCGGGGTGATCTGGTCCTGGCGCTTGCAACGGCGACGCCAGGCGCGTTTCCGCCCGCCCGCCACGCGCGAGCCGGTGCCGCCCCGGTACGTCTGGCCGCCGGCCAACCCGCGCGCTTCCCCCGCCTGATCCTGAACGCCCGCCGCGCCGGGCATTTGCATCCGTCGCCCGTCCTGCCTCGTCCGCGCAGCGCTCGCCGCTGTCCATCCGGGCGAGGCGGGCGTGCCCACCATGCCTTGCTTCAGGATCGCTCGATGAAAAAGCATTCCACGGCCCGCCGCGTCCTCGCGCTGGGTCTCAACCTCACCCTGGCCGGCGTTCCGGCCTGGCTCTGGGCCGATGAGGAACCCACCGAACTGCCCGCCCTCACCGTCAGCGCCGGCGCCGCCGGGGAAACCCCGCCGGCCCTCGATCTCGACGACAGCGCCGGCGGCGGTTCGCGCCTGGGCCTGAGCCTGCGCGAGACTCCCGGCTCGGTAAGCGTGGCCAACCGTGCCAGCTTCGAGCGGCGCGGCCTGCGCAGCACCCAGGACATCGCCAACAGCCTGCCCGGCGTGAACGCCTCGGCGCCGCCCGGCTTCGGCGGCTTCGTCACCTACCGCGGCTTCAGTTCGAACCAGGTCAACCAGTTGTTCAACGGCATTCCGGTGCAATACAGCAGCGCCATGCGTCCGCTGGACGACTGGATCGTCGACCGCGTCGAGCTGGTCGGCGGTCCGTCCTCCTTCCTCAACGGCGCCGGTGCCGTCGGCGGCTCGCTGGACTACATCAGCAAGCTCGCCGACCGCTACGGCGATTTCATGGAAGGCCGGGTGCGCTACGGCAGCTACGACGATTCGGAAGTCGCCTTCGGCTTCAACCAGGCCCTGGGCATCGGCCCCGAGCCGAAGCACTTCGTGCGCCTGGACGTCAGCCGCAGCGGCGGCAACGGCTACGTCGACCGCAATTCGCGCGAATCGTGGAACGTCGCTTTCTCCCTGCTCAGCGACCTGACCCCGGACCTTTCCCACACCCTGGCCCTGGAGTACCAGGACGAGCAGGAAGACAGCCCCTACTGGGGCACACCGGTGCTCAATCCCTACGCCGGCGAGCTGAAGATCGACAAGAGCCGTCGCCGCGAGAACTACAACGTCGCCGATGGCCGCTACGAACAGCGCGTGCGCTGGCTGCGCTCGATCCTCGAATACCGGGTCAGCGACAGTACGCGCTGGCGCAACACCTTCTACTACTACGACGCCGAGCGCGATTACCGCAACCTCGAGACCTACCGCTACAACGCCGACAACAGCGGGGTGGTGCGCTCCAACGCGTTCCTCCAGCGCCACGACCAGCAGCTCAACGGCAACCGCTTCGAGCTACAGCACAGCCAGCCGCTGTTCGGACTGGCCAGCGACTGGGCGCTGGGCTTCGACTACAGCATCAACAAGCAGACGCGCTTCCCGAGTACCGCCTCCGGGCCGTTCGGTACGGTCGATCCGGCCAGTTTCGAGCCGGGCCACTTCTACGACCTGCCGGGCATGCGTCCCGGCCACCGGAAGGACCGCAGCAACGAGGTGCGCACCAGCGCGTTGTTCGCCGAGAACCGCCTGGGCCTGACCGACGAGCTGTCGCTGGTCACCGGGCTGCGCTACGACCACCTCGACCTCGACGTGCGCAACCATCGGGTACCCGACAAGGACAATCCCGCACACTTCGAGCGGCGTTGGGACGTGCTCACCGGGCGCGCCGGGCTGGTCTACCAGTTCACCCCGCACGCCAACGTCTACCTGCAATACAGTACCGCCGCCGACCCGCCGGGCGGGGTGCTGACCAGCGCCAGCTTCGGCCAGGTCCGCGACTACGACCTGTCCACCGGCGACCAGTGGGAGCTGGGCAGCAAGTTCGATTTCCTCGACGGTCGCGGCAGCGCCACCCTGGCCGCCTACCGCATCGTCCGCCGGGACTTCTCGGTGGCCGACCCGAACAACCCCAACCTCAGCGTGCCGGTGGGCCAGCAGACCTCCAGGGGCATCGAGGCCGCCGCCTCCCTGCGGATCACCCCGAAGCTGCTGGCCGAGGGCAATTTCGCCTGGGTCGACGCGCAGTACGACGAGTTCACCGAGAACGTCGGCGGCGTCGCCGTCTCGCGCAAGGGCAAGACGCCGCCGAACGTGCCGGAGCGGGTCGGCAACCTGTGGCTGACCTACGACTTCGACCCGGCCTGGCAGGGCGGGGTGGACGCGCGCTACGTGTCCTCGGTGTACGCCAACAACGCCAACACCTGGCACGTGCCGTCCTATACGGTCTACGGGACTTTCCTCAGCTACCGGCTGGACGAGCGCACGCGGATCACCGGGCGCGTGCGCAACCTCACCGACGAGGTCTACGCGCGCTTCGTGCAGAGCACGCCGCTGTACTACGTCGGCGACCCGCGCACCTTCGAGCTGAGCGTGCAGACGCGCTTCTGAGGAGTCGTCGATGAAACGCTACCTGTACCTGTGGCACCGCTGGCTGGGCATCGGCTGCTGCCTGCTGATGGTGCTCTGGTTCGTCTCCGGCATGGTCATGCTGTATGTCGGCTATCCCAAGCTGACTCCGCTGGAACGCCTGGCCCACCTGCCCGAGCTGGACGGCTGCGAGGCCTGCGTACCGCTGCGGACGGCCCTCGCCGGCGGCGATGGAAAAACCCCGCGGAGCATCCGGCTGGCCAGCGTAGGCGGCCTGCCGACCTACCTGCTGGACGATGCCGACGGACGCACGCGTGCGCTGGCGGCGCGCGACGGCCGACCGCCGGCGGTGGACGCGGACAGGGTGCTGGCTTCGGCCCGTGCCTTCAGCGGCGAAGTACCGATGCAGTTGCAAGGGCGGATCGAGGAAGACGCCTGGACCCATACCCGCAACCTCGATCCGCACCGGCCGCTATGGCGGGTGCAGACCGCGGACG
Organism: Pseudomonas sp. YA1; assembly: GCF_058680555.1. Lineage (NCBI taxonomy): Bacteria > Pseudomonadati > Pseudomonadota > Gammaproteobacteria > Pseudomonadales > Pseudomonadaceae > Pseudomonas > Pseudomonas sp. YA1. The sequence goes on from NZ_JBZWBG010000007.1 coordinate 191,040, forward strand.
AGCAGGGCCGGCTGCTCTACCTGTCCTCGCAGACCGGCGAGGTGGTACGCGACGCCAGCCGCCGGGAGCGTGCCTGGAACTGGCTCGGCGCCTGGCTGCACTGGCTCTATCCGCTGCGCGGCGGCTGGTTCGACGGGCAGTGGGCGAACCTGGTGATCGGCCTGTCGCTGCTGGCGACCCTGGCGACCGTCCTCGGCATCCTCGTCGGCCTGCTCCGCTGGCGTTTCCGCAAGCCCTACCGCAGCGGCTCGCGCTCGCCCTATGCGGGCGGTTTCCAGCGCTGGCACCACCTCGCCGGCCTGCTCTTCGGCGCGCTGGTGCTGAGCTGGATCTTCAGCGGGCTGATGTCGATGAATCCGTGGAACCTGTTCGGCCGCGGCACGCCGCTCGACCTCGCGGCCTACCAGGGCGGTAGCTGGGACCGGGCGCTGCCCGCCGGACTGGAGGCGGACGCTGTCCTGCGGCGCTTGCGTGCCGCCGGGTTGCGGGTGCGCGAACTGGAGTGGCGGGCGCTCGACGGCGAGCCCTATGCGCTCGGGCGCAGCGCCAGCGGCAACAGCCTGCTGCTGACGGCGGATGGCGAAATCCTCCGCGAGCTACCCGCGGATCGCCTGCTGGCGGCGGCTCGCACGCTGCTGCCGGGCGTGCCGATGCAGGCCGAACGGTTGGAACGCTATGACTTCTATTACTACCCGCGCGAAGAACACAGCATGATGGGCTACCTGGAACGGCGCCTGCCGGTCTGGCGCCTGCGTTTCGACGATCCCCGGCATACCTGGGTGCACCTGGATCCCTACAGCGGCGCGGTGGTTGGCGTGCTCGACGACGGTCGGCGCGGCAGCCGCTGGCTGTTTTCCCTGTTGCATAGCTGGGACTGGCTGCCGCTGCTGACCCGGCGTCCGCTGTGGGACCTGTGGATGCTCGGTTTCAGCCTCGGCGGCCTGGTGGTCTGCGCCAGCGGCTGCTGGATCGGCTGGCGTCGCCTGCGCGGCCGCCGTCCGAAGCGTCGCTGAGAGGGGCTACCTGGCAAGACTGGGCGTCGCCGCACGCCCGGATTTGCTGGTAGCCTTGGTTGAATTCGCAGTAATGGATCGCACATGGGCACACACAAGATCGAGATCCGCCGCCGCAACGTCGAGAAGATTCTCCTGGCCGCCGAAAAAGTCTTCGCCGAAAAAGGCTACGCCGGCACCTCCATGGGCAACATCGCCGAAGAAGCCGAACTGCCGCGCTCCAACCTGCACTACTACTTCAGCACCAAGGACGAGCTGTACCGCGACGTCCTCCTCGGCCTGCTCGAGGTCTGGAAGCAGGACGCCCTCTGCTTCGAGATGTTCGATGACCCAAGGGTGGTATTGACCAGCTATATCCGCGCGAAGATGAACCATTCGCGCACCCGCCCGCATGGCTCCAAGGTCTGGGCCAACGAAATCATGCATGGCGCGCCGCTGCTCGGCGCCACCCTCGACGACAGCCTCTACGAATGGGCCAAGATGAAGGAGGCGAAGATCCGCCAGTGGGTCGAGGAAAAGCGCATCCTGTCGATCGAACCGAGCAGCCTGCTCTACATGATCTGGGCCTCCACCCAGCACTACGCCGACTTCGGCTACCAGGTCGAGGTGCTCAACGGCCACCAGCCGCTCAGCGACATGCAGTTCGAAAGGGCGGTACAGACGGTGACCAGCGTGGTCCTGCGCGGAATCGGATTGGAGCCCTGAGCAGCGGAGCCTTCGCTAGAAGGCTCCGGCGATGGCTCAGCTGGCGCGGGTGAAGTCCACCGCTTCCGCCTGTTCGAGGAACACCGTGGTCTGCGCCGGGACCGTCTCGGCGAGCAGCCGTCCGCCGCGGATCGAGTAGCGCACCGGGACCTGCCGGCGTACCGCGTCGAAGCCGTCGCGGGCCGGCAGCACCAGCAGGTTGGCCGGATGGCCGACCTCGATGCCGTATTCCCGCAGGCCGAGGGTGCGGGCGCTGTTGCGGGTGATCAGGTCGAGGCCGCCGTCGATCTCGTCGTAGCCCATCATCTGCGTCACGTGCAGGCCCATGTGCAGCACCTGCAGCATGTTCGCGGTGCCCAGCGGGTACCAGGGGTCGAACACGTCGTCGTGGCCGAAGCAGGTGTTGATCCCGGCACCGAGCAGTTCCTTGACCCGGGTGATGCCGCGGCGCTTCGGGTAGTCGTCGAAGCGCCCCTGCAGGTGGATGTTCACCAGCGGGTTGGCGACGAAGTTGATTCCCGACAGTTTCAGCAGGCGGAACAGCCGCGAGGTGTAGGCGCCGTTGTAGGAGTGCATCGCCGTGGTGTGGCTGGCGGTGACCCGTGCGCCGAGGCCGTCGCGATGGGCGAGCATGGCCAGGGTCTCGAGGAAGCGCGACTGCTCGTCGTCGATTTCGTCGCAATGCACGTCCACCGGCAGGTCGTAGCGCTTGGCCAGGTCGATGGCCTTGTGCAGCGACTCGACGCCCAGCTCGCGGGTGAATTCGAAATGCGGGATCGCCCCCACCACGTCGGCGCCCAGGCGCAGCGACTCCTCCAGCAGTTCCAGGCCGTTGGGGTAGGAGAGAATGCCCTCCTGGGGGAAGGCGACGATCTGCAGGTCGACCCAGGGCGCCACTTCGCCGCGCACCTCGAGCATGGCCTTGAGCGCGGTGAGGGTCGGGTCGGAGACGTCGACGTGGCTGCGCACGTGCTGCACGCCGTTGGCGATCTGCCATTTCAGGGTCTGCCAGGCGCGCTGCTTGACGTCCTCGTGGCTGAGCAGGGCCTTGCGCTGGGCCCAGCGCTCGATGCCTTCGAACAGTGTGCCGGAGCGGTTCCACTCCGGCTGGCCGGCGGTCTGGGTAGTGTCGAGATGGATGTGCGGCTCGATGAACGGCGGCACGGCAAGGCCGCCGGCGCCGTCCAGGCGCTCGCCGGCGTCGTCGGCGGCCTGTTCCATCGGCACCAGGGCGGCGATACGGCCATCGGCGACGCGCAGTTGCCAGAGACCTTCGCGGCCGCGCAGGCGCAGGTTGTCAATCAGCATGGAGGACCTCTTCTGGTTTGTTCGGGCTGCGGCTCAGCAGGGGATTGAGCAACAGGTAGGCGATGGCGGCGCCGAGCACCGCGTTGACCGGCACTATCCCCGGCAGCCAGTGGCCGGCGGCGGTGCCGCAGGCGACGGCGAGGATCGCCGCCCAGTTGATCGCCTGGATGTCCGCGCAGGGGTGCTGGCGGTAGCGCCGGCGGCGACTCAGGTAGTCGGCGATGATCACCCCGCCGATGGGCGGGATGGCGGCGGAGAGGAAGGTCAGCCAGCCGACGAAGTGGTTGTACAGCCAGAGCGCGGCGAGGGTGCCGAGGGCGCCGTTGAGCATCGCCAGGAAGCGGCTGGAGAGGCCGGTGATGTTGGCGAAGCCGAGGCCGGAGGCATACAGCGCGTTGTCGTTGGTGGTCCAGATGTTCAGGCCGAGGACCAGGATCGCCGGGATCAGCAGGCCCTGGGCGATCATCACGTCGGAGATGTCCGACTTACCCACCGCCGCCGCGCCGGCCGCGCCGAAGATGAACATCAGCGAGTTGCCGAGGAAGAACGCCACCAGGCACACCACCACGGCGGTACGCGCGCTGCGGCCGAAGCGGACGAAGTCGGCGGTGAGGGTGCCGGCGCTGACGAACGAGCCGACCACCAGGGCGATCGCGGTCGAGAGGCTCAGCGGCGCGCTCGGCGTCACCTGCTGCAGCGCCGCCAGGCCGCCGGCGTCGCGCACCGCGAGCCATACCGAGTAGCTGCCGAGAACGACGATCGCCGGGACCGCGATGGCCGACAGCAGGGTCAGACCGGCGATGCCGAAGAACACCGTGAGGGTCATCAGCGCCCCGGAGACCAGGATCAGCAGGTTGACGTCGAGGCCGGTGGCCTTGGCCACCGGGATGGCGAACATCGCTACGCCGACGCCGAACCAGCCGACCTGGGTGCCGCCGAGCAGCGCCGAGGGCAGCCAGGAGCCCTTGCTGCCGAACGAGTAATGCGCCAGCAGGTGGGTGGAAAGGCCGGTGCGCGCGCCGATGAAGCCGAGGATCGCGGTGTACAGGCCGAGCATCAGGTTGCCCAGCAGCACGGCGAGGAAGAAGTCGTCGTAGCTCAGGCCGGTGCCGAGGGTGCCGCCGGTCCACATGCTGGCGGAAAAGAAGGTCAGGCCGAGCATCACCACGCTCAGGGCCAGCGCGCTCTTGCGCGCCGCCAGCGGGACCGGTTGCTGGCTGTAGTTGCTGTCTGCGGACATGCGCGAGTCTCCATGGGGCGCCGGCCGTCCGGGAGCGTCGGCCGGGCCGCGGCGAATGGTAGTCGAAGGCGGGTCGATCCGACAGACGCCGTTGCGCGTCGTCGGACCGCAGCGGCACGCAGGAAGCGTGCCGGCGCGCGGCAGGGCGGCGTCCGCCGGGGATGCGGGCGCCGCCCTGCGTTCAGGAGGCTTCGCGGTAGGGGTTGCGCGGATCCTGGGTCCAGTTGAGATAGGGCTTGCCGGTGTCCTGCGGCACCATTTCGATGCAGTTCTCCACCGGACAGGTGATCTGGCACAGGTTGCAGCCCACGCACTCGGCGTCGATCACTTCGTAGCGGTGCGTACCGTCGGCCCGGGGCAGGCTGGCGATGGCCTGGTGCGAGGTGTCCTCGCAGGCGATATGGCAGCGGCCGCAACCGATGCAGGCGTCCTGGTCGATGCGGGCGATCACCTGGTAGTTGATGTCCAGGTACTTCCAGTCGGTGGTATTGCCTACCGCGCCGCCGCTGAAGTCGGACAGCCGCTGGTAGCCATGGCTGTCCATCCAGCGCGCGAGACCGTCCTGCATGTCCTCGACGATACGGAAACCGTGCAGCATCGCCGCCGTGCATACCTGTACCGCGCCGCAGCCGAGCGCGACGAATTCCGCTGCGTCGCGCCAGTTGCCGATACCGCCGATGCCGCAGATCGGCAGGCCGCGGGTCTGCGGGTCGCGGGCGATCTCGGCGACCATGTTCAGGGCGATCGGCTTCACCGCCGAGCCGCAGTAGCCGCCGTGGGTGCTCTGGGTGCCGACCACGGGGAGGGCGACCATGCGCTCCAGGTCGACGCTGGTGATCGAGTTGATGGTGTTGATCAGCGACACCGCGTCGGCGCCGCCGCGATGGGCGGCGCGCGCCGACTGGCGGATGTCGGTGATGTTGGGGGTGAGCTTGACGATCACCGGCAGCGAGCAGTGGGTCTTGCACCAGCGGGTGACCATCTCCACGTACTCCGGTACCTGGCCCACCGCCGCGCCCATGCCGCGCTCGGGCATGCCGTGGGGGCAACCGAAGTTCAGCTCGATGCCGTCGGCGCCGGTGGCTTCCACCAGCGGCAGGATGTATTTCCACGACTCCTCGACGCAGGGCACCATCAGCGACACGATCAGCGCGCGGTCTGGCCAGTCCTTCTTCACCTGGGCGATCTCGCGCAGGTTGATCTCCAGCGAGCGGTCGGTGATCAGCTCGATGTTGTTGATCCCCTGCACCTGGCGGTTCGGTCCGAAGTGCGCGGAATAGCGCGACGACACGTTGACCGCCGCGGGGTCTTCGCCGAGGGTCTTCCAGACCACCCCGCCCCAGCCCGCCTGGTAGGCGCGGACCACGTTGTAGGCCTTGTCGGTGGGCGGCGCGGAGGCCAGCCAGAAGGGGTTGGGCGACTTGATGCCGGCGAATTCGATAGACAGGTCGGCCATCACGCAGCCTCCACGTTGAGCATGAGTTGGGCGTGGATCGCTTCCGCCGCCAGTTTGCCGTGCTGCACCGCCTGCACGGTGAGGTCCTCGCCGAGCGCCACGCAGTCGCCGCCGGCGTAGATGCCGGGGATGCTGGTGCGCATCTGTCCGTCGACCTGGATGCGCTCGCCGTCGCGCCGCAGTTGCGCTGCCAGCGGATCGCCCAGGCTGGCGCCGTCGAAGGCCTGGCCGATGGCCTTGAAGATGGCGTCGGCGGCCAGTTCGAAGTGTTCGCCGGTGTCGCCCAGGCGACCGTTCTCCAGGCGCGTGCGGGCGAAGCGCATGCCGCGCACCCGGCCATGCTCGTCGAGCAGTACCCGTTCCGGTCGGGCCCAGGTCAGCAGGCGCACCTGGCTGGCCTTGGCGATCTCCTGCTCGTGGCCGGTGGCGCCCATTTCCTCGAAGCCACGGCGGTAGACCAGGTTGACGTCGCGGGCGCCGAGCCGGCTCATCTGCACCGCCATGTCGATGGCGGTGTTGCCGGCGCCGATGACGATGCAACGGTCGGCGACGGGCAGGTCGAGCAGGTCGTCGCTCTGCCGCAGTTCGCGGATGTAGTCGGTGGCGGCGAGCAGGCCGGGGGCGTCCTCGTCTTCCAGGCCGAGGCGCTTGCTGGCAGCCAGGCCGATGCCGAGGAACACCGCGTCGTACTCTTCGTGCAGGGCGCCGAGCGCGAGGTTGTCGCCGAGACGCTGGCCGTTGCGCAGTTCGATACCGCCGATCTGCAGGAGGAATTCCACTTCGCGCCGGGCGAAGTCGTCCACCAGCTTGTAGCGGGCGATTCCGTATTCGTTGAGGCCGCCGGCCTTGGCGCGGGCCTCGAAGAGCACCACCTCGTGGCCGTGCATGGCCAGGCGGTGGGCGCAGGACAGCCCGGCCGGCCCGGCGCCGACCACGGCGATGCGCTTGCCGGTGGCCGGCGAGCGCTTGAACGGATGTTCGTCGAAGCCGGCGTGGTCGAGGGCGTAGCGTTGCAACTGGCCGATCAGCACCGGTGCGCATTCCTGGGCGTTGTTGCGTACGCAGGCCCGCTGGCAAAGGATTTCCGTGGGGCAGACGCGGGCGCAGCTGCCGCCGAGGATGTTCGCCGAGAGGATCTTCTGCGCCGCGCCCTGGACATTCTCCTGGGCGATGCTGCGGATGAACCCGGGGATGTCGATCTCGGTCGGGCAGGCGTTGACGCAGGGCGCGTCGTAGCAGTACAGGCAGCGGGCGCTTTCCAGGGCGGCTTGGCGGGCGTTGAGCGGCGGCGCGAGGTCGGCGAAGCGCTCGGCGAGCGTATCCGCGCCGGCGTCCGGACGGGGGAGGTGGTTCAGGGAATCGATCACGGTTGTAGCCTCTCTTCTGGTTTCTTCTCGGGGCAGTCAACGGCAATACGGCACCGTCCGGCCTCTACGGGCCGGTCCGGTATTGCGGGAAGGATCAGCGCTCGACGGCGACCGGGCGCTGGCGTTCGGCGCGGCGGCCGAGCACTTCGTACACCGACGGGTAGGCTGGGCGCTCCACGTAGCGTCCGGTGCCGGGTTCGGCGCGCAGGTCGCCGGCGGCCCAGAGCAGCTTGCCCTGGCTGATGGTGTGGCTGGGAATGCCGCGCACGGTGCGACCTTCGAAGATGTTGAAATCGACCCGCTGGTGGTGGGTGGCGGCCGAGAGGGTGCGGCTGCCCTGCGGGTCCCAGAGCACCAGGTCGGCATCCGCGCCGACGCGGATCGCGCCCTTGCGCGGGAACAGGTTGAAGATCTTCGCGGTGTTGGTGGAGGTCAGCGCGACGAACTCGTGCATCGACAGGCGCCCGCTGTTGACCCCGGCGTCCCACAGCAGCGCCATGCGGTCCTCGATGCCGGCCGTACCGTTGGGAATCTTGCTGAAGTCGTCGCGGCCCATGGCCTTCTGCTCGGCGCAGAAGCAGCAGTGGTCGGTGGCGGTGGTATGCAGGTTGCCGGACTGCAGGCCGCGCCACAGTGCTTCCTGGTGTTCGACGGGACGGAACGGCGGGCTCATCACGTAGCCGGCCGCGGTGGCCCAGTCCGGGTGGCGGTAGACGCTGTCGTCGAGCAGCAGGTGCCCGGCCAGCACCTCGCCGTAGACCGGCTGGCCCTTGGCGCGGGCATAGGCGATCTCGTCCAGCGCCTCGCGGCTGGAAATATGCACCAGGTACAGCGGCGTACCCAGCGTCTCGGCGATGCGGATGGCACGGCTGGCGGCCTCGCCCTCGACTTGCGGCGGACGCGACAGCGGATGCGCCTCGGGGCCGGTGAGGCCCTGGGCGAGGAGTTTCTGCTGCAGGTGGAAGACCAGTTCGCCGTTCTCCGCGTGCACCGTCGGCACCGCGCCCAGCTCCAGGCAGCGCTCGAAGCTGGCCACCAGGGTATCGTCGGCGGCCATGATGGCGTTCTTGTAGGCCATGAAGTGCTTGAAGCTGTTCACCCCGTGCTGTGCCACCAGCTCGCCCATTTCCCGGGCGACCTCGTCGCTCCACCAGGTGATGGCGACGTGGAAGCCATAGTCCGCAGCGGATTTCTGCGCCCAGCCGCGCCAGGTGTGGAAGGCCTCCAGCAGCGACTGTCGCGGGTTGGGGATGACGAAGTCGATGATCGAGGTGGTGCCGCCGGCCAGCCCGGCCGCGGTGCCGCTGAAGAAGTCCTCGCTGGCCACCGTGCCCATGAAGGGCAACTGCATGTGGGTATGGGGGTCGATGCCGCCCGGCATCAGGTACTGGCCACCGCCGTCGAGGACGTCGCAGCCGGAGGGGGTTTCGAGGTTCTCGCCGATGGCCTGGATGAGGCCGTTGGCACAGAGCACGTCGGCTCGATAACTCTCTTCGTGAGTAACCACGGTGGCGCCACGGATCAACAGGGACATGCCGTCTTTCCTCGCAGGCTGACCGGTCGTTGCCGGTTCTTGAAATTGTTTTTTCGCCATGCGCCGAGGGCTTCTGTAATCCTGTCAGCGCTGACAGGATTCGAATCTAGATGCTGATCATCGATTGAGCAAGATTATTTTCAAATGGTTGTTTGGGTTTGTAACTTATTGATTTTAAATAATTAAAAATAAATATCACCAAAATGGTGAGGGTTCTCACCATTTTGACGCGCTTGACAAGAACTCAAAAAGGTCGAGATTTCCCATGCAAAATCAGCCGCTTGAAAGCCGTGTTCGAGCGGTTGTGGGGAGATGAAAAAAATTCGCCTGCACTCCTTTGGTTCCTGACCGGGGCGACAGGCTCGCGCATTTTCCCCGGTGACACGCCGGACTGCCCGTCGGCGTGTCACCGACGTTGTCGATGAAGTGTTTCAGATCAGTCGGTTACCTCCAGTAGACCGGCCTGCCCAGTGACGTCGCGGGGTTTTCGGCACGCTTATTGAGTGCCGCCCGCCACGGCATTGTCCGGACCGGAGGTGCAGTACTGGTGGTGCGGTACTCCGGCCATCGCATTAGCCCGATGAGCGAATAACTAAAAGAATTCTGGAGAGGCCCATGCAACAGAGCAGATCGGAAGTGACCGAGCGCGACGGCTTGGTCGAGCTGTCCGCCGGCAGCGACGTACTCGACAGTCCCCGCTACAACCACGACATCGCCCCGACCCGGGTGGAACAGCGTACCTGGAACAGGTGGCACATCACCGCGCTGTGGATCGGCATGTCCATCTGCGTGCCCACCTACACCCTCGGCGGCGTCCTCACCGCCTACTTCGGCCTCAGCGTCGGCGAGGCGCTGCTGGCGATCCTGCTGGCCAACCTGGTGGTGCTGATCCCGCTGACCCTCAATGCCTTCGCCGGCACCCGCTACGGCATTCCCTTCCCGGTGCTGCTGCGCGCTTCGTTCGGCATCATCGGCTCCAACGTGCCATGCCTGATCCGCGCCGTGGTCGCGTGCGGCTGGTTCGGCATCCAGACGCTGTTCGGCGGGCTGGCGATCCATCTCTTTCTCGGTTCGATCTTTCCCGCCTGGAAGGCCCTCGGCGGCACCGGCGAGGTGATCGGTTTCCTCCTGTTCTGGGGGCTGAACCTGTGGGTGGTGCTGCGCGGCGCGGAGTCGATCAAATGGCTGGAGACACTCTCGGCACCGCTGCTGGTGCTGGTCGGCCTCGGCCTGCTGGTGTGGGCGCTGCCGCACATATCGGTCAGCGAACTGCTGGCGCAGCCGCCGAAGCGCCCGGAAGGCGCCAGCGTCACCGGCTACTTCATGGCCGGGCTGACGGCGATGGTCGGCTTCTGGGCCACGCTGTCGCTGAACATCCCCGACTTCAGCCGCTATGCGCGCAGCCAGAAGGACCAGATACTCGGGCAGATCTTCGGCCTGCCGCTGACCATGTTCCTGTTCGCCGCCCTCGGCGTGGTGATGACCGCCGCCTCGGCCTCGCTGGTGGGCGAGACGGTTTCCGACCCGGTCAGCCTGATCGGCCACATCCCCAGCCCCGGCTGGGTGGCGGTGGCGATGGCGCTGATCATCGTCGCCACCCTCTCGACCAACACCGCGGCGAACATCGTCTCGCCGACCAACGACTTCCAGAACATCGCACCGAAACTCATCGGCCGCACCCGCGCGGTCTGGCTCACCGGCTTCATCGGCCTGGCGCTGATGGCCCACGAGTTGCTGAAGAAGCTCGGCTGGATCGTTTCCGACCTCAGCCTGGAAAGCGTCTACTCCAACTGGCTGCTCGGCTACTCCAGCCTGCTCGGGCCGATCGCGGGGATCATGGTGGTGGACTACTTCCTGGTGCGCAGGCAACGCCTCGACCTCGCCGGACTCTACCGCGACGACGTCTACCCGGCCTGGAACTGGCCCGGCTTCGCCGCCTTCGCGGTGCCGGTGGCGCTGACCGTCATGGCCCTCGGCAACCGCCAATTCCACTGGTTCTACGACTACGGTTGGTTCACCGGCTCGCTGCTCGGCGGCGCGCTCTACTACGGCCTCTGCGGCCGCCGCGCGCGGAGCCCGGCGGCATTGGCCAAACCGCTGCCCTGATGGGCATGCAGGCGGCCGGCGAGCCGCCGACACCTACTCCAAGCCTGAGGAGACGACAATGAGCACTGCCCGGAACGTCCTGCAATCCACCCAGCGACACATCGATGGCCAGCGCCTCTGGCAATCGCTGATGGATCTCGCCCGCCTCGGCGCCACCGCCAAGGGTGGGGTCTGCCGCCTGGCCCTGAGCGATCTCGACCGCCAGGCCCGCGATCTCTTCGTGCAATGGTGCGAAGCGGCCGGCTGCACGGTCAGCGTCGATCGGGTCGGCAACATCTTCGCCCGTCGTCCCGGGCGTAACCCGGACTTGCCCCCGGTGATGACCGGTAGCCACATCGACACCCAGCCCACCGGCGGCAAGTTCGACGGCTGCTTCGGGGTGATGGCCGGCCTTGAGGTGATCCGCACCCTCAACGACCTCGGGGTGGAAACCGAGGCGCCGCTGGAGGTGGTGGTGTGGACCAACGAGGAAGGCTCGCGCTTCGCGCCCTGCATGATGGGCTCGGGCGTATTCGCCGGGAAGTTCACCCTGGAGGAGACCCTGGCCAAGCGCGATGCCGACGGTGTCAGCGTAGGCGAGGCGCTGGACGCCATCGGCTACGCGGGAGCGCGTGAATGCCTCGGACATCCGGTGGGCGCCTATTTCGAGGCGCACATCGAGCAGGGGCCGATCCTCGAGGACGAGGAGAAGACCATCGGCGTGGTGCTTGGCGCGCTCGGGCAGAAATGGTTCGACCTGTCCCTGCGCGGTGTCGAGGCACACGCCGGACCAACGCCGATGCACCTGCGCAAGGACGCCCTGGTCGGTGCCGCAGCGGTGGTCGAGGCGGTCAATCGCGCGGCCCTCGGCCACCAGCCGCATGCTTGCGGCACGGTCGGCTGCCTGCACGCCTATCCCGGCTCGCGCAACGTGATACCCGGCGAAGTGAAGATGACCCTGGACTTCCGCCATCTGCAACCGGAGCGCCTGGACTCGATGATCGCCGAGGTCCGCCAGGTGATCGCCGCTACCTGCGAGAAGCATGGCTTGCAATACGAGCTGGTGCCGACCGCCGATTTCCCGCCGCTGTACTTCGACCAGGGATGCGTCGGCGCGGTGCGCGAGGCGGCGCAGGCGCTGGGCATGCCGCAGATGGACATCGTCAGCGGCGCCGGCCACGACGCGATCTTCCTCGCCGAACTCGGTCCGGCGGGGATGATCTTCGTGCCCTGCGAGAACGGCATCAGCCACAACGAGATCGAGAACGCCAGCCCCGACGACCTGGCCGCCGGCTGCGCGGTGCTGTTGCGGGCCATGCTCAAGGCCTCCGAGGCGATCGCCGGCGGCCGCCTGGCGGCCTGAGTGGCGCTTCCATCGAGGCGCCGGCATCGACCGCCTTCTACACGGGGTACGGTGGGGCGAATAACGCCAGGGGCGTTATCCGCCGATGCACGGCTGGGCGGCGGATAACCGCGTTGCGGTTATGCGCCCTACTGGCGGTGCTGCGCGGGGTACGGTGGGGCGTTGTCCGCCGAGGCGTCGCTGGGGCGGTGCGCGGGGCTCAGATCACCTTGCCGTCGCGCAGCCTTTCCAGTGCGGTCGCGTCCAGGCCGAGGAGCGTCTCGAGGACCTCGTCGGTGTGCTGGCCGAGGGTGGGCGGCGGGTTGCGGTATTCCACCGGCGTCTCGGACAGGCGGATCGGGCTGGCTACCTGCGGAACCGTCCCGGCCAGCGGGTGCGGTAGCTCCACGCGCAGGCCGCGGGCCTGCACCTGCGGGTCGGCGAACACCTGCGCCAGGTCGTTGATCGGCCCGCAGGGCACGCCGGCGCGCTCCAGGGAAAGAATCCACTCGGCGGTGGTGTGCAGCACCGTGGCCTGGCGGATCAGCGGGATCAGCACCTCGCGATTGGCCACCCGCGCCTTGTTGGTGGCGAAGCGCGGGTCGTCGGCCCATTCCGGGTGGTCTGCCAGCTCGGCGAACTTGCGGAACTGGCTGTCGTTGCCGACCGTGAGGATCATGTCGCCGTCGGCGGTGGGGAAGTCCTGGTACGGCACGATGTTCGGGTGCGCGTTGCCCAGGCGCCGCGGCGGCACGCCGGTGGTCAGGTAGTTGAGGGTCTGGTTGGCCAGGCAGGCGACCTGCACGTCGAGCAGGGCCATGTCGATGTGCTGGCCGATGCCGCTGACGTCGCGGTGGGCGAGGGCGGCGAGCACCGCGGTGGAGGAGTACAGCCCGGTGAGGATATCGGTCAGCGCCACGCCGACCTTCACCGGACCGGCGCCTTCCTCGTTGTCGGCGCGCCCGGTGAGGCTCATCAGGCCGCCCAGGCCCTGGATCATGAAGTCATAGCCGGCGCGCTTGGCATAGGGTCCGGACTGGCCGAAGCCGGTGATCGAACAGTAGATCAGCTTCGGGTTGACCTGCTTCAGCGATTCATAGTCGAGGCCATAGGCCTTGAGCCCGCCGACCTTGAAGTTCTCCAGCAGGATGTCGGCCTTGGCCGCCAGTTCGCGAACGATGCGCTGGCCTTCCGGCTGGGTGAAGTCCACCGTCACCGACTTCTTGTTGCGGTTGGCCGACAGGTAGTAGGCCGCCTCGCTGGTGTCGTTGCCTTCGGCATCCTTGAGGAACGGCGGGCCCCAGGCGCGGGTGTCGTCGCCGCTGCCGGGGCGCTCGATCTTTATCACCTCGGCGCCGAGGTCGGCGAGAATCTGCCCGGCCCAGGGGCCGGCCAGGACACGGGACAGGTCGAGTACGCGGATATGGGAAAGGGCGCCGGGCATGACGGTTCTCGCTGCTGGGGGCTGGAAACGGAAATGGCCGGGAAGACGGGTTCCTTGCCCGTCTTCCCGGCGGCCGGCGCGCTACCGTGAAAAAGCGCGCCGGGGTGTTGCTCGGTGGCTCAGAAGAATGCCTGGATGCCGGTCTGCGCGCGGCCGAGGATCAGCGCGTGGACATCGTGGGTGCCCTCGTAGGTGTTCACCACTTCCAGGTTGACCAGGTGGCGGGCGATGCCGAATTCGTCGGAGATGCCGTTGCCGCCCAGCATGTCGCGGGCCAGGCGGGCGATGTCGAGGGCCTTGCCGCAGCTGTTGCGCTTCATGATCGAGGTGATTTCCACCGCCGCGGTGCCTTCGTCCTTCATCCGCCCCAGGCGCAGGCAGCCTTGCAGGGCCAGGGTGATCTCGGTCTGCATGTCGGCCAGCTTCTTCTGGATCAGTTGGTTGGCGGCCAGCGGGCGGCCGAACTGCTGGCGGTCGAGCACGTACTGGCGGGCGGTGTGCCAGCAGAATTCGGCGGCGCCCAGGGCGCCCCAGGAGATGCCGTAGCGCGCCGAGTTCAGGCAGGTGAACGGACCGCGCAGGCCGCGCACTTCGGGGAAGGCGTTCTCTTCCGGAACGAACACGTTGTCCATCACGATCTCGCCGGTGATCGAGGCACGCAGGCCGACCTTGCCATGGATCGCCGGGGCGCTCAGGCCTTCCCAGCCCTTCTCGAGGACGAAGCCGCGGATCTGCCCTTCGTCGTCCTTGGCCCAGACCACGAAGACGTCGGCGATCGGGCTGTTGGTGATCCACATCTTGCTGCCGCTCAGGCGATAGCCGCCGTCGACTTTCTTCGCCCGGGTGACCATCGAGCCCGGGTCGGAACCGTGGTTCGGCTCGGTCAGGCCGAAGCAGCCGATGTATTCGCCGCTGGCCAGCTTGGGCAGGTACTTCTGCCGGGTGGCTTCGTTGCCGAATTCATGGATCGGCACCATCACCAGCGAGGACTGCACGCTCATCATCGAGCGATAGCCGGAGTCGACGCGCTCGACTTCGCGAGCGATCAGGCCATAGCAGACGTAGTTGAGGCCGCTGCCGCCGTAGGCTTCGGGAATGGTCGCGCCGAGCAGGCCGGTCTCGCCCATCTCGCGGAAGATCTTCGGGTCGGTCTGTTCGTGGCGGAAGGCTTCGAGCACGCGCGGGGCCAGCTTGTCCTGGGCGAACTGCTGGGCGCTGTCGCGAACCATGCGCTCTTCTTCGGTGAGCTGCTGGTCCAGCAGCAGGGGATCTTCCCAGTTGAAGCTAGCTTTGGTGGCCATGCGTACATCCTCGTCAAGCGGTGGCGGAGGCTGGCGTGGGCCAGCCGGAATGGAAGCATCCTAAGAGCCTAGCGAATGGGGCGGCAAACGAGGAATTCGCACGCACTTGTGCTATTTTCTCACTCCGAGAAAATGAGTCTCGTATTTCATGCCCTTGAAGAGGCGCGAGGAATCGTGACCTGGGCGTCATAGATGCGAAACCGGCACTCCGGAGTCCTTCATGCGACGCAAGATCCCTTCCACCGCCGCGCTGGTCAGCTTCGAATCCGCCGCGCGCCACGAGAGCTTCACCAAGGCGGCGGAGGAGTTGTCCCTGACCCAGAGCGCGATCTGCCGGCAGATCGCCACGCTCGAGGAGTTCCTCGGTGTCGAGCTGTTCCGTCGCTCGCGGCGCGGGGTCAAGCTCACCGAGGCCGGGCTGTCCTATAGCCGGCGGGTGGCGGTACGCCTCGACGCGGTGGAGCGCGACACCCTGGCGGTGATGGGGCACCAGGGCGGCGGCGCGATCGAACTGGCGGTGGTGCCGACCTTCGGCACCCAATGGCTGTTGCCGCGGCTCAAGCGCTTCCAGCGGCTGCACCCGGAGGTCACGGTCAACCTGACCAACCGCACCCGCCCGTTCCTCTTCGCCGACACCGAGTTCGACGCCGCGCTGTACTTCGGCGACGCCGACTGGTCGGGTACCGTCTCGCATTTCCTGATGCGCGAGAATCCGGTGCCGGTGTGCAGCCCGGAGCTGCTGGGCGGGCGTCGAACGCTGAGAGCCGAGCAGGTCGCCGGGCTGCCGCTGATGCAGCAGAGCACTCGGCCCTACGCTTGGCGCCAGTGGTTTCACTCCCAGGGACTGAACGTCGCCCACGACATGAGCGGGCCGCGCTACGAGCTGTTCTCCATGCTTGCCCAGGCGGCCATGCACGGCATGGGCGTGGCCCTCATACCGCCCTTCCTGATCCAGGACGAGCTGGCCGACGGAAGGCTTATCGTGCCCATGCAACATGCCTATTTGAGCGAGAATGCGTATTACCTGATCATTCCCGAGCGCAGGGTCGAATCGGCGATGCTCAATGCCTTCCGCGACTGGCTGGTGGAAGAGGCCAGGCAGTACCGCGAGGCCAACGGGCTGGGCTGAACGCGCAGGAACATCGGGCGGCGCAGGCAGGACGCGCCGCCCCGGGACCGGGCCGATCCGCCGGGTCCCGCGGAGCCGCGGCGGCGATACCGCCGGGCATCCTCCACGACGGCCAGGATGGCGGCCGCGGAGCACCACACCAGGAGTTCACATGAATTTCCACACCCGCAAGTGGGTCAAGCCAGAAGATCTCAACCCCAACGGCACCCTGTTCGGCGGCAGCCTGCTGCGCTGGATCGACGAAGAAGCGGCGATCTACGCGATCATCCAGCTGGGCAACCAGCGCGTGGTCACCAAGTACATTTCCGAGATCAACTTCGTCAGCTCGGCGCGCCAGGGCGACATCATCGAGCTGGGCATTACCGCCACCGACTTCGGTCGTACCTCGCTGACCATGACCTGCCACGTGCGCAACAAGATCACCCGCAAGAGCATCCTCACCATCGACAAGATGGTCTTCGTCAACCTCGGCCCGGACGGCCTGCCGGCGCCCCACGGCAAGACCGAGATCACCTACATCAAGGACCAGTTCAAGGAAGACGAAGTCCTGCCCTGAGCGGCGCGACGAGCGGCCGGCACCCATGCCGGCCGCCGTGTTTCAGAACAGCCGGGTGAGCAGCCAGTAGAGCGAGGCCGAGAGCAGGATCGCCGCCGGCAGCGTCAGCACCCAGGCCATCAGCAGGTTGCGGATGGTCTTCCACTGTAGCCCCGAACCGTTCGCCGCCATGGTCCCGGCCACCCCGGAAGACAGCACATGGGTGGTGGAGACCGGCAAGCCATACAGGTCCGCCGCGCCAATGGTCAGCATCGCCACGGTTTCCGCCGAGGCGCCCTGGGCGTAGGTCAGGTGGGTCTTGCCGATCTTCTCGCCGACCGTCACCACGATGCGTTTCCAGCCGACCATGGTGCCCAGGCCGAGGGCGATGGCCACGGCGATCTTCACCCATAGCGGGATGAACTTGGTGGCGTCGTCGATCTTCTGCTTGAACGCCTGCAATTTGCCGCGGGTGTCGGCGTCGAAGCGGCCGACGCCGTCCTTGTCCATCAGGCGGATCGCCTCGGAGGTCAGGTACATGTCGTTGCGCACGTTGCCCATGGCTTCCGCCGGTACCCGCGAGAACGCGCCATAGCCTTTCACTTCCTGGCCGATCGAGCCGGTCAGGGCGGCCAGCGCCGGGATCAGCTCAGGCGATGCCTGCTTGCTGCGCACGTAGTCGGAGAGTACCTGGCGCGGATCGGCCGGCGCCGGTTGCGGCGCGCTCTTCACCAGCGCTTGCTGGGTGACCTCGGCGACGGCGGCGAACTGCACCGCCTGGTCCGCCGGCATGGTGCGGTTCAGGGCGTAGGCCATCGGCAGGGTGCCGACCAGGATCAGCATGATCAGGCCCATGCCTTTCTGCCCGTCGTTGGAGCCGTGGGCGAAGGACACCCCGGTACAGGTCAGGATCAGCAGGCCGCGGATCCACCAGGGCGGCGGCGCCTTGCCCTTCGGCGCCTTGTACAGCGCGCGGTTCTTCACCAGCAGGCGCAGCGCCAGGAGCAACAGGGCGGCGCAGGCGAAGCCGATCAGCGGCGAGAGCAGCAGGGAGTAGCCGACCTTGGTCGCCTGGCCCCAGTCCACCCCGCTGGTGCCATCGCGCCCGTGCATCAGCGCGTTGGCCACGCCGACGCCGATGATCGAGCCGATCAGGGTGTGCGAGGACGACGCCGGCAAGCCCAGCCACCAGGTCCCGAGGTTCCACAGGATGGCGGCGATCAGCAGGGCGAAGACCATGGCGAAGCCGGCCGAGGAACCGACCTGCAGGATCAGTTCCACTGGCAGCAGGGCGATGATGCCGAAGGCCACCGCGCCGCTGGAGAGCAATACGCCGAGAAAGTTGAAGCAGCCCGACCAGACCACCGCGAAGTGCGGCGGCAGCGAGTGGGTGTAGATCACCGTAGCCACCGCGTTGGCGGTGTCGTGGAAGCCGTTGACGAACTCGAAGCCGAGGGCGATCAGCAGGGCCACGCCGAGCAGCAGGAAAGGCGTCCAGGTGGTGATCGCGGAACCGACGTCATCGACGTCCTGCATCAGGCTGTAGGCGCTGAACAGCAGTCCGGTGGCGAGCACGGCGAAGAATACGAGGGCGGTGAGGCGGCCGGGACGCTGCTCGAGATGGGGCTTGTGCGCGTTGCCGGCGGCACTGGCGACGGCGTCGGCGGGAAGGACATCAGAGGTCATGGTGCGGGTCCGCGCTGGGGATGACCGGCACATGATGGGCAGGCGATTGTGACAAGTTATGTCTTGCGCATACCGGCTTCGTCTGGCGAAGAAAGGACAAGGGCCGCGGGAGGCCGCCGGAAGCCGGATGGGGTCGGGCGCCAGGCGGCCTGCCCGCTGCGGCCGCGAAGATTAATGAATTCCTGTGGCGAGTGCCATCATTTCGTCGCTAAAAAGTTGGCATGTTGAGGGATTTGCCGATCCGGACACGCGCGGGGAAGGCGAGAGCCACTGGACTAGACTGAGAAGTGCGCGGCGGGGCCGGTCGCTTGCCGGCCCGGTGCGCGGGACGAGCGCCTTCGTCCCGGGGTGGCCCGGCCGGGCGGTCGGGGAGGTCGATATGCGGATGCCGTGCCGGCTCGCGCTGGCGCTGTTGCTGTGCTTCGCCGGCCCGGCCTGTCTCGCGGCCTCCGGACCGGTTCGGGTGCTCTCGGTGGATGGTGCGATCGGCCCGGCCAGCGCCGATTACCTGGTGCGCGGCATCGAGCGTGCCGCCGAGGACGGCGCGCAACTGGTGGTGCTGGAACTGGACACGCCCGGCGGCCTGGACGCATCGATGCGGCGCATCGTCAAGGCGATCCTCGCCAGCCAGGTGCCGGTCGCCGGTTTCGTCGCGCCCAGCGGGGCGCGGGCGGCGAGCGCCGGCACCTACATCCTGTATGCCTGCCATATCGCGGCGATGGCGCCGGGCACCAACCTCGGCGCTGCCACCCCGGTGCGCCTGGGGACGCCGGACAAGCCCGCAGAGAAGCCCCCGGCGCGGGACGCCGAACCCATGGCGCGCAAGCAGGTCAACGACGCCGCCGCCTATATCCGTGGCCTCGCGCAACTGCGCGGGCGCAACGCCGAGTGGGCCGAGCGCGCGGTGCGCGAGGCGGTCAGCCTGGCGGCGCACGAGGCGGCGGCGCAGAAGGTGATCGACCTGCAGGCCCGCGACCTGCCCGACCTGCTGCGCCAGCTCGACGGCCGCAGCCTGCGCGTCGGCGAGCGCGCGCTGACCCTGGCTACCGCCGGCGCCACGGTCGAGCGCCAGGCACCGGACTGGCGCGCGCGGTTGCTGGCGGTGCTCACCGATCCCAGCGTGGCGCTGATCCTGATGATGATCGGCATCTACGGGCTGATCTTCGAACTGGCCAATCCCGGCATGGCGCTGCCCGGCGTGCTCGGCGGCATCTGCCTGCTGCTCGGCCTGTACGCCCTGCAGATGCTGCCGGTCAACTACGCCGGGCTGGCGCTGATCGCGCTGGGCCTGGCGTTCATGGTGGGCGAGGCGTTCGTCGCCAGCTTCGGCGTGCTTGGCATCGGCGGAATCGTCTCGTTCGTGGTCGGCGCGCTGATCCTGATCGATACCGAGGTGCCCGGCTACGGCATTCCGCCGGGCCTGGTGGTGGCCTTGGCGTTGCTCAGCGCCGCGCTGATCGTCGGTCTGCTGGGCATGGCCCTGCGTACTCGCCGGCAAGCGGTGGTAAGTGGCACCGCCGGATTGGTCGGCAGCCTGGCGACGGTGGCGGCGGTGGATTCCGAACAACCCTGCGCAGGCTGGGTGCTGCTCCAGGGCGAGCGCTGGCGGGTGCTCGCCGCGCGGCCGCTGGCGGTAGGCCAGCCGGTCTGGGTGCTGGCGCGCAAGGGCCTGCTCCTGGAAGTCGCGCTGGCCGATGAAGGAGGTGGATGATGGGTGTTTCCTATGGTTTGGCGATGTTGCTGGTGTTCCTCGCGCTGCTGCTGTTCAGCGCGCTGCGCATCCTCCGCGAGTACGAGCGCGGCGTGGTGTTCCAGCTCGGGCGGTTCTGGAAGGTCAAGGGGCCGGGGCTGGTGCTGGTGATCCCGGCGATCCAGCAGATGGTGCGCATCGACCTGCGCACCATCGTTCTCGACGTGCCGCCGCAGGATGTGATTTCCCGCGACAACGTTTCGGTGAAGGTCAACGCGGTGGTGTACTTCCGCGTGCTCGATCCGCAGAAGGCGATCATCCAGGTGGAGAACTACCTGGCCGCCACCAGCCAGTTGGCGCAGACCACCCTGCGCGCGGTGCTGGGCAAGCACGAACTGGACGAGATGCTCGCCGAGCGCGAGCGCCTGAACCTGGATATCCAGCAAGTGCTCGATGCGCAGACCGACGCCTGGGGCATCAAGGTGGCGAATGTGGAAATCAAGCACGTCGATCTCAACGAATCGATGGTCCGCGCCATCGCCCGGCAGGCCGAGGCGGAGCGTGAGCGCAGGGCCAAGGTGATCCATGCCGAGGGCGAGCTGCAAGCCTCGGAGAAACTCATGCAGGCGGCGCAGATGCTCGGCCGGCAGAGTGGCGCCATGCAGTTGCGCTACATGCAGACCCTCGGCGCGATCGCCGGCGACAAGAGTTCGACCATCGTCTTCCCGATGCCGATCGAACTCTTCGGCGGCAAGTACGCAGGTGCCGCGCCGCGGAACGAAAAGGCCGCCGGAGAGGACGAGGAGAGGTGAACGCGCGCGGTTTGTGATGGAAATATCATCGAGCCGCGACACGGGGACATGCGTGCCCGGGGTCGGGATGGCTATGCTGTGGCGATCCACTCCCGGGACGCTCCTTCATGCTGCGATGCGCACTCCTGCTGCTGACATTGCTCCTCCCTTGCGCGCTGCCTGCCGCCAACCTGCGCCTGGTCGGCGACTCCTGGCCGCCTTTCGTCGATTCGCGCCTGCCTGGCAACGGCCTGGCGGTGGAACTGGTGACCACCGCGCTCAAGCGCGCCGGCTTCGACTCGAGTTTCCAGCAGGTACCCTGGTCGCGTGCCCTGTACGGCGTGCGCAGCGGCGACTACGACATCGCCCTGAGCGCCTGGTACGAGCCCGCCCGCAGCCTCTACGGGCAGTTTTCCCGCGCCTACCTGAGCAACCGCATCCGCCTGCTGCAACGCAAGGGGCGGGGTATCGAGTTTTCCCGCCTGAGCGACCTGCGTCCCTACCGCATCGCGGTCGTGCGCGACTATGCCTACGCGCCCGAATTCGACCGTGACAGCCGTCTGCAGAAGGTCAACGTGACCAGCTTCGCCAACGCCGCGCGGATGCTCGAGGCGGGGCGGGTCGACCTGGCGGTGGAGGACGAGCTGGCGCTGGGGGTCGCCTTCAAGGGCGAACTGACCGATTTGCGCGACAAGCTGGAGGTACTGCCCATCCCGCTTGGCGAGAACGGCCTGCACCTGCTGGTGAGCCTGAGGAATCCCCGGCATGACGAGATCGTCGACGGCTTCGACCTGGCCATCCGCGGAATGCGCGACGACGGCAGCTACCAGCGCCTGCTGGAGCGCTACGGCGCGCGCTAGGGCTGGCCTGGCAGCGGCTGCGCGCCGGCCAGTTCCTTCTTCAGCAAGTGCGCGGCCAGGGTGCGCAGCGGGGCGAGCTGGCGGCAGATGTGCGCCAGTTGGGTCTGTACCAGGCGATGGCTGTCGTCCATGTCCTCGGGCATCTGCTCCAGTTCCTTGGCCAGCGCTTCCTCCTCTTCGCTGTAGATGGCGACCGGGCGTTTCTGTTCCAGGCTCGCGGCGATTTCCTCGAGGCTGGCGGAGAGCCGCTCGGCGGCGCGCTCCAGGAGGCCGTCGCTGGCGTCCTCGGGCAGGCTTTCGCGGTGCGCGCCGAGACCGGATAGATAGCTGAGCAGGGTGTGCGAGAGGACCAGGAAGCGGAAGCCGATCTCGGCGTCCTTCCTGAAGTGGCCGGGCTCCAGGAGCATGTTCGACAGGGTGGTCGACAGCGCTGCGTCGGCGTTGTGCGCGTTGCGCCGGGCGGTGCGGTAGTCGAGGTCGTCGCGCTTGCCGGTGGCGTACTGCTGCATGATCTGCCGCAGGTAACGGCTGTTGCAGGCGAGGGTGTTGGCGAGCATGCGGTTGAGCCGGCGGCCCTGCCAGTCGGGCAGCACCAGGAACACCGCGAGGCCGGCGATCAGGCTGCCCAGCAAGGTATCGAACAGGCGGGGCAGGATCAGCCCGTAGCCATCGCCGACCTGGTTGAAGCAGAACAGCACCAGCAGGGTGATCGCCGCCGTCGCCAGGGTATAGCGACTGCTGCGGGTGGCGAAGAAGGCGACCCCGGCGGCGACCGCGAACAGCGACTGCACCAGCGGGCTGGGGAACAGGTCGATCAGCGCCCAGCCGACCACCAGGCCGACCACCGTACCGAGGATCCGCTGCACCAGGCGCAGGCGGGTCGCGCCATAGTTGGGCTGGCAGACGAACACCGTGGTGAGCAGTATCCAGTAGCCCTGGGTCGGATGGATCCAGTGCAGCACGCCGTAGCCGGCGGTCAACGCCAGGGCCATGCGCAGGCCGTGGCGGAACAGCAGCGAGGTCGGGGTGAGCTGCTGGCGCAGGCGCTCGAAGGCGTCCTTCAGGCTGCGCGGCGAGCGGTCGAGCAGGGCGCTGTCCTGTTCGTCGGCGATGGCGTCCGGGTTGCTCGCCCCGGCCAGCTTGCGGTCCAGCGTGGTGAGGTTGGCGGCCAGGGCGCCGAGCGAGCGCAGCAGGCCCTTCCAGGCCGGGTTGCTCTGCTGGCGCAGGTGTTCGAGCGAGGCCTGGAGGTCTTCCAGGGCCAGCTCGCGGTCGGCGTAGTCGAACGGCTGGCGCAGGCGGATAGCCCGCGCCAGGGCCTGGCAGGCCTTGCCCTGCTGGTTGAGCAGGCGCTGGCAGCGGAACAGCACGTCGCTGTGGAAGAACGCCTCTGCCAGCCGGTTGTACGGGTAGTGCGAGGAACTGGCGCGCTCGTGGACGTCCTGGGCGATGAAATAGAGCTTCAGGTAGCGGCTCACCTTGGGGCCCGGCCGGCCATGGCCGAGGCGGTTGAGGATGGTCTCCTTGGCCTGGTTCAGCGCCACCACCACCTTGCCGTTCTGCCGTGCCAGGGCGAGGCGCTGGCCCTCTACGTCGAGCTGGCGCAACGGTTCGAACAGGCTCGACTTGATCCTCAGGTATTCGCCCAGCTCGAAATACAGGCGGGAAAGACTCTGCTGCACCGGCTGGTTGGAGAACAGCGCGTTCCACAGCACCGAGAGCAGCCCGTACCAGGCCGCCCCGGCCACCAGCAGCAGCGGTTCGTGCCAGACATCGGCGACCTCGCCGCCGCGCTGGTCCACGCCGATCATGGTGTAGATCGAGAGGATCAGGGTCGCCGAGGCGATCGCCGCATAGCGCTCGCCGAGGGCGCCGAGGAGGATCATGCCGAACGCCGACAGCGCCATCCCGGAAACGAACAGCCAGGGATAGGGGAACAGCAACTCGACGGCGAAGGCGGCGACGCTGAAGCACAGCAGGGTCACCAGCAGCGCTTGCAGGCGGCCGAGCCAGTTGTCGTCGGTCTCCGCCAGGGCGCTGGCGATGATCCCGAGGAACAGCGGGATCAGCAGCTCGATGCGGTCCTGCCACCAGCACAGCAGCAGGGCGCCGGCCAGGGCGATGAACACCCGCAGGCTGTAGGCGAACTTGTCGAGGGCCCAGAGGCGGCGGAGCGTGTGTGTCAACGAAGAGGGCGGCATGGGGGCGGAGTGCTATCCGGTGGTCCGTGGTTCAGCCTATGTGGCCTGTCCGGCTAATTCAATCGGCCGATTTCGCGCGACTGGAAGTCCGCTGCCCGCCGCAGTCGCAGGAAACGCTGCCGTGGGCAACTCGGTCGAGCCGGGCATCTGGCGGATGCAGGCTTCGTGCCTGCGAACGCTAAGACGTCGTCGCCGCGCCGGAAGTTACCCGGCGGCGATATCGCGCGCCGGAGCGGGCCCGGCGAGCGAAGCGGCGGCGCGCTACAGCAGGCGGACCTTGAACGAGCGCCCCTTGATCTTGCCTTCGCTCAGGCGCTTGAGGGCCTGGTGGGCGAGGCCGCGCTCGATGGCGACGAAGGCCTGGAAGTCGAAGATGGCGATCTTGCCCACCGCGCTGCCGGGCAGCCCGGCGTCGCCGGTGAGGGCACCGAGCAGGTCGCCGGGGCGCACCTTGTCCTTGCGTCCGCCGGCGATGCACAGGGTGCTCATCGGCGGTAGCAATGGCTCCGGGCTGGCCTTCAACTGGCCGAGGGCGTACCAGGCCAGCGGCTGCTTCTGCAGGTCCTCGATGGCCTGCGCGCGGCTGGCCTCGGCCGGCGCCACCAGCGACAGGGCCAGGCCTTTCTCGCCGGCGCGACCGCTGCGTCCGATGCGATGGATGTGGACCTCCGGGTCGCGCGCCAGCTCGACGTTGATCACCGTTTCCAGGGCGGCGATGTCCAGCCCGCGGGCGGCCACGTCGGTGGCCACCAGTACGTTGCAACTGCGGTTGGCGAACACCGTCAGGACCTGGTCGCGCTCGCGCTGCTCCAGGTCGCCGTGCAGGGCCAGGGCGGAAATCCGCTGCGCCTTCAGTGCGTCGGCCAGCTCCTGGCACTGCTGGCGGGTCTGGCAGAAGGCCACGCAGGACTGCGGCCGGAAATGCTGGAGCAGGCGTACCACGGCGTCCATGCGCTGCTTCGGGTCGATCTCGAAGAAGCGCTGCTCGATCTGGCTGTCGGCGTGCAGCGACTCGACCTTCACCTGTCGCGGATCGCGCATGAAGGTCTTCGCCAGCTTCTCGATGCCGTCCGGGTAGGTGGCGGAGAACAGCAGGGTCTGCCGGCGCTCGGGGAGCTGGCCGATGATCTCGGCGATGCTGTCGTAGAAGCCCATGTCGAGCATCCGGTCGGCTTCGTCGAGGACCAGGGTATTGAGCCCGTCGAGGACCAGGGTGCCCTTGCGCAGGTGCTCCTGGATGCGCCCCGGGGTGCCGACCACCACGTGCGTGCCGTGCTCCAGCGAAGCCACCTGCGGGCCGTAGGGGACGCCGCCGCAGAGGGTGAGGACCTTGATGTTGTCGGCGGCGCGGGCCAGCCGGCGGATCTCCTTGGCGACCTGGTCGGCCAGTTCGCGGGTCGGGCACAGCACCAGTGCCTGGCAGCCGAAGTAGCGCGGGTTCAGCGGGCTGAGCAGGGCGAGGCCGAAGGCTGCGGTCTTGCCGCTACCGGTCTTGGCCTGGGCGATCAGGTCGTGGCCCTGGAGGATCAGCGGCAGGCTCTGCGCCTGGATCGGCGTCATCTCCCGGTAACCGAGGGAGTCGAGATTGGCCAGGAGGTCCGCGGAAAGCGGCAGCGAGGAGAAAGCGGTGGAGGTCACGGGGCAGGGCTCGGCAGGCGATACGAGCGGCTAGTCTAGCAGCCTGCGGCGGCTTGCCGCGTGCGATCGCCGCCGGAGCAGCAGCGACAGGCAATGTATCTTTGGCCAGTACCGTTCGTCCGAAAAACGAAAAAAGCGCGTTTCTGTATTTTTATACAGGTTCGCTTTCCTCAGTTTTTTGTCGTAGAGTGCTGACACTGTGTTTGCATGGGTCGCCGTCGATCGTGACCTGATGCGGTCGGAAATTCCAGCCCGTCCTGCTCGACTCCTTGTAACTCCTTGCAACTCAGTTACCGGCTACGATTTCGTGGCTAAATCAATACCCATAGTTCCAAGGAGAACTTGCAATGTCCCGTCAGAACGGCACCGTTAAGTGGTTCAACGAAACCAAAGGCTACGGCTTCATTACCCCGGAAAGCGGCCCGGACGTTTTCGTTCACTTCCGTGCCATCGAAGGTAACGGCTTCAAGACCCTGGCCGAAGGCCAGAAGGTCAGCTTCGAAGTCGTACAAGGCCAGAAAGGCATGCAGGCCGAGCGCGTTCAGGTGATCAACTAAGATCCCTGGGCCCCAGCCCGAAGAACCCGGATGGAAGCATCCGGGTTTTTTATTGCCCGAAGAAAACCGTCACACTGTCTTCGCCTGCCGTTCACCCTGTCTTGACGAGTTCCCGCCCAGAGTGGCCCGGTCCCGTTCGGAGTCGTTTCGATGAAGCCTGTGCAATCCCGTCGTCTGGCCTTCGCCGCGCTGTTGTCGCTGTCGTTCTCTTCCGCGTCCTGCCATGCCGCCACCGAGCACTGGGGCTGGATCGAGCAGTCCTGGCTGATGCCCGAGCGCATGCAGGCCAAGGCCAAGCTGGATACCGGAGCGCTGACCTCGTCGCTGGACGCGAGGAATATCCATCGCTACAAGAAGGACGGCGAGCGCTGGGTGCGCTTCGATGTCGTGCTGCCCACCGCCGACAGCAAGGCGCCGGTCAGCGTGACCTTCGAGCGCAAGGTGCTGCGGCTGATCAAGGTGCGCGGCGCCGGTGGCAGCGACAGCCGTCCGGTGGTGGCGATGGACATCTGCCTGGGCGCCAAGCTGCTGCGCGAGCAGTTCTCCCTGCGCGACCGCGGCAACATGAACTATCCGGTGCTGCTCGGCCGCCGCACGCTCGAACACCTCGGCGCGGTCGACGTGTCCCGAACCTTCACCCGCAAACCCACCTGCGGCGCGCTTGCCGCTCAGTAGAAGAACCCGCGCGGCAGTCCGGCGGCCAGCGCCAGCCGGGGCAGCACGATCAGCGCCGTCATCCACAGGTTGCGCGGGCGCGCCTCGTCCTCGCGAGCCCGGCTAGAGGTCCGGGTCCTTTTCCGGATCGACCCGGCGCGGGCTGGTGCGGCCGTCCTCGCTGCCGAGCTGGAAGAAGATCGCTGCGGCCAGCATCGACATCAGGCCGACGCTGACATAGGTGGCGTGGAAGGCGCCGAGTACGGTGTCCTGCCCCGTATCCAGGTCGGTCTGGAAACCGCCCAGCAACGCCGCCGCGCAAGCCACGCCAAGGCTGATCGACAATTGCACGACCACCGACATCAGGCTGTTGCCGCTGCTGGCGTTGCTGTCCTGCAGGTCGATCAGGGTGAGGGTGTTCATCGCCGTGAATTGCAGGGAGTTCACCGCGCCGAGCAGGCTCAGGTGCAGCAGCAGCCAGACGTAGGGGGTGTCTTGGTCGACCAGGCCGAAGCCGGCGATCAGGCAGCCGAGGATCAGGGTGTTGCCGACCAGCAGCTTGCGATAGCCGAAGAAGTCCAGCAGTGGCTTGGCCATCGGCTTGGCGACCATCGCGAACAGCGCCAGCGGGATCATGGTCATGCCCGCGGTGGAAGGCGGGTAGCCCAGTCCCACCTGCAGCAGCAGCGGGGTGAGGAAGGGCAGGGCGCCGCTGCCCAGGCGGGCGAACAGGTTGCCGAGGATGCCGACGGCGAAGGTCCGCGCCTTGAACAGGCTCGGCGGGAACAGCGGCTTGTCGATGCGTAGCGCGCGCAGCCAGTAGGCGGTGAGCAGGACCAGTCCGCCGATCAGCAGCAGGACCACGCGCAGGTGCGACAGGT
The DNA here is from genome assembly GCF_058680555.1 of Pseudomonas sp. YA1. Lineage (NCBI taxonomy): Bacteria > Pseudomonadati > Pseudomonadota > Gammaproteobacteria > Pseudomonadales > Pseudomonadaceae > Pseudomonas > Pseudomonas sp. YA1. The sequence continues at coordinate 218,454 of NZ_JBZWBG010000007.1, forward strand.
GCAGCTCGCCGAGCCCTTCCAGGGCGATGGAGATCAGCACCATGGAGCCGCCGAAGAGCAGGAAGCCGATGCTGTCGAAACGGCTCGGCACCGGGCTGCGCAGGTCCGGCATCAGCTTCATCGCCACCAGGCAGCCGAGCAGGCCGACCGGCAGGTTGATCAGGAAGATCCAGTGCCAGGAGGCGTACTCCACCAGCCAGCCGCCCAGCGTCGGTCCCGCCAGCGGGCCGAGCAGGCCGGGAATGGTGACGAAGCTGAGCACCCGCACCAGGTCCTGGCGCGGGTAGACGCGCAGGATCACCAGCCGTCCCACCGGCATCATCAGCGCGCCGCCGACGCCCTGTACGATGCGCGCGCCGACCAGCAGTTCGAGGCTCGGCGACAGCGCGCAAAGCAACGAGCCGAGGCTGAACAGCAATACCGCGCCGAGGAATACCCGGCGTGTGCCGAAACGGTCGGCGATCCACCCCGAGGCCGGTATCAGCAGGGCCACCGTGAGCAGGTAGGCGATCACCACCGCCTGCATGCGCAGCGGGTTTTCGTTCAGCGAACTGGCCATGCTCGGCAGCGCGGTGTTGAGGATGGTGCCGTCGAGGGCTTGCATGAAGAAGGCGACGGCGACCAGCCAGGGCAGTTGGCGGGCGATGCGGGGGGTGAGCTGGAACGGCTCGCTCATGGATGGGCTCCCTCGGGCGGACAGGGCCCAAGCATAGAGAAGTTCTCGCCGCGATGGGACGGCCGGCGACCGGATCGGGGCGAACAGCGGGCATTGCGGCGGAAGTCGCGGGCCAGAGCGGTCGCCTTTCATTGTCCTGGGTCAAGCCGAAGCGCTGGCGCTCGCCGGCTGCTGTGCTAGTACTCAAGAGTCACCCCGTCAGTGGCTGCGGATGCGACGCCGGCGCTTCGTCATCGCACGGACATGTCCCGCGTTGCATGCTCGACGGCGCGTGCTTCACCGCCTTGTCGCGATGTTCTCCACGCACCGCTCGGCGACCCCGGTCGCCGCCGCCGTCGCCGAAGCCCACCTTCCGTGGAAACAGGAGCCCTCCCATGGCCCAGGAACTTTGCGCTATCTGCCACGAACGTCCCGCCGTCGCCCGCGTCAGCCTGGTACAGAACGGCCAGCGCCGCGAACTCGCCCTCTGCGAACTGCACTACCGCCAGTTGATGCGCCAGCAGCGCATGCGCTCGCCGCTGGAGTCGCTGTTCGGCGGCGGCAGCCCGTTCGACGAGATCTTCTCCGGATTCGGCGAGCAGAGCCCGGTCACCCCGGTGCGCGCCCGCGAGCCGGAGGCGGTGGACATCGCCGAGTACTTCAGCAAGCAGACCACCGAGTATCTGCAACGCGCCGCGCAGGTCGCCGCCGAATTCGGCAAGCGCGAAGTGGACACCGAGCACCTGCTCTATGCCCTGGCCGACGCCGACGTGGTGCAGGCGGTGCTCAAGCAGTTCGGCCTGTCGCCGGCCGACCTCAAGCAGTACATCGAGGCCAACGCCGTGCGCGGCGCCAGCAAGGGCGAGGCGAGCGAGGACATGACCATCTCGCCGCGGGTGAAGAGCGCCTTGCAGCACGCCTTCGCCCTGTCCCGCGAACTCGGCCACAGCTATGTCGGCCCCGAGCACCTGTTGCTCGGCCTGGCGGCGGTGCCGGACAGCTTCGCCGGGACGCTCCTGAAGAAGTACGGCCTGACCGAGCAGGCGCTACGGCAGAAAGCGGTCAAGGTGGTCGGCAAGGGCGCCGAGGACGGCCGCGTGGACGGCCCGAGCAACACTCCGCAACTGGACAAGTTCAGCCGCGACCTGACCCGGCTGGCCCGCGAAGGCAAGCTCGATCCGGTGATCGGCCGCTCGAAGGAAGTCGAGACCACCATCGAGGTGCTCGCCCGGCGCAAGAAGAACAACCCGGTGCTGATCGGCGAGCCCGGCGTCGGCAAGACCGCCATCGTCGAAGGCCTGGCCCAGCGCATGGTCCAGGGCGAGGTGCCGGAGGTGCTGCGCGACAAGCGCCTGGTCGAACTGAACATCAACGCCATGGTCGCCGGCGCCAAGTACCGCGGCGAGTTCGAGGAACGCCTCAAGCAGGTGATGGACGAACTGCAGGCGGCGCAGAGCGAGATCATCCTGTTCATCGACGAGGTGCACACCATCGTCGGTGCCGGCCAGGGCGGCGGCGAAGGCGGGCTGGACGTGGCCAACGTGCTGAAGCCGGCGATGGCGCGCGGCGAGATGAACCTGATCGGCGCCACCACCCTCAACGAGTACCAGAAGTACATCGAGAAGGACGCCGCGCTGGAGCGGCGCTTCCAGCCGGTGTTCGTCCCCGAGCCGACGGTGGAGCAGACCATCTCCATCCTCCGTGGCCTGCGCGACAAGCTCGAAGGCCACCACAAGGTGACCATCCGCGACGAGGCCTTCGTCGCCGCCGCCGAGCTGTCCGACCGCTACATCGGCAACCGCTTCCTGCCGGACAAGGCCATCGACCTGATCGACCAGGCCGCCGCCCGCGTGCGCATCGCCAGCACCTCGCGGCCGGCCGAGATCCAGGAACTGGAGGCCGAGCTGGCGCAGCTCAAGCGCGAGCAGGACTACGCCGCCAGCCGCAAGTGGTACGACGAGGCGAAGGTCTTCGAGAAACGCATCCAGGAACGCAAGGAACACCTCGAGCAGATCACCGAGCGCTGGCAGCAGACCCAGGGGTCGAAGACCGAGGAGGTGCGGGTCGAGGACATCGCCGAGATCATCTCCAAGCTCACCGGCATCCCGGTCACCGAACTGACCGCCGAGGAGCGCGAGAAGCTCCTGCAGATGGAAGAGCGCCTGCACCAGCGGGTGATCGGCCAGCAGGAAGCGATCACCGCGGTCAGCGACGCCGTGCGCCTGGCCCGCGCCGGGCTGCGCCAGGGCAGCCGGCCGATCGCCACCTTCCTGTTCCTCGGCCCGACCGGGGTGGGCAAGACCGAGCTGGCCAAGGCCCTGGCCGAGGTGGTGTTCGGCGACGAAGACGCGATGATCCGCATCGACATGAGCGAATACATGGAGCGCCACGCGGTGTCCCGGCTGATCGGTGCGCCGCCGGGCTACGTCGGCTACGACGAGGGTGGCCAGCTCACCGAGCGGGTGCGCCGGCGGCCGTACAGCGTGATCCTGCTCGACGAGATCGAGAAGGCCCACGCCGACGTCAACAACATCCTCCTGCAGGTGTTCGACGACGGCCGCCTGACCGACGGCAAGGGGCGCGTGGTGGACTTCACCAACACCATCATCATCGCCACCAGCAACCTCGGCTCCGAGCTGATCATGAAGAACGCCCAGGCCGGCGAGTTCGCCCAGCCGCCGGAGAAGCTCAAGCGCGAACTGATGACTGCCCTGCGCGGGCATTTCCGCCCGGAATTCCTCAACCGCCTCGACGAGGTGATCGTCTTCGAGTCGTTGAGCAAGGCGCAGATCGAGGACATCGTCCGCCTGCAACTGGAGCGGGTGAAGCGCGCCGCGCACGCCCAGGACATCTACCTGCACATCGACGACAGCCTGGTCGGCCACCTCGCCGAAGAGGCCTACCAGCCGGAGTTCGGCGCCCGCGAACTGAAGCGGCAGATCCGCCAGCAACTGGAGACGCGCCTGGCCACGGCGATGCTCAAGGGCGAGGTGAAGGAGGGCGAGACGGTCACCTTCTTCTACGACGCCAAGGACGGCGTCGGCTACCGCAAGGGCGCCGCGCCGAAGCCGGCGGCACGCAAGAAGTCCGGTGCCGGCGAGACACCCAAGGGCCGCGCGACGGCGGCGAGGAAGCCGGCGGCGAAGAAAGGCGCCGCCGCCAAGGGCAAGGCCGACAAGCCGAAGACCAAGTGACCCGACCAAGGTTGGGGAACAAGGCACCGGCCGGCCGGTCGAAATCTCACCCCGGCCTGCGAATGCGGCCGGGGCGTTCGATATCTCATGAGGAATTGCCGATGCGCGTCACCACCCACGCTACCCTGGCCGCGGCCCTGCTGCTCAGCGCCGCCTCCGCGTTCGCCTTCAATCTCGGGGATGCCGCCAAGGCGGTCGCCGGGGCATCCCAGGGCGACTCCGCCCAGGTAGCCACCACCCCGCAGACCAGCGGTCTGCTCGGCGCACTTACCGGCCAGCTCGGGGTCAGCCAGGAGCAGGCGGTCGGCGGTACCGGCGCCCTGCTCGGCCTGGCCAAGAACCAGTTGGCCGGCAACGATTACTCGCAACTGGTGAAGACCATCCCGGGCCTCGACAAGCTGGCCGGCAACAACGCCCTGGCCGGTCTCGGCGGGCTCGGCAATATGCTCGGCAAGAGCGGCGGCGACAGCAAGGGCCTCGGCTCGCTGCTCGGCAATGCGGACAGCATGGGCGACGTGAACAAGGCCTTCGGCACCCTGGGCATGGATAGCGGGATGACCGAGAAGTTCGCCCAGGTGCTGGTCGACTACTTCGGCAAGCAGGGCGCCAACAGCGAGCTGCTGGGCAGCCTGAGCAATCTCTGGGGAGTGAGCAAGGCGGGCGGCTCGTCGCTGCTCTGATCTGCCGCCAGCGGATCGGCGGATAACCGCGCTGCGGTTATTCGCCCTACGAAGTGGGTGCGGCGCCCGGATATTCGTTGCCCGCACCGGTAGGGCGAATAACGCCCCCGGCGTTATCCGCCGCCGCTCAGTGGGAACGGCGGATAACCGCGTTGCGGTTATTCGCCCTACGAAGTGGGTGCGACCCCCGGGTATTCGTTGCCCGCTCCGGTAGGGCGAATAACGCCCTCGGCGTTATCCGCCGCCGCGCCGTTGAAACGGCGGATAACCGCGTTGCGGTTATTCGCCCTACGAGGCGGGTGTGCTTCGGCCGGTACTTCAGCGCAGTTGCCGCAAGCGGGCGATGCGTTCGTCCTTTTCTTCCCACATGCGCGAGACCCATTCCTGCACGTACTGGCGGAACACCGGGTCGTTCTCGTAGTCGCCCTGCCACAGGGCGGGATCGATCGGCCGGGTCTGGATGTCGACGATCACCTTCGGCACCCGTCCGCAGAGCAGGTCCCAGAATCCCGGCACCTTGTCGCTCGGGTAGACCACGGTGACGTCGAGCAGAGCGTCCAGCTGCTCGCCCAGCGCGGCGAGGACGAAGGCCACCCCGCCGGCCTTGGGCTTGAGCAGGTGGCGATAGGGCGACTGTTGCCGGGCCTTCTTCTGCTCGCTGAAACGCGTGCCTTCCAGGTAGTTCACCACGGTCACCGGGATGCGCTTGAACTTCTCGCAGGCGGCCTTGGTGATCTCCAGGTCCTTGCCCTTGAGTTCCGGGTGCTTCTCCAGGAAGGCCTTGGAATAGCGCTTCATGAACGGATACTCCAGCGCCCACCAGGCCAGGCCGAGGAAGGGCACCCAGATCAGCTCCTTCTTGAGGAAGAACTTGAAGTACGGGGTGCGCCGGTTGAACACCTGGATCAACGCGGGGATGTCGACCCAGGACTGGTGGTTGCTCACCACCAGGTACGAGGTGTCCTGGCGCAGGTCGCCGGCGCCGCGCACGTCCCAGACCGTCGGCGTGCAGGTGGCGAAGATCCACTTGTCGATCTCCGCCCAGGTCTCGGCGATCCACATCACGCCCCTGGAGCAGAGGTCCTTCAGGCGCTGGCCGGGGAGCACCAGCTTGAGCAGTGCGATCAGCATCATCGGGCCGATCAGGATCAGCGTGTTGAGAAGCAGAAGAAGGCTGCTGGTCAGGCCGGTCAACAGTTCCCGCATGGTTGGTTTCCCTGTCCTGGGTGTGGGTCGACGCGGCCCATCATACGCATCCGCGCCGCGCCGCCCAAGCCGCCGGCGTGGCGAACGAAACCGCGCCGTGCTAGTCCTATGTGGACCTCGTATCACTTCAGGAGATGCCCGCGTGAAGCGTGCCCTTGCCTTGCTCTCGCTGTTCGCCCTGCCGGTCCTCGCCGCCGAGCCCAACCTCTACGGCCGCTACGAATGGGTCTCCCTGCCGGAGCTGGACCGCACCCTGCAGGCGAAGATGGACACCGGCGCCTACACCTCCTCGCTGTCGGCCAAGGACATCGAGCTGTTCCAGCGCGACGGCGAGGAGTGGGTGCGCTTCCGCCTGGCCACCAAGGAGGCCGACGGCTCGGTGTTCGAGCACAAGCTGGCGCGCATCGGCAAGATCAAGAACCGCGCCGACAACCGCAACGGCGAGGACGAGGATGAGGACCGCCTGAGCGAACGCCCGGTGATCGACCTGCAGGTCTGCCTGGGCGGAGCGATGAAGACCATCGAGGTCAACCTCACTGACCGCAGCGCCTTCAACTATCCGTTCCTGATGGGCACCAAGGGCTTGCGCAAATTCCACGTCGCGGTCGATCCCTCCGAGCGCTTCGTCGCCGACAAGCCCACCTGCAAGTAAGCGTCCTACGCCACCGGCGGCGCGATTGACGCGCGCGCCGGCTTGCGGCACCGTTCCGGCATTCCCGTCAGCCGCCGTCACGCCATGCCGCATATCCTGATCGTCGAAGATGAAGCCGCGATTGCCGACACCCTGCTCTACGCCCTGCAGGCCGAAGGCTTCGCCACCACCTGGGTGACCCTCGCCGGCGAGGCGCTGGCGTTGCAGGAGCGCCAGCCGGCGGACCTGCTGATCCTCGACGTCGGTCTGCCGGACATCAGCGGTTTCGAGGCCTGCAAGCGCCTGCGGCGGTTCTCCGAGGTGCCGGTGATCTTCCTCACCGCGCGCGATGCCGAGATCGACCGCGTGGTCGGCCTGGAGATCGGCGCCGACGACTACGTGGTCAAGCCGTTCAGCCCGCGCGAGGTGGCGGCTCGGGTCAAGGCCATCCTCAAGCGCATGGCGCCGCGCCCGGCGGCGCTGGAAGAGGCCACGCCGAGCGGGCCGTTCCAGGTCGACGAGGAGCGCGTGCGGATCCACTACCGCGACACCCCGCTCAACCTCACCCGCCACGAGTTCCGCCTGCTGCAGACGCTGCTCGGGCAGCCCGAGCGGGTATTCAGTCGCGAGCAGTTGCTCGACGCCCTCGGCGTCGCCAGCGAGGCCGGCTACGAGCGCAACATCGACAGCCACATCAAGAGCCTGCGCGCCAAGCTGCGCCAGGTGAACGAACGCGGCGAAGCGATCCAGACCCATCGCGGCCTGGGCTACAGCTACAGCCCGGACCACGCCTGATGCCGCTCGGCGTTCGGATCTTCCTGGTCTACTTCCTGTTCGTCGGTCTCACCGGCTACTTCGTGCTGAGCACGGTGATGGACGAAGTGCGCCCCGGCGTGCGCCAGTCCACCGAGGAAACCCTGGTGGACACCGCCAACCTGCTCGCCGAGATCCTCCGCCAGGACGTGAAGAACGGCACCCTGGCACAGAGCGACCTGCCGGAGATGCTCGAGGACTACGGCAAGCGGGTGCCGCAGGCGGATATCTGGGGCTTGCGCAAGGAGGCGGTGAACCACCGCATCTACGTCACCGACGCCAGCGGCAAGGTGCTGCTGGACTCCGCCGGGGTGGCCGTCGGCCAGGACTATTCGCGCTGGAACGACGTCTACCTGACTCTCCGTGGCCAGTACGGCGCGCGCTCCAGCCGCGAAGACCCGGACGACCCGGACTCCTCGGTGATGTACGTGGCGGCGCCGATCAAGGATGGCGGGAAGATCATCGGGGTGGTTTCGGTGGCCAAGCCGAACAGCAGCCTGCAACCCTACATCGACCGTTCGCAGCGGCGCCTGGCCTGGCTCGGTGCCGGGCTGATCGCCCTCGGGCTGCTGGTCGGCGGGCTGCTCTCCTGGTGGCTCAGCGGCGCGCTGCGGCGCCTTACCCAGTACGCCCAGGCGGTCAGCGAGGGGCGCCGCGCCGAGCTGCCGCGTTATCGCGGCGGCGAGATGGCGCAACTGGCCGACGCGGTGGAACGCATGCGCACGCAACTGGAGGGCAAGGACTACGTCGAGCGCTACGTGCATACCCTGACCCACGAATTGAAGAGCCCACTGGCGGCGATCCGTGGCGCCGCCGAGTTGCTCGACGGCGAGATGCCGGCCGAACAGCGGGCGCGCTTCGTCGGCAACATCGCCGGCGAGAGCGAGCGCCTGCAACAACTGATCGAGCGCCTGCTGAGCCTGGCCCAGGTGGAGCAGCGGCAAGGCCTGGAGGAGGTCGGCAAGGTCGACCTGCGGGAGATCGCCGCGTCCCTGCTGGAAGGCCAGGCGGCGCGTATCCAGCGCCAGCGATTGCGGGTGGAGAATCGCCTGGAAGGTCCCTGCGAGGTTCGCGGCGAGCAGTTCCTGCTGCGCCAGGCGCTGGCCAACCTGCTCGACAACGCCCTCGACTTCACCCCGCCCGGCGGCATCCTTCGCCTGCTCGCCGAGGCCGACGGCGAGGGTATCGCCCTGCGCCTGTTCAACCAGGGGCCGGCGATTCCCGACTACGCCCTGGCGCGCCTCACCGAACGCTTCTACTCGCTGCCGCGCCCGGCCAGCGGGCGCAAGAGCACCGGTCTGGGACTGAACTTCGTCGCCGAGGTGGCGCAACTGCATGGCGGCCGGTTGCAGGTCGGCAATCGCGACGACGGCGTCGAGGCGCTGCTCTGGCTGCCGCGCGGCTGAGGCGTCTCCACGGAAACTCCATCGACTCTCCACACGGCGACCCGAAGCCCGCCATCGCGGCGCCGCAGACTTTCCGCCATCACCCCGACGGAGAGTCCCCCCATGAACCGCACGCTGGCCTACAAGCTCGGCGCCATCGCCCTACTCATCCTGCTATTGCTGATTCCCCTGTTGATGATCGACGGCCTGATCCGCGATCGCCAGGAGGTTCGTGACGGCGTGCTGCAGGATATCGCCCGCAGCTCCAGCTACAGCCAGCGCCTCACCGGCCCGCTGCTGGTGGTGCCGTACCGCAGGACGGTGCGCGAGTGGGTCACCGAGGAGAAGACCGAGAAGCGCGTGTTGCAGGAGCGCGAGCAGCGCGGCGAGCTGTACTTCCTGCCCGACCGCTTCGCCCTCGACGGGCAGATGCGCACCGAGCTGCGCTACCGTGGCATCTACCAGGCGCGCCTGTACCACGTCGACAACAAGGTCGCCGGCTACTTCCAGGTGCCTGCGCACTATGGCATCGAAGAAGACCTGGAGGACTACCAGTTCGAAACGCCGTTCCTGGCGATGGGCATCAGCGACATCCGCGGCATCGAGAATGCCCTGCGCCTGTCCCTCAACGGTGCCAGCGTCGACTTCGAGCCGGGTAGCCGGGTCGGCCTGCTCGGCAGCGGTGTGCACGCACCGCTGCAAGGCGTCGACGGGCGCCAGGCGCAGCGCCTGGAGTACGCCTTCGACCTGTCGTTGCTCGGCAGCGAGCGGCTGGACATCGTGCCGGTGGGCCGCGACAGCCAGGTCATCCTGAAGGCCGACTGGCCGCACCCGAGCTTCGGCGGCGAGTTCCTGCCCAGCGAGCGGGAGATCACCGCCCAGGGCTTCACCGCGCGCTGGCAGACCAGCTTCTTCGCCACCAACATGGAAGAGGCGCTGCGCAGTTGCGTGGAGGAGCAGCGCTGCGACGGTTTCCAGGCGCGCGCCTTCGGCGTCGGCCTGGTCGATCCGGTGGACCAGTACCTGAAGGCCGACCGCGCGATCAAGTACGCGCTGCTGTTCATCACCCTGACCTTCGCCGGATTCTTCCTCTTCGAGGTGCTCAAGCGCCTGGCGGTACACCCGATCCAGTACGCGCTGGTCGGCCTGGCGCTGGCGTTCTTCTACCTGCTGCTGCTGTCGCTGGCCGAGCACGTCGGCTTCGAGCTGGCCTACCTGGTCTCCGCCGGAGCCTGCGTCGGCCTGATCGGCTTCTACCTGTGCTTCGTCCTGCGCAGCGTGGCCCGAGGGCTGGGCTTCAGCGCCGGCCTGGCAGGGCTGTACGGCCTGCTCTACGGCTTGCTGAGCGCGGAGGACTACGCCTTGCTGATGGGCTCGCTGCTGCTGTTCGCGGTGCTTGCCGCGGTGATGGTGCTGACCCGCCGCCTGGACTGGTACGGGGTCGGCCGCAAGGACCTCCCAGCCGTACCCGCCAAGGCCTGACGACGAGGGCGGCGGCGCCGGCCGCCGCCGATTTCCAAGGAGGAAAACCATGCGCCTGTTCTTCGAGTTCACCCTCTGTGCCGCCCTCGGCCTGCTGGTCAGCGGTGTGATCCTGATCTTCCTGCTGTTCTTCGGCAAGTTCGGCCTGATCGAGTACTGGATCGCCAGCGGCAAGCCCCTGGCCCACGCCATGCTGGTGCTGATGCCGGACGGATTCTGGGAAGGCCTCAGCGGCATCGAGGGCGCCGCCGGCAATCCGCACGTGCGCTCCTTCCTGGAGCTTTGCATGGGGCTCGGACAGAGCGCGCTGTTGCTGGGCCTGCTGCTGTTCCGCCTGGTGTGCTGGAAATGAACGGCTATGTCGGCCTGCGCGACGACCGTCGCGACGGTGAGCGCCTGGCGGCGCGGATCGGCCTGCTGTTCCCCGGCCCCTCGGCGGCCTGGCTGCAACGCGCTGAGCGCCTGCGGCGGCAGCAGGCGTCGGCGGGCCTCGGGGTCAGGCGCGGGTGGCCTGCATCGACGGGCGCTGGCTGACTTCGGCGAACCAGGCGGCGAGTCGCGGGTAGCGGCCGCGCCAGTCCCACTCCGGCTGGCGCAGGTCGAGATAGCCCAGGGCGCAGGCGACGCCGATGGCGGCGATGTCGAAGCGCGCCTGCAGTTCGGCGGTGCAGTCGCTCTCCAGCCATGCCAGGGACCGCGCGATCTTTTCCCGCTGTGCCTCGAGCCAGGCGTCCCAGCGCTTCTCCTCGGGGCGGACGAAGGTCTCGTAGCGGGACAGCACCGCGGCGTCGAGGACGGCGTCCGCCAGCGAGGCGATGGTCAGGCGTCGCCAGCGGGCGCTGCCTTCGCGGGGGATCAGCGGTTCGCCGACGTGCTGCTGGTCGAAGTAGTCGCAGATCACCCGGCTGTCGTGCAGCACCTGGCCGTCCGGCAGGCGCAGGGCGGGAATCTTGCCGGCCGGGTTGCTGGCGTTGAGCTGCCGGATGGGCGCGACCGGCGTCGGCGTGACTTCCTCGAGCGCCACGCGCTCGCGTTGGCCGGTTTCGTGGAGCAGGACCAGGACCTTGCGCACGAAGGGCGAGGCGGCGGCGTAGAACAGCGTATGGGTAGCGCTCATGCGGGCTCCTTGGAAGGATCAGTCGCGGACGACGCGCAGACGATCGGCGGCAGGCTCGGCGCTCCAGGTTTCTCCGGGGCGACCGCCGAGCAGGGCGTTGCCGGGCGCCGGCCGGTCGCTGGGCAGGACGCGGAATGTCGCCTGCTCACTGTCGAAACGCAAGAGCGCCCCGCTGGCGGCGTCGTGCAGCCAGACACGGTCCATGGCGTCGACCCGCAGGCTGTCCGGGCGGGCCTGGCTGTCCGGCAGCGGCCAGCTCTGCCACGAGGCATCGCTGGGATCGTAGCGGTACAGCCGGGCGCCACCGCTGTCGCTGGCCCAGAGCCTGCCGATGGAGTCGGCGCCGATCCCGCGCAAGGCCTTCGTGCCTTCAGGCGCGGGCAACCGCTCGGCGCTGCCGTCGAGCGGATCGACATGCACCAGCGCGTCGTCCTGCGCGTACCAGACCTCGCCGTCCGGGGTGACGCAGATGCCGTTCGCCGCCTTGCCCTGGGGCGAGGGCCAGACCTCCACCAGGCGCCTGGCTGGGTCGAGGCGACCGTGGAAGCCGCGGCTGCCGGTGAACCAGAGGCGCCCGTCGTCGTCGAATACCGCGGACTCGAGCCCGGCCGGCGCGGCCTTGGCCGGTAGCGGGAAACGTTCGCTGCCCAGGCGCTCGCCGCCGATGCGAAGGATGGCGTTGAGGCCACTGTCGAGCACCCAGGCGTTGCCGCTCTCGTCGCTGACGATGGCTCGCGGCCGCGCGCCTTCGCCGAGCGGCACCTGCACGCTCTCGCCACTGGTCGGGTCGAGGCGCCCCAGCGAATGCCCGCCGTCCGCGCCGTACCAGACCGCACCCTGTGCACTGGGCGCGACCGCGTAGGGCGCGGAGCCCTTGTCCAGCGGGTAGTACTGTTCGCCGGCCAGGGCGGCGCCGGTCGACGACAGGGCCAGGAGCAGGCCCAGCAGCGGGTAGGGCAGGTGACGCATACGGTTCTCCCGGAACGACGAGCGGAACGTGGAAAGGCTCTGTCTTGCTATTCTGGCAGCGCATTGAGCATAGGAGGAACTGCGAATGGCCACAGTGGAAATACTCGGGGCGGAATGCCGCGCGGGGGGCGCGGTGAACGACGATGCGCTGGGCTGCACGGCGCAGGCCGCCTGGGTGATCGACGGTGCCACCAGCATCGGTCGCAGCGTGCTGGGCGTGGAAAGCGACGCGCGCTGGCTGGCCCAGGCGGTGGACCGGCACCTGCGGTTGCTGCTGGAAGTCGAGCCCGAGCAATCCAGCGAGACCCTGCTGCGGCGCCTGCTCAACGATATCCAGGGCGACTTCCGCGCCCAGAGCGGCCGCGACTGGCACGACCTCGAAGACATGCCGGCGGCCTGCCTGAGCCTGCTGCGGATTCGCGGCGGAGAAATCGAACTGCTCAACATCGGCGACAGCCGGATCCTCGTCGAAGGCGCCGACGGCCAGGTACGCAGCTTCGGCGATTCGGCCCTGTACGAACTGGACCGGCAATCCCTGGCGCATTTCTGCCGGATGCGCGAGGAACATCCGCAGTGGGACCACGCCGAACTGTTCAAGGCCAGCCGCCCGCGCGTGCGGCAGAACCGCCTGCTGATGAACAAGCCCGAGGGCTACTGGGCGCTGGACATCAGCGACCGCTGGCTCGGCCAGGTGCAGCGCGAGACCTTGCCGCTCGCCGCGTTGCGTTCCTTCGTGCTGATGACCGACGGCTTCGACCGGCTGGTCGAGCCTTTCCGCCGCTATACCGACGAACAGTTGCTGCGGCGCCTCGAGGACGTCGGAGTGAGCGCCATGCTCGACGAGTTGCGCGAGATCGAACAGGGCGACGACCAGGCCCTGGCTTTCCCGCGTTTCAAGATCCACGACGACGCCAGCGCGCTGTGGGGTCGGATCGCGGGGTGAACGACGATCTCCGGCGCCCGGAATACAGGTCCTCCCCGATGCGCCGGCTGCCGATATCCCGGCCCTCTCCCTCAGGCGGGAGGAGGGCATCCGGTGCCCGGAAGGTACGTTCTGCGGTAGGGCGAATAACCGCGAAGCGGTTATCCGCCGTTACGCACCTGTGACGCGTCGCTTACCACTTGTAGCTGACGCTGCCCACCACGCTGCGCTGGTCGCCGTAGTAGCAGTAGTAGCCGTCGCAGGACGCCAGGTAGTCCTTGTTGAACAGATTGTTGGCATTGACCGCCACGCTGACGCCTTTCAGGCTGCCGTTCAATTGGCCCAGGTCGTAGCGCACGGCGGCGTCGTACAGGGTGTACGAGCCGGCGTAGCCGTCGTAGGTGTTGGCCTGGTCGCCGTAGGTCGAGCCTACGTAGCGGGCGCCGGCACCCACGCTGAAACCGTTCAGCGTACCCTCGTGCCAGGTGTAGTCGGCCCATAGCGAGGCCTGGTTGCGCGGCGCCTGTTGCAGGCGGTTGCCTGCGTACTGGCCTTTTTTCACTTCGGTGTCGGTGTAGCTATAGGAGCCGATCACTTTCAGATTGTCTGTGACGTTGCTGGTGGCTTCCAGCTCCAAGCCGGTGACCTTAACCTCGCCAGCCTGCGAGGTAGTGGGTGTCCCATTGACGTTGTCGGTGACCCTCACGTTCTCCTGGCGTAGGTCGTAGACGGCTGCGGTGAACAGCGAATCGGAGCCTACGGGTTGATACTTGACGCCCAGTTCCCATTGTTTGCCTTCGGTGGGTTTGAACATCTTGTTGGAGCCTATATCGTCGGCGCCTGTGCTTGGCTGGAATGACTCCGCATAGGAAAGGTAGGGCGCCAGGCCGTTGTCGAAGATGTAGCTCAGAGCTGCGTTACCGCTGAATTTCTTGTCGCGGCTGGTGTTGGTGGCATCGTTCTGATTGTAGAACGTGGCGCCGGCATGTACCCAGTCCTCACGGCCGCCGAGGGTCAGGCGCCAGTTGTCGAGGGCGATCTGATCCTGGACGTAAAGCCCGGTCTGATAAGTCTTCTGTCGGTAGTCATAGAACGCACTAGAGCGCGATGGCTTGGGAATTGGCTGACCATAGATCGGGTTGTTGACGTTGGTCGGCGGCACACCGGTGAAGTTGTAGATCGAGGTGTAGTCGGTGCGGGTGCGGTTGTGATCGATACCCAGCAGGAGAGTATGGCGCAGCGCACCGGTCTCGAAGTCAGCCTGGAAATTGTTATCTACCACGAACTGACTGATGTCCTCGTCCACCGAGGTCGTCATGCGCTGTAAGGTGCCGTCGGCGCTGGCCGCATCGATACTGCTGGTTGGCGTAAGCGTCTGGAACGACAGGTCGTTGCGCAGGTAGCGCAGGTTCTGGCGGAACTGCCAGACATCGTTGATGCGCCGTTCGAAGGAATAGCCCAACCAATAGTAGGTGCGGTCGTAGAAGTCCCAGTCCGGATCGCCGAGGTTTTTGTGATGGGAGATCTTTCCGAACGGAGCGTCGTATTTGGTCCCGCGTAACGGCAAGAATTGGCTGGTGGCGGCTGTATCGTCGCGGTTGAATTGGCTGAGGAAGGTCAGCCGGGTATCGTCGTCGATGTTCCAGGTCAGGCTCGGGGCGATGTTGTAGCGCTTGTCGTCGATATGGTCGACCTGGGTGTTGCTGTCGCGCACCACGCCGGAGAGGCGATAGAGAAAGCGCCCCTCGTCGTCGATCGGGCCGGTGCTGTCGAAGCTGATCTGCTTGTGGTTGTAGTTGCCGATCTCGGCCTTCAGTTCATGGCTGGCGATGCCCTGCGGGCGCAGGCTGACCATGTCGAGCATGCCGCCGGGCGGGGTCTGGCCGTAGACCGAGGAGGCCGGGCCGCGGAGCAGGGCGAGGCGCTCCAGGTTCCAGGTCTCCAGCTTCGGGTTGTTGTATGAGCCTGTCGCCATCGGCAATCCATCGAGGAACTGGGTCGGCTTGAAGCCGCGCACCTTCAACCAGTCGGAACGGGAGTCGCTGCCGAAACTGCTGGCGACGACGCCGGGCATGTAGCGCACCGCGTCGTCGAGGTTGTGCACGGCGCGGTCGGTCATCTGCTGGCGGGTCGCCACCGAGATCGAGCGCGGGGTCTCGAGGATCGGCGTATCGGTCTTGGTCCCGGTCATGCTGCGCTTGGCCACGTAGCCGCTGGTCGGCCCCAGTGGGTCTTCCTCGGCGCCGCTGACCGTCATCGCCTGCAGCGACAGGGTGTCTTCCGGCACCTTGCGCAGGCTGTAGGTGCCGCCGGCATTTTCCACCAGTTCCAGGCCGCTGCCCTTGAGCGCTTCGCGCAATGCGCCGGGCGCGTCGAAGCGACCTTGCACGGCGTGGGCGCTGCGTCCTTCGGCGAGCGCCGGATCCAGGGTGAGGACCAGGCCGGCTTGGGCCGCGATGCGGTTCAGGGTGCCTGCCAGCGGCCCGGCGGCGATGCGGTAGTCGCGCACGCTGGCCTGTTCGGCCGGGGCGGCGTGGAGGAACGGTGCGGGAACGGCGAGGGCGATGGCTAGGGCGAGCAGGCCGGGACGGAACGTCGGGCGGGGCATGTGCGGGGCTCCTGGATGGAAACGAGTCTCAATGCCTCCTTGCCGGACGAGTCGGAAAAAGTGATAGGGCCGGCGGGAAAAATTTTTCGCCGGCCCGTTCGGTTCAGCGTGGCACCACTTCGAACCACCAGGCGTTGTGCCTCACGCTGCGCACCGGCAGGCTAGGCTCCAAAGCCTGAAGGGCAAGGCGGGTGTCCTTCAGCGGGAAACTGCCGGTGACGCGCAGGTCGGCGATGCTCGGGTCGACCCGCAGCAGCGCCGGCGAATAGCGCCCCAGTTCCGCCACCAGGTCGGCCAGCCGGGTGTTCTCCACCACCAGCATGCCTTGTGCCCAGGCGCCGGCCAGGGCCGGGGCCGCTTCGCTGGCCTGCAGGCCTTGCGGCAGGATCAGCACCTGCTGGCCTTCCTTGATCACACGCTCTTCGCTGAGCGTTTCCGCGCGCGCGGCCACCGCCGACTGCAACACGGTGAGGCGCGTGCCGGGTTCCTCGCGGCGCACCAGGAAGCGCGTGCCGAGGGCGCGCATGTCGCCATCGGCGCTGCTGACCACGAAGGGGCGCGGGTCGCCATGGGCGGTTTCCACCAGGATCTCGCCGGCCAGTAGCACGACCTGGCGGCGTTCGCCGTCGAAGCGGACGTCGATGGCGCTGCGGCTGTTCAGGCGCACATGGGTGGCATCCGGGAGGGTCAGCTCGCGCTGCTCGCCGGTGGCGCTGTAGGCGTCGGCCAGCAGGTAGCGGACCGGGACGTAGCGGTTGGCCACGCCGAGCCCGACGCCCAGCGCCAGCACTAGCCCCAGGGCGCTGCCGCCGAGCCGGCGCAGGCGGCGCTTGAAGCGTGCGTTGCCGGACAGCAGGGCGTTGCGCGCCGGCCCGTTGGCGGCTCTCGCCAGGTGCCGGTCGAGGCCGCCGAGCTGTTCCCAGGCGCGTTCGTGTTCGGGATGCGCCGCGTACCAGCGGTGGAAGGCGCGGTGATCGTCGGGATGGGCTTCGCCGGAGTCGAGCAGCAATTGCCAGGCGATGGCTTCGTCGAGCACCCGCGCGCGTACCGGCGAATGACGATCGTCGGCGTTCACCGGGGCTCTCCGTAGAGGGCGATGTAGCACTGGCGCAGGCCCTGGGCCAGGTATTGGCGCACGCGCGGCACCGAGACTCCGAGACGCTCGGCGATCTCCGCGTGGGGCATGCCGTCCAGGCGGCTATAGAGAAACGCGCTGCGCGCCTTCAGCGACAGCGTGCCAAGCAGGCGATCGATCTCGCGGAGATCCTCGAGAATCAGGTACTGCTCTTCGGCCGAAGGCTGCTCCGCTTCCGGAACCAGCGCCAGTTCGGCGAGATAGGCCTGCTCAAGGGCGGCGCGGCGGAAGTGGTCGATCATCAGGCCGCGCGCCACCTTCGCCAGGAACGCGCGCGGTTCGCGCAGGCCGGGCAGCTCCGGGCGGCCGAGGAGGCGAACGAAGGTGTCCTGGCTGAGGTCTTCGGCGCGCTGGCGGCAGCCGAGGTTGCGGTTCAGCCAGGCAAGCAGCCAGCCGCGGTGGTCCCGGTACAGGCTACCCACGAATTCGCTGTTGCTGACGTCACCCGCCGACACGGCCGCTCCCCATCCCGAAACGGGATTGAATGGAAAAACGAGAATTATTCGCAAATGATCGCAAAGTGCGACTATCCCTGCAATTGGCGTCCGTCGGGAAGCCACTTGAGTCGTCCCGCCGGTTTGCCGGAGGATCGGCGTTCCCATAACAAGAACAGGAGTCTCGCCGTGGCCGAACCTTTGCTGATCATCGGTTCCTATCTGTCCCCCTATGTGCGCAAGGTGCTGGTGCTGCTGGAGCTGAAAGGCATCGCCTACCGCATCGACCCCATCGTGCCGTTCTTCGGCGACGAGGCCTTCGAGCGCCTCAGTCCGTTGCGCCAGATTCCGGTGCTGGTGGACGGCGACTTCGTCCTTAACGATTCCAGCGTGATCTGCCAGTACCTGGAGGAGCGCTACCCGCAGCCGAGCCTGTATCCCGTCGACATCGGCCAGCGCGCCCAGGCCCGCTGGCTGGAGGAGTACGCCGATTCGCGGCTGGGCCAGGTGATCATCTGGCAGTTGTTCCACCAGTTGGTGATCAACCGTGGCATCTGGCAGCGCGAACCCGACCAGGCGATCCTGCAACGCACCTACGACGAAGACCTGCCATCGATCTGCAATTACCTGGAAGGGCGGATCCCGCCAAGCGGCTGGCTGTGCGGCGAGCTGTCCATCGCCGATGTCGCCGTCGCCTGCCTGTTCCGCAATGCCCAGTTGGCGCGCTACCAGGTCGACGGCGAGCGCTGGCCGCGCCTGGCGCGCCTGTTGGCTGACGCTTTCGCCCTGCCGGCCTTCCAGCATCTGGCGCGTTTCGAGAAGGCCACCGCGCAGACCCCGGTCGCCGAACAGCGCCAGGCGCTGCGCGAGGCCGGCGCGCCGCTCAGCGCGACCAGCCACGCCCGCGAGCGGCCGGTGCGCGGTCCGATGAGCCGCTGAGAGGGAGTGCGGGCGGCGCCCAGGGCGCCGTCCTGATGAAGCGCCATTCAGCGCCTCGATAAGACCTTCGCGGCGCTGGTGGATCCAGCGTCCGGGCATATTTTATATAGACCAGTCTATATAGAACGGAGGCCGCACCGTGATGAACGTCCCCGAAGGGTTCCAGCCGCTGTTCCGCAGCAGTCCGTTGCTCGACCTGCTCGGTCCTTTCTTCTGCCGGCACGACGCCCAGCGCCAGTTGGTGGTGGCGCTGCGCATCGACGAAAAGCACTGCAACCACGGTGGCACCGCCCACGGCGGCCTGCTCTCGACCCTGGCCGACGTTGGCCTCGGCTACGCCATGGCGTTCTCCCGCGAACCGCCGCAGCCGATGGTCACCGTCGGCCTGCGCCTGGACTTCTGCGGGGTCGCGCGGGTCGGCGACTGGCTGGAGGTGCATACCCGGGTCGACAAGCTCGGCCAGCGCATGGCCTTCGCCTCGGCCCGGCTGCACAGCGGCGAGCGCCTGGTGGCCAGCGCCAGCGGCGTGTTTCATCTGCCCTGAGGCTCGGGCATGCTTGCCCGGTCGTCTGCCGTGAGTTGGGGAGTCAGGTTTGCCGAAGAAGTCCAATGCCGCCGAACGGATCGTCCATGCCACCGCCTCGCTGCTGGCCAGCCGCGGGTATTTCGGCACCGGGCTGAGCGACATCATCGCTCGCGCCGAGGCGCCGAAAGGCTCGCTCTATCACTATTTCCCCGAGGGCAAGCCGCAGATCGCCAGCGCCGCGATCGGCTTCGTCGCCGACGAGGTGGCGTCCTTCCTCGACCGCGCCGGGACCCAGGCCCCCCATGCGCGCAACGTCCTCCGCCAGTTCACCGCGACCCTGCGTGGCTGGCTGGAGCATTCGCGTTTCGAAGAGGCCTGCCCGGTGCTTTCCACCAGCCTGAGCATCGACGCCGAGCTGGCCCCGGTGCATGCCGAATGCCGCCGGGCGCTCCGCGCCTGGCACGCCAGCATCGAGCGTGCGTTGCGCGCCGACGGACTGGCGGAAAAGCTCGCCGCCTCGCGCGCCTGGCTGATCCTCGCGGCGCTGGAGGGGGCGGTCGCGGTGGCCCGCGTCGAGCGGTCGTTCCAGGCGCTGGATGCGATCGAGGAAGAATTGCAGGCGCTACTGCCGGCCTAGGCGGGTGTCGCGCCCAGGCCGGACAGGTATCCTTCAGTGCTGCACGCTGTCCACCGCGATCGCTTCGCCGGAAACTTCGCGGTAGGCCGTGCGGCGCTTGGCCAGGGCATAGTGGATCAGGCCGGCCAGGCCGGCGCCGAAGAACCAGGAGAACGGCGATAGCTCGGCGAATGCCGGCAACAATGCCAGCAGGGTGGAGATGATCGCCGCCGGGACGAACGCGGCGATGGCCCGCGGGTTCACCCCTCGCGCGTAGTGATAGGCGCCGGCGCGGCTTTCGGTGTACAGCTCCGGCAGGTTCACCCGGCCTTTCCGCACCAGGTAGTAGTCGACCATGATGATCCCGTACAGCGGGCCGAGCAGCGCGCCGAGGCCGCCGAGGAAGTAGAGGATCACCCCGGGGCTGTTGTACAGGTGCCAGGGCAGGATCAGCACCGCGATGGTCGCGCTGATCAGCCCGGCGCGGCGGACGTTCAGCAGGTTCGGCGCCAGGTTGGTGAGTACGTAGGCCGGGGCGACGAAGTTGGCCATGATGTTCACCGCCACGGTGACGATCAGCAGCGCCAGGCTGGCCAGCACCAGGAAGAGGGTGTCGGGGATCGCGGCGACGATGTCGGTGGGGCTCTGGATGAGCTGGCCGTCGATCCTGAACTGGGCGCCGGCGAGGACCACCGCGAACAGGCCGAACAGCAGGATGTTCACCGGCAGCCCCCAGAAGTTGCCGACGCTGATGGTGCGCCGGTCCGGGCAGCCGCGGGCGAAGTCGCAGAAGTTCAGGATCATGGTGCCGTACAGGGTCACCCAGAACGCCGCGCCGCCGAAGATCTTCAACCACATCTGCGAACCGCTCATGGGTTCGCCGCTTGACCAGGCGATGGAGGCGCCGGCGCGCAGGTACATCCAGGCGGCGAGGGCGGCGACGGTGAGCAGGATCACCGGTCCGGCGAAGGATTCGTAGCGACGCACCATCTCCATGCCGTAGGCGAAGATCAGCAGTTGCACGCACCAGATGGCGACGAAGGTCGCCCAGCCCAGGCTCGACAGGCCGAGGATGGCGTCCTGGTCGTAGGCGGCCAGCCCCGGCCAGATCGCCGTCAGCAGCACGCGCAGGACGATGGAGGCGAGATAGGTCTGGATGCCGAACCAGGCGATGGCGATCACCGCGCGGATCAGCGCGGGGAGTTGCGCGCCGTGGATGCCGAAGGCGATGCGGCACATCACCGGGTAGGGCAGCCCGGTCTTCTGGCCCATGTAGCCGGACAGGTTCATCAGCCCGTAGACCATCAGCGCGCCCAGGGCCAGCGCGGCGAGGATCTGCGCACCGCTCATGCCGAGGGCGAAGAGGCCGATGGCGAAGGAGTAGTTGGCGATGTTGTGCACATCGTTGGTCCACAGCGCGAACAGGCTGTAGCGTCCCCAGCGGCGCCCTTCGGCCTTGGTCGGGGCGAGATCGGCGCTGTACAGGCGCGGGCTCAGCGGCGGCAGTTCGGGGCCGGCGTGATGGCTGGCGCGGGGCAGGCAATCGAGACTGGCGGGAGTGCCCAGGTCCAGGCGCGCCGCCGAGAACTCCGCTGCGCGCAGCCCGGCGCGTGGCAGGCAGTCGAGACTGGCCGGAGTGCCCAGGTCGAGCAGTGAGGCGGAGAACTCCGCGCTCCGCTGACCGGCGCGCGGCAGGCTGTCGAGGCTTTCCAGGGTGCCGAGGTCGAGCAGCGAGGGAGAAAACTCGCGGGGCGAGGCGGGCGGCTTCGGGGTGCTGGACATGGCGGTCTCCTCCGGCAGTCGGAAGAACTCGGCGCGAGGTCGGGTTCGTCTGTTGTTTTTGTATACAAAAATTTCGAAGATTTAAGCCAGTTATGTGCCAACCGATCCTCGACCGACTTTTCCGTGTTCTGCGGAAACCGGCCTTTTACCGGCAAGCCCCTGAAACCGCTTGGGAAAAAGCTGTCGCCTCGATCAGGTAAGAATTTCGAACCGATTCATAGGCTTATGCGGACGGACGAGGGAGAGGGGAAAAAAGCGGGACGCCAGGAGGCCGTATTGGGAAAATTGTGCACAATAATTGTGCCCAGTGTTACCGCCGCGCCCGTCGACGGTGCGCGGCGCGAAGCTCAGCCCGTCCGGGAAATATCCAGGCCCTTCAACTGCCCGATCATCCACGCATGGGCGTCACGCCCGACATGCTGGACGTGGCTGTAGAGCCGCAGCACGTAGGGCGGAATGTCGAACGGCGCGGGATACAGGGCGAGGCCGGCGGCTTCCGCCAGTGCCTGTGCGGCATGTCGGGGAGCGGTGAGCAGGAAATCGGTGGAGCCTGCCAGGAACAGCGCCGCCAGCACCGTCGGCAGTTGCACCACCACTTCGCGACGCAGGCCGGAGCGGGCCAGCAGCCGGTCGATCACCCCACTGTCCTCGTTCCACGGCGTCACCACCGCATGCCGTTCGGCCAGGTAGCCCTCCAGCGTCGGCGCCCCGGCGAGGCGCGGGTGGTCGCGCCGCGCCACCACCACGTAGCGGTCGGCGAACCAGTCATGGGCCTGGATGCCTTCGGGCAGGCGCTCGTGTTCCTCGTCGTAGCCGAGGGCGAAATCGATCCGCCCGCTGGCCAGGGCCTCTACCGACAGCTTGCGTTCCGCGTTGACCAGGCGCAGGCGCACTCCGGGCGCGCTGTGCTGCAGGCGGTTCATCAGCGGCGGAAGCAGGGCGAAGGCGGTGTAGTCGGTGGCGGCGAAGACGAAGGTGCGCTGGCTCTGTCCCGGTACGAACGGCCGCCACTCTTCCAGCCCCTCGCCGAGGGCGCGCAGGGCGGCGGCCACCGCAGCGGCCAGGTGCTCGGCACGCTGGGTCGGCTGCATGCGATTGCCCTGGCGCAGGAACAGTTCGTCGTCCAGCCCCTGGCGCAGGCGCCCCAGCGCATGGCTGAAGGCCGAGGCGCTGATCGCCAGTTCGCTGGCTGCGGTGCCGACGTTGCGGTGGCGATACAGGGCGTCGAAGACAAGCAGGAGGTTGAGATCGAGACGGCGCAGCAGGGGATGCATGTTATTCAGTTGCCGATGAGAAGAATGCACTTCATGCATCTTAGCAGGCGCACTAGGATGGCCGGATCCTCCACCGGAAGGTTGCCCATGACTCTCGAAATCCGTCCCGCCGTACCGGCCGACGCCGAACAGATCCTTGCCTTTATCATTGAACTGGCCGACTACGAGCGCGCCCGCCACGAGGTGGTCACCGATGTCGAAGGCATCCGCCGCAGCCTGTTCGCCGAAGGCTCGCCGACCCGCGCACTGATGTGCCTGAGCGAAGGCCGGCCGATCGGCTATGCGGTGTATTTCTACAGCTACTCGACCTGGCTGGGGCGCAACGGCATCTACCTCGAAGACCTCTACGTCACCCCTGAGTACCGTGGCGTCGGCGCCGGTCGCCGGCTGCTCCGCGAGCTGGCCCGCGAGGCCGTGGCCAACGACTGCGGACGCCTGGAGTGGAGCGTGCTGGACTGGAACCAGCCGGCCATCGACTTCTACCGCTCCATCGGCGCGCTGCCGCAGGACGAGTGGGTGCGCTACCGGCTGGATGGCGAGGCGTTGCGCAAGATGGCGGAGTAGCTGGCGGCAAGCCGGCGTTGATGCCGGGGGAGTGTGTGGGGGTAGGGCGAATAGCGCCTGGCGATATCCGCCAGTTTCTCACCGAGGACGCCTGGCGCCCTCCGCCCTGTCGCCGCTTTTCCCCCGCAACGTCGTAGCGTTGTCCCGCAGGAGCGCCCACAGGCGTTCCGCTACCGGGCCCTGCGCGCGATCGCGCCGGCGCGCCGCCACCACCTCTTCGCTGCGTTCTGGCAGATGCGGCCCGGCCAGGGCGAGCAGGCGGCCGTCGGCCAGTTCCTCGTCGACCAGGAAGTCCGGCAGATGCCCCCAGCCGAGGCCCTGGAGGATCACCTCTTTCTTCGTTCGCTGGTCCGGCACGCTGCACTGTCGCGCGCCGGCGAGCATGAAATAGTCCGTCGGCGGAGAATGGCGGGCGCTGTCGCGCATCACGCACTGGGCGAAGGGGCGCAGTTGTTCCGGGCGCACCGGTCGCGGCGGAGGATCGCCGAGCAGGCCCGGCGCGATGACCGGGACCAGCCCGACCCTGCACAGGTCGAGCCATTCCAGGCGTGGGTCGGACTTGTCCACGCGATGCAGGATCAGGTCGGCCTCGCCGTCCAGCAGGCGCTCCAGCGGGCCGCTGACGGTTTCGAACAGCAATTGCAGGCGGGTCTGCGGCTGGCTGCCGAAGAACCCTGCGAGCAGCGCCAGGGCCGGGCGCGGCGGGCAGAGGTCGCCCAGTACCACGCGCAGCTCGCATTCCTCGCCCTGGGCCAGGTGCGCGGCGTGGCCCCGCAGCCCTTCCAGTTCGTAGAGCAGGGACTGGGCACGCTGGTGGAAGGAGCGACCGGCGGCGGTCAGGCCGACCCGGTAGCCGCCCCGTTCCAGCAGCACCAGGCCGAGCTGGCGCTCCAGCCGGGCAACGGCGGCGAACACCGCCGGATGGGAGCGGTGCAGGCGCTGTGCGGCGGCCTGGAAGCCGCCGGCGTCGACCACCGCGTCGAAGCATTGGAGGTCGTGGAGGGTGAAATCGTGCATGTCAGCTTCCCTGACAGAGTCGTTCCATTCTTTGTAGTTTTTCCCAGGGGCCGTCGCAACTAGCCTGGCGTGCATGGCAATCACCCTGACCCCGGAGGCTCCCATGGGCAACCTGTCTTTTCTCGCTACCAGCGATGGCGCCAGCCTCGCCTATCGCCTGGACGGTGCGGCGGAGAAACCGCTGCTGGCGCTCTCCAACTCCATCGGCACCACCCTGCACATGTGGGATGCGCAACTCCCGGCACTGACCCGGCACTTCCGCGTTCTGCGCTACGACGCCCGTGGCCATGGCGCCTCCAGTGTGCCGCCGGGGCCCTACACCTTGGCCCGGCTGGGCGAGGACGTACTGGAGCTGCTCGACGCGCTGGAGGTACGGCGCGCGCATTTCCTCGGCCTGTCCCTGGGCGGGATCGTCGGCCAGTGGCTGGCGCTGCATGCGCCGCAGCGGATCGAGCGGCTGGTGCTGGCCAACACCTCGGCCTGGCTCGGCCCGGCGGCGCAGTGGGACGAGCGCATCGCCGCGGTGCTGCAGGCCGAGGACATGAGCGAGACCGCCGCGGGCTTCCTCGGCAACTGGTTTCCGCCGGCGCTGCTGGAGCGCGCCGAGCCCGTCGTCGAGCGCTTCCGGGCGATGCTCATGGCCACCAACCGGCACGGCCTGGCCGGCTCCTTCGCGGCGGTGCGCGATACCGACCTGCGCGCGCAACTGGCGCGGATCGAGCGGCCGACCCTGGTGATCGCAGGGGCGTACGACACGGTCACCGCCGCCAGCCACGGCGAGCTGATCGCCGCGTCGATTGCCGGGGCCAGGCTGGTTACGCTGCCGGCGGTGCACCTGTCGAACGTCGAGTTCCCGCAGGCGTTCGAAGGCGCGGTGCTGAGCTTTCTCGGCGCAGCCTGATTAGGCTATCGTCGCGCCTTTTCCCTCGGCGCAGGAGCCGACATGAACGAGCCGGGCAGTTTCATCTGGACGTGGTACGGGCAGGATGAGCATCGATGGGTCCTGCTCAGCGCAGAGGCGTTCCTGGCGCTCGATTTCCTGGCCCTTGACGGTGCCATGCAGAGAGAGACCGTCGGCAGTTGCCCGGGCTGCTCTACCTGGTCGGAGAAGATCGTGCCGTTGCACGAGTGGCTCGAAGGCTGTCCGGGTCACCAGGCCGGGAGTTTTCGCGATGCCTTGAGGCGTGTCTGGGCGCTGTGCAACGAGCTGCCCGAGGAAGCGCTGGGCTGCTTCGACTTTGACATCTATGCCCACCCCGGATGGCAGGTGGTACGTCGAGAGGCCCGGGAGGCGCTGCGGCAGAACGGTTGGGGCAGCATCCGTAGCCACGCCGAGGAGCTGCGCGACGACTGTTGGGAGCGTGTGCATGGCTACCCGAAGAAATGAAAAAGCCGCCCCTCGGGGCGGCTTTTCGTTGCGCTGCGGCGAACGGCCTACAGCCCGTTCTTCGCCTTGAACTCGCGGCGGCGGCGATGCAGGACCGGCTCGGTATAGCCGTTCGGCTGCCGGGTGCCTTCCACCACCAGCTCCAGGGCGGCCTGGAACGCGACGTTGTCGTCGAAGTTCGGCGCCATCGGCCGGTAGGACGGGTCGCTGGCGTTCTGCCGGTCGACCACCACGGCCATGCGCTTGAGGCTCTCGACCACCTGCTCCTGGCTGATCACGCCGTGACGCAGCCAGTTGGCCAGCAGCTGGCTGGAGATGCGCAGGGTGGCGCGGTCTTCCATCAGACCGACGTCGTTGATGTCCGGCACCTTGGAGCAGCCGACGCCCTGGTCGATCCAGCGGACGACATAGCCGAGGATGCCCTGGGCGTTGTTGTCCACCTCGTTCTTGATCTCTTCCGCGGTCCAGTTGGTGTTCGGCGCCAGCGGAATGGTCAGGATGTCGTCCACCGAGGCCGGGGTGCGCTTGGCCAGCTCGGCCTGGCGGGCGAACACGTCGACCTTGTGGTAATGCAGGGCGTGCAGGGTCGCGGCGGTCGGCGACGGGACCCAGGCGGTGTTGGCGCCGGCCAGCGGATGGCCGATCTTCTGCTCGAGCATGGCGGCCATCAGGTCGGGCATGGCCCACATGCCCTTGCCGATCTGCGCCTTGCCTTGCAGGCCGGTGGCCAGGCCGACGTCGACGTTGTTGTTCTCGTAGGCGCCGATCCACTTCTCCGACTTCATGGCGCCCTTGCGCACCACGGCGCCGGCTTCCATGGAGGTGTGGATCTCGTCGCCGGTGCGGTCGAGGAAGCCGGTGTTGATGAACACCACGCGATCCTTGGCCGCCTTGATGCAGGCCTTCAGGTTCACGGTGGTGCGGCGCTCCTCGTCCATGATGCCGACCTTCAGGGTGTTGCGCGGCAGGCCGAGGACGTCCTCGACGCGGCCGAACAGCTCGTTGGTGAAGGCGGCTTCTTCCGGACCGTGCATCTTCGGCTTGACGATATACACGCTGCCGGTGCGGCTGTTCTTGCGGCTGGTGTTGCCGTTCAGGTCATGAATGGCGATCAGGCTGGTGAACAGACCGTCCTGGATGCCTTCCGGCACTTCGTTGCCGTCCTTGTCGAGGATCGCATCGTTGGTCATCAGGTGGCCGACGTTGCGCACGAACAGCAGCGAGCGGCCGTGCAGGGTCAGTTCGGAACCGTCGGCCCTGGTGTAGACGCGGTCCGGGTTCATGGTGCGGGTGAAGGTGCTGCCGCCCTTGCTGACTTCCTCGGCCAGGTCGCCTTTCATCAGGCCCAGCCAGTTGCGGTAGATCACTACCTTGTCGTCGGCGTCGACCGCGGCGACCGAGTCCTCGCAGTCCATGATGGTGGTGAGGGCGGCCTCCATCAGCACGTCCTTCACGCCTGCGGCATCGGTCTGGCCGACCGGGCTGCTCGGGTCGATCTGGATTTCGAAGTGCAGGCCGTTGTGCTTGAGCAGTACCGCTTGCGGCTTGGCGGCGTCGCCCTGGAAGGCAAGGAACTGGCCAGCGTTCTTCAGGCCGGTTTCGCTACCGTTCTTCAGCGCGACGACCAGCGCGCCGTTCTTCACGCTGTAGGAAGTGGCGTCGACATGGGAGCCGGACTCCAGCGGCGCGGCCTCGTCGAGGAAGGCGCGAGCGAAGGCGATGACCTTGTCGCCGCGAACCTTGTTGTAGCCCTTGCCTTTCTCGGCGCCGCCTTCTTCGCTGATCACGTCGGTGCCGTAGAGCGCGTCGTACAGCGAGCCCCAGCGGGCGTTGGAGGCGTTCAGGGCGAAGCGCGCATTCATCACCGGCACCACCAGCTGCGGGCCGGCCATGCGGGCGATCTCGTCGTCGACGTTCTGGGTGCCGGCCTGGAAGTCTTCCGCCTCGGGCAGCAGGTAGCCGATTTCCTCGAGGAAGGCCTTGTAGGCAGCGGCGTCGTGGGCCTGGCCGGCGCGAGCCTGGTGCCAGCCGTCGATCTTGGCCTGGAGTTCGTCGCGCTTGGCGAGCAGGGCTTTATTCTTCGGCGCCAGGTCGTTGATCACGGCCTCCGCACCGGTCCAGAACGTGTCGGCAGAGACGCCGGTTCCGGGGATGGCTTCGTTGTTCACGAAGTCGAACAGGACTTTGGCGACCTGCAGGCCACCGACTTGAACGCGTTCAGTCATTGTTTGCCTCACTCTGCTCTAGACCAGCTCTGGACCCGGGCCGCACGGCCTTGTAGTCCGAGCCGCGGCATACTACATGATGCCGCGGGAAAAATCAGTGGTTACGCGTCGCGTTACGACTGGATGACGCTTCACGGTCACGTTGGCCAGGCTCAATGTTCGCAAAAAAACTGTACTTTGTTCCAGATAAATCTAAAAACAGTACACGATTTATCGCGAGCCCAACTGCGGCGCGGCGTCGCAGGATGTTTCACTGCGCTGCGAGCGCCTTGCCTATACTCCCGGAATCGCCCCAGGAGCCTCGCCATGCCCGTCCATGCCGCATCCCTCGCCGATCTCGCCGACCTGGTTCCGCTGTTTTCCGCCTACCTCGACTTCTACGAAGTGCCGGCGCCGGAAGAGCAAGTCCGCGCATTCCTCGCCGAGCGCCTGCGCCAAGGCGATTCGACCCTGTTCCTGGCCAGGGATGCCGAGGCGCGGGCGCTGGGCTTCGTCCAACTCTATCCGCTGTTCGCCTCCCTGGCGCTACGACCTTCGTGGTTGCTCAGCGATCTCTACGTCCGCCCGGAGGCGCGCCGCCAGGGTGTCGGCGAGGCCCTGATGAACCAGGCCCGGGGTTTCGCCGAAAGCATGGGCGCCTGCGGCCTGCAACTGGAGACGGCGAAGACCAACCACGCCGGGCAGTCGCTCTACGAGCGCCTCGGCTATGTCCGTGACGAACAGTTCTACACTTACTGGCTGCAGCTCTGAACTCCCATTCGTCCCAGCAGGAGGCAAGCTCATGGATCACCTGGTCCTGACCGTGATCGCCACCGACCATCCCGGCCTGGTCGAGCGCATCGCCCAATGCATCGCCTCCCACGGCGGCAACTGGCTGGAAAGCCGCATGTCGCGGATGGCCGGGCAGTTCGCCGGGATACTGCGGGTGGCCGTGCCGGCGGAGGGCTACGACGAACTGGTGGAAGGGCTACAGGGCCTGTCCAGCCATGGCATCCGCGTGCTCCTGGCGGAAAGCGGGATCGAGCCGGTATGCAACTGGAAGCCTATCCACCTCGACCTGGTGGGCAACGACCGCCCCGGTATCGTGCGCGACATCACCCGGCTGCTGGCCGAGCACGGGGTGAACCTGGAGAGCCTGTCCACCGAAGTGCGCCCGGCGCCGATGAGCAGCGAACCGCTGTTCCATGCCGATGCGCTGCTGGCGGTGCCGCTGACCCTGTCGCTGGACACCCTGCGCGAGCGACTGGAAGACCTGGCCGACGACCTGATGGTGGAATTGGTGCTGGACGCGTCCTGAAGTTGTTCAGGAAAGCCGGGGACGGGCCTGTGGAAAAGCCTTGGGTGAAACCCTGAAGCCCAGGCGCCGCGAGGCTTGGAGGTCGTAGCGCGTTTTTTGACCAGCTGCGTTGCGGTTATTCCCAAACCAGGTGGAGCAGCCTGTGGGTATTCTGTGTGGATAAGCTTGCAGGCCTTCATCCATGGGCGATACAAGGGTTTGATCGTTTTCTGAGCAGCCTCTCTTGCGCTTTTGCTTGTGGATTAACCTTCGCCGCTATCGTTGCCCCTGTGCACAAATAACGTGGAGCAGTCTGTGGGTAAGCCGGGGAAAAATCCATGCAGGCCTTTATCCATCGGTACTCCAGATGTCCGTACGTTTTTTGATCGATGGCTTTTCCGGTTCATCCACAGTTACTCACAAAAGCCTTGGGCAGCTTTGTGGACAAGCCTTGTGTATATCGTTGTAACCCTTGGTAAGCCTGGCATGCAGCGGTATGCTCAAAGACTGATCAGGCGCTTTTCAGGGCCTCTTCCGAAGAGTTATCCACGTGCCTGCGGAGAGGAGAAGGCAGGTCTATGCACAAAGTACGTGCATGAACCTGTGGAAAAGCCTGGGGTGGATCGCTGAGCGTCAGTATTGGCAGGGGCTAGGAAGGAGTGCGCGTTTTTTCGCCAGGCTTGCGGAGTTCCGCAAGCCTGGGGATAACATCAGCCCGGCTGGGGAAGGCGGCGCAGGCTGCGCCAGGCATCGAAGCTGTAGACGGCCAGGGCGAGCCAGATGAAAGCGAAGGCGGTCAGGCGGCTGGAGTCCAGGTGCTCGCCGAACAGCAGGATCGCCTGTAGCAGGACCAGCGTCGGCGCCAGGTATTGCAGGAAGCCCAGAGTGGCGTAGGGCAGGTGCCTTGCCGCAGCGTTGAAGCAGACCAGCGGAACCAGCGTCACCGGGCCCGCGGCGACCACCCACAGGGCTTCCGGGGTGCTCCAGAAAGCCGTTTCGCTGGTCGGCCCGTCGGCGAACCACAGCAACCAGACCAGCGCCAGCGGCAGCAGCAGCCAGGTTTCCACCACCAGTCCGGGCAGCGCGGCGACCGGCGCCTTTTTGCGGATCAGGCCGTAGAAGCCGAAGGTCAGGGCCAGCACCAGCGACACCCAGGGCAGGCTGCCGAGTTGCCAGACCTGCTGCGCCACGCCCAGCGAAGCCAGGGCCACCGCCAGCCATTGCAGGGGACGCAGGCGTTCCTTGAGCAGCAACATGCCGAGCATCACGTTGATCAGCGGATTGATGTAGTAGCCCAGGCTGGCTTCCAGCATGTGGCCGTTGTTCACCGCCCAGACATAGGTCATCCAGTTGCTGG
Organism: Pseudomonas sp. YA1; assembly: GCF_058680555.1. Classification (NCBI taxonomy): domain Bacteria; kingdom Pseudomonadati; phylum Pseudomonadota; class Gammaproteobacteria; order Pseudomonadales; family Pseudomonadaceae; genus Pseudomonas; species Pseudomonas sp. YA1. Next base: position 248,648 of record NZ_JBZWBG010000007.1, read on the forward strand.
CGATCAGCAGTCCGCTGGCGGCCAGCACGACGAAGCGCTGCGGATTCTGGCGCAGCTCACGCCACCAGCCCGGGTGCTTCCAGAACAGCATCAGGACGGCACCGAACAGGGCCGACCAGACCGCGCGCTGGACGATGATTTCCACCGCGGGGATGCGTTCGAGCAGTTTGAAGTAGAGCGGGAACAGTCCCCAGATCACATAAGCCGTCAGGCCGAGGACATAGCCCCGACGGAGGTTGGCGGTCGCCATGGAGAATCCTTGAAACGTCAGGCAGGTAAGAATGGCCGTGCACGGCATGCACGAGCGGATGACCTGTGAATTCTAGTAGGGGGGTGACGGGGTTGTCTGCGCACAGTTCCCGCGGAAAAGCACCGGCACACTTGCCGTTCCCTCGCCTGCCCCGCGGCGGGACGGATAGCGCCGCGCGCCATTCGCCCTGTCCGCAGGAGGCTCAGAACAGCCGCAGCGGTTCCTCGTCCAGCGCCGCCAGTTGTTCGCGCAGCACCAGCACCTGCTCGCCCCAGTAACGTTCGCTGCCGAACCAGGGGAAGCTCGGCGGGAACGCCGGGTCGTCCCAGCGCCGCGCGAGCCAGGCGCTGTAGTGCATCAGGCGGAGGCTGCGCAGGCCTTCGAGCAGCGGTAGCTGGCGCGGGTCGAAGTCGTGGAACTCGTTGTAGCCGTCGACCAGTTCGGCAATCTGCGCCAGGCGTTCGTGGCGCTCGCCGGCGAGCATCATCCACAGGTCCTGGAGGGCCGGGCCCATGCGGCAGTCGTCGAGATCGACCATGTGGTAGACCTCGTCGCGGCACAGCAGGTTGCCCGGATGGCAGTCGCCGTGCAGGCGGATCGGCTGGTAGGGCACCTCGGCGAACAGGGCGTCGAGGCGTTTCAGCAGGTCGCGGGCGACCGACTCGTAGGCCGGCAGGAGGCTCCTGGGGATGAAATTGCCTTCCAGCAGAGTGGCCAGCGAGGCGTGGCCGAAGTTATCCACAGCGAGCGCCTCGCGGTGCTCGAACGGCCGCGTGGCGCCGACCGCGTGCAGGCGGCCGAGCAACTGGCCGAGGCGGTAGAGCTGGTCGAGATTGCCCGGCTCGGGCGCGCGCCCGCCGCGCCGGGGGAACAGGGCAAAGCGGAAGCCGGAGAATGCGAACAGGCTTTCGCCGTCGCGCGACAGCGGCGCCACCACCGGCACCTCGCATTCCGCCAGCTCGGCGGAGAAGGCGTGCTCCTCGCGGATCGCCGCGTCGCTCCAGCGGTCCGGTCGGTAGAACTTGGCGATCAGCGGCTCGCCGTCCTCGATGCCGACCTGGTACACGCGGTTTTCGTAGCTGTTGAGCGCCAGCACCCGTGCGTCGCTGAGATAGCCGAGGCTTTCCACGGCATCCAGGACGAGATCGGGGGTCAGTTGGTCGAAGGGATGGGACATGACGGGGCATCCAAGGCTCGAAAGACCCCTAGTGTACGCAAGCCGGCGCGGGCCGGCAGGTTCACAGCGGCGTGCCGAGCAGGACCTGGGCTGGATCGAAGGAGGCGATCACCTTCTGGCCCTTCTTCAGCCCCAGGCTGGCCAGGCGTTCGCCGGACAACAGCGCGCAGAGGGTAAGACCGCTGCCCAGGGCGATGCGCACCTCGCTGGGACCGGCCTTGGCCGCGAGGATTTCCTCCAGGGTGCCGTGCAACTGGTTCGGCTGGTCCTCGCGCGGTTCCAGTCCGACGTCCAGCCAGCCGGCCTTGATCAGCGCCAGTACCGGGCGGCCGCGACCGAGTTCGAGTTGCTCGGTGCTGGCGCGGGTGATCAGCGCCTCGATGCGTTGCTGGCCTGGCAGCTCGATGGCGATGCGGTCGTGGAAGCCTTCGCCATGGATCGACAGGACCCGTCCGTGCAATTGGTTGCGTGCGCTGGTGCGGAGCATCAGGCGGCCGATCAGGTTGAGGTCCTCGGCGTCTTCCGCGGCCTGCAACACCTGCGCTTGCAAGGCTTCCAGGCGCCGGTAGAGAGCCAGCAGGCGTTCGCCCTCGGCGGTCAGCCGGGCGCCGCCGCCGCCCTTGCCGCCGACGCTACGCTCGACCAGCGGACGCTCGGCCAGGTTGTTCAGTTCGTCGATGGCGTCCCAGGCGCCCTTGTAGCTGATGCCCACGGCCTTCGCCGCACGGGTGATGGAGCCCAGTTCGGCGATCTGCGCGAGCAGGGCGATGCGTTGTGGGCGACGGGTGACGTGCTGGGCGAGAGTGGAGAGTGCGGACATGGAAGCTTCGCTATGAGCGGACGTATACGGCGAAGGCTCCAACAGCCATGGGCAAAACGCAAGGGCGTCACTCGGCGGCCTGGTAGAGACCGTAGCCGGCGGCGGCGCCGGCCAGGTCCCAGGCGAGGTCCTTCCAGCTCCAGCCGCTGCCGGCGGAACGGCTGTCGTAGAGTTCCTTGCCGACGCCGAAGGCGAGCGAGAAGCTCAGGCCGAAGCGTGCCTGGCGAGCACCGTGCAGGCCGCGGTCGTGGGCCATCTGCATGCCCGCCGCGGCAAGGGCCGCGGAACTGGCGAAATGCAAGGCCTTGTCTTCGCCCAGCCAGTCGTCTTCGGCGAAGTGGCTGCAACCGCCGAGCAACAGGCAGGCCGCGACCAGCAGTGCGCGCATGGATCCTCTCCCGTATCGGTTGCGCGGCAGTTTAGCCCAGCTCAGCCGGGCTTCGGCGTGCGCGCCAGGCAGTAGACGTCGACCCGCGCGGCGCCCGCCCGGCGCAACAGACGGGAAAGGCACTCGGCGGTGGCCCCGGTGGTGAGCACGTCGTCCACCAGTGCCAGGTGCAGCCCGCGAACATCGCTGGCGGGCGCCAGGGCGAAGGCGTGGCGCAGGTTGCGCCGCCGCACCGTCGCGTCCAGGCCCTGCTGGGCCGGAGTATCCAGCACTCGCCGCAGGCTGTGCGGATCGCAGCGCAGGCCCAGCTCGCCAGCCAGTCGCTCGGCGAGCTGTTGCGCCTGGTTGAAGCCGCGACGACGTTCGCGCCGTGGCGCCAGCGGGACCGGCAGCAGGCGTGCCGGGGGCGGCAGGCCTTCGGTGTAGCGTTGCCGCAGGTGTTCCGCCAGCAGCTCGCCGAGCAGCCGCCCCAGCGGCCAGGCCGCCTGGTGCTTGAAGCGGTTGATCAGGCTGTCGAGCGGAAAGGCGTAGCGCCAGGGCGCGATCGCCTGTTCATAGGCCGGCGGGCGGCGCAGGCACTCGCCGCACACCTGGCCGTCCAGCGGCAGGGGCAGGGCGCAGCGCCGACACTGCTGGCGCGACCAGGGCAGGTCGGCGGCACAGGCGCGGCACAGCGGGCGGGGCGGCTGGTCGCTGCGGGCGGCGCAGAGCAGGCAGGCCGGCGGCGGCAAAAGCCAGCGCGTGAGAGGACGAAGCGGGAACGACATGGCGGGACTTCCTGGCGGATGTCGCACCATGCAACCGCAGACGCGCGGCGCCGACCAGCCGTTGTCAGCGGGTTCGGAATTCGCCTGTGGATAACCGAAACCTTCCTTCGCTCCTTGCGGAAGCGGCCGACGCGTGGATCAGTGGATGAGCCAGCTCATGACGATCAGGCCGAGCACCGTCCAGATCACCCCGCCGACTATCGAGCGGCGCATGAAGGCGCGTATGCCGCTGTAGAGCAGCAACAGGCCGAGCACCAGGAAGACGAAGCTGAACAGCGATGCGTCCATGCCGATGGCCCTGGCCAGGCCGTGGAGGAAGTCGTCCATGGCGCCCCAGATACCGCCCAGCAGGCCGGAGAGCAGGTCCACCACGAAGCGGATCGCCCTGCCCAGCATCTCGCCCAGTCCGTCGAAAAAGCCTTCTGTACCCATGAGTGTCCTGTCCTGAGTGTTCCCAGCGTTGGATCAGAGATTAGCCGCCGGGTTCAGCGCCGGCTGCTGCTTTGCTGCGGAGCGAGGAACGACTGGCGGAAGTATTCGCGGAACGCGCGCATCCCGGCGCTCGCTTCGGTGTCGCGGCGCCAGGCCAGGCCGACGCTCATCGACGGCACCGGGTCGACCAGCGATAGCGTCCCGATGCGTTTGCCTTCCAGCGACCAGGGCCGGTACACCAGGTCGGAGAGGATGGCCACGCCGGAGCCGTTGGCGACCATGCTGCGCACCGCTTCCACCGAACTGGTATGGAGGATCACCTGCGGCCGGTGGCCGCTCTGTTGCCAGTAGCGCAGCGCGCTCTGCCCGGCCTCGTCGACGGTGAGCATGATGTAGGGCTCGCCGGCCACGTCGGCAAGGCCCAGGTCGGCCTTCTCGCCCAGCGGATGGCGGCTGGGCAGCCACAACCGGCGCTCGGAGTTGAACAGGGTTTCGGCGGCGATCCCGGGCTCGGTGAGATTGCCGGTGAGCAGCACGGCGATGTCGTAGCGACCGTCGAGGAGGCCGCGCTCGATGCTGGCGCGCTCGTCCTCGAACAGTTGCAGCTCCAGTTCCGGGTACCACTGCGCCAGGCGTTGCAGGTGGTGGGGGAGGAAATAGCCCATCACGGTATAGCTGGCGGCGACCTTCAGGGTGCCTGCGACCCGGGTGTCCGGTTGCGGGCTGTTGAGCGCGTCGTCGACGCTGCGCTGGATCGAATAGGCGTGGTTGAGGAAGTGCCGGCCGCTGTCGGTCAGGTTCATGCCCTGCGCCGTACGGGTGAACAGGGCGACGCCGAGCATGCCCTCCAGTTCCTGGATCGCGCTGGTCACCGCCGACTGCGAGATGTTCAGGTGGATGGCGGCCTGGGAGATCTGGCCGAACTCGGCGGTGGCGATGAAGTAGCGAACCTGGCGGAGGGTCAGGGCCATGGGGAGCATCCGGAGGAGGTATCTGTTTTTCAGAAACCAGTCTATCGAATAATAAATCTACCCAATACCTTTCCCGGCTTTTACCGTGGCTCCATCCAACAACAAGACAGATGAGGCCAGCCGGCAATGACTGAAGTCGACCTCAATTCCGACATGGGCGAAGGCTTCGGCCCATGGACCATCGGCGATGGCGTGGACGCCGCGATCATGCCGCTGATCAGCAGCGCCAACATCGCCACCGGTTTCCATGCCGGCGACCCGAGCAGCATGCGCCGCACCGTGGAGATGGCCGCCGAGCATGGCGTGGCCATCGGCGCCCATCCGGGCTTCCGCGACCTGGTCGGCTTCGGTCGCCGGCACATCGCCGCGCCGGCCATCGAGCTGGTCAACGACATGCTCTACCAGCTTGGCGCCCTGCGCGAATTCGCCCGGCTGCAGGGCCTGTCGCTGCAACACGTCAAGCCCCACGGCGCGCTCTACATGCACCTGGCGCGCGACGAGGCCGCCGCGCGCCTGTTCGTCGAGACCCTGCAACGCCTGGAACCGGAACTGCTGCTCTATTGCATGCCCGGTTCGGCCACCTGGCGCATCGGCCGGGAACTGGGCCAGCCGCTGGTGCGCGAGTTCTACGCCGACCGCGACTACGACCGCAGCGGCTCCATCGTCTTCACCCGGCGGGTCGCCGCCCTCGATCCGCAACAGGTCGCCGACAAGGTCCTGCGCGCCTGCCGCGAAGGCAAGGTGCGTACCGTCGAGGGCGAGGACCTCGACATCGCCTTCGACTCGGTGTGCATCCACAGCGATACCCCCGGTGCCCTGGCGCTGGTCGCCAGCACCCGTGCGCGCCTGGAGGGCGCCGGCATCCGCATCAAGGCGCCGCGTTGAGCGCCGCTCGCTTCGGCGAGCCTCGCGACAAGCTTTTCTGCCATTTCCTACAACGTTCGAATAATGAGGATTCGTCATGGCCGAACATAACGTGCAGTCCCCCTTGCCCGGCACCTTCTATCGCAAGGCCAGCCCTGACGCGCCGCCCTACGCGGAGGTCGGGCAGGCGGTCGAGGCCGGCAGCGTGATCGGGCTGATCGAGGTGATGAAGCAGTTTTCCGAAGTGCAGGCCGGGCAGGCCGGCATACTCCAGGCGTTCCACGTGGAAGATGGCGAGGCCATCGAGCCGGGCCAGGTGCTGGCGGTGATCGCCAGCGCTACCTGAGGAGGACGCCATGCACAAGCGACTGAACAAGCTGCTGGTGGCCAATCGCGGCGAGATCGCCGTGCGCATCATCCGCGCCGCGCAGGCACTGGGCATTCCCACGGTAGCGGTGTGCAGCGAGGCGGATCGCGATTCGCTGGCCGCGCGGCTGGCCGATGAGGTACGCCTGATCGGCCCTGCGCGGGCCGAGCGGAGCTACCTGGATATCGAGGCGATTCTCATGGCGGCGCGGGAAACCGGTGCCGACTCGATCCATCCCGGCTACGGTTTCCTCTCCGAGAACCCCGCCTTCGCCGAAGCGGTGCAGGCGGCCGGACTGGTCTTCGTCGGTCCGGATGCGCAGACCATCCGCCGCATGGGTGACAAGGCCGAGGCGCGGCGTACCGCGATGGCCGCCGGGGTGCCGGTGGTGCCGGGCTCGCCCGGCGAGCTGGACGACCTCGACGCGGCGCTGGCTTGCGCCGAAGAGGTCGGCTATCCGCTGCTGGTCAAGGCCTCCGCCGGCGGCGGCGGGCGTGGCATCCGTATCGCCCACGACGCCGACGAACTGCGTCGGGAATTCCCCATCGCCCAGCGCGAGGCGCAGGCCGCCTTCGGTTCGCCGGCGGTGTACCTGGAGCGCTTCATCCGCCAGGCGCGGCACATCGAAGTGCAGATCCTCGGCGACGGCGAGCGCGCGGTGCATCTGTTCGAGCGCGAATGCTCGCTGCAGCGGCGGCGCCAGAAGGTCTTCGAGGAGGCACCTTCGGCGGCGCTGGACGGCGCGCAGCGCCAGGCCCTCTGCGAGAGCGCCGTGCGCCTGGCGCAGAGTCTCGGCTATCGTGGCGCGGGCACCCTGGAATACCTGTTCGACGCGCACAGCGGCGAGTTCTTCTTCATCGAGATGAACACCCGTATCCAGGTCGAGCATCCGGTCAGCGAGATGGTCACCGGCATCGACCTGGTCCAGGCCATGCTGCGCATCGCCGCCGGCGAGGCGCTGCCCTGGCGCCAGGAGGACATTCGCCTGAACGGCGCGGCGCTGGAGATGCGGATCAACGCCGAAGACCCGGCGCGCAATTTCTTCCCCAGCCCCGGCACCGTGGAGCGCCTGGAGTGGCCGCAAGGCGAGGGCGTGCGAGTGGACAGCCACCTGTACCCCGGCTACCGGGTGCCGCCGTACTACGATTCGTTGCTGGCCAAGCTGATCGTCCATGGTCGCGACCGCGACGAAGCGTTCGCCCGCGCGCGTCAGGCGCTGGAGCGCACCGTGCTGGCCGGCATGGCCACCACCCTGCCGCTGCACCGCTGGCTGCTCGCCGATGCGCGGGTACAGGCCGCGCAGTTCGATACCGCTACCCTGGAAACCTGGCTCGCCGAGCGGACCGCAGCCGCGCAGGAGGTTTGAGATGCACGCCAACATCCGCTACAGCTTCGGCGGCGACGAGCACCTGTTCGCCGAGGTCGCCGAAGCCATGTCGCTGGAAGCCTTCTTCCGCGGCATGGCGATCACCCGCGCCATCAAGGCCCTGCAATTGCCCGGGGTGCTCGACGTGTGCCTGGCCAACGCCTCGTTCCAGGTCCGCTTCGACCCCGACCGGCTGGCCCCGCAGGCGCTGCTGGAGACCGTGCGCGGACTGGAGGCCGAGGCAGTCGCCGCGCGCAGCATCGAGACGCGTATCGTCGAAGTACCGGTGTTGTACAACGATCCCTGGACCCACGAGACCCTGATGCGCTTCCGCGACCGTCACCAGGACCCGGACTCCACCGACCTCGAGTACGCCGCGCGGATCAACGGCTACGCCGACGTGCAGGCGTTCATCCAGGCGCACAGCGGCACGCCGTGGTTCGTCTCGATGGTCGGTTTCGTCGCCGGCCTGCCGTTCATGTACCAGATGGTCGAGCGCGAACGGCAGTTGCAGGTGCCCAAGTACCTGCGTCCGCGCATCGACACGCCGAAGCTGACCCTCGGCCACGGCGGTTGCTTCGGCTGCATCTATTCGGTGCGCGGTGCCGGCGGCTACCAGATGTTCGGCGTGACTCCGGCGCCGATCTTCGATCCCCGCCAGGGCCTGCCCTATCTCGAGGAATCGATGGTGTTCTTCCGCGCTGGCGACATCGTCCAGTTCCGCCCCATCGAGCGGACCGAATACGAGCGCATGGCGGCCGAAGTCGAAGCGGGCACATTCGACCTGCGCATCCGCCCGGTGAGTTTCGATCTCGACGCGTTCCTCGCCGATCCGCGAGGCTGCACGCAACGTCTGCAGGAGGTGCTGTATGTCGATTAAGGTGCTCAAGCCCGGCCTCGCCACCTCGGTGCAGGACGCCGGCCGCGAAGGCCACTATCACCTGGGCATCCCGCCGTCCGGCGCGCTCGACCAGTATGCCCTGCGCGCGGCCAACCTGCTGGTGGGCAACGCACCGACCGCCGCCGTGCTGGAGTGCGCGCTGCTGGGTCCGCAGCTGGAGTTCCAGCGCGACGCCCTGGTGGCCGTGTGCGGGGCGCGCATGACGCCTCGCCTGGAGGGCGCGGAGATGCCGCTGGATACTTCCTTCCGGGTGCGCGCCGGCCAGGTCCTGGGGTTCGATTTCATCCGTGCCGGCGCCCGTGGCTATCTCGCCATCGACGGCGGCATCGCGGTACCCGAGGTGCTGGGCAGCCGTTCGACCTACGGTCTGGGGGCGATCGGTGGCTTGCAGGGACGACGGCTGGCGGAGGGCGACCTGCTGCCCCTGGGGTCTGCCTCGCCCTCTGCCGTGGAGGGCTTGGCGCTGCCGCGTTCGCTGCAGGTGGAGGTCGGCGGCGAGGTGAGCTTGCGGGTGGTTCCCGGGCTCTACGTCCATCGCCTGACCCCCGACGCGGTCGAGCGTTTCTTCGCCGAGACCTGGACCGTCGGCTCGGAGGCGGACCGCACCGGCTACCGCTTCAAGGGCGGCACGGCGCTCCGGTTCGAGCCGCGCGAACAGCCATTCGGCGCAGGCTCGGACCCGTCCAACATCGTCGACGCCTGCTATCCCATCGGCTCGATCCAGGTACCGGGCGGGCTCGAACCCATCGTCCTGCATCGTGATGCGGTGTCCGGTGGGGGATATGCCACGCTGGGCACGGTGATCAGCCCCGACCTGAACCGGCTGGCGCAGATGCAACCGAACCAGAAGGCGCGTTTCGTCGCCGTCAGCCTGGAGGAAGGTCTCGAGGCGCGTCGCCGTTACAACTGGCAAGTGCAACGACTCCAGCACTTCTTCCTGCGCTGAGTCGATACCGGGCCGCTTCGGTCTGCGAAGCGGCCCCGGGCGGTCACTTGTAGTAGACCTCTATCGCGGCGGTGGCGTTGAAGGGGCCTGGCGTTGGAGTGCCCGTCATCCACCTCACCTGGGCGAGGAAGTTTCTTATGACCACCAATTGGTTCTGGCTATTGGGCACCAGTACGAACTCCTTGCCGATATCGATGATGCTGCGGTCTTCCTGCTTGAGAAGTCGGATTCCCACGGACTTGTTGTTGTTATCCAAAAGAGTGTCCGAACCCCACAGGGAGGTGCTGCCGGAGGGGAGGAACATCGCGTTCAGGCCATAGGCGCTGCTGCAGTTCTTATTGGCGGTGACGCTGAACGGAAGTTCCTTGAGGATCTGGTCCCGGCTGGCGAAATAGGCCTGCAGGCTTTGGAAGTCGACGGTTTTCGGAGAAAGGCTGATTGTGGACGCGCAGGCGACGTAGCGAAGGTTATTCAAGCCGTGGAGGGTCATGCGGAAGTTGTACCCCCCTATGTTATTGATAGCGCTCTCGCCATCGAACTGGAAAATCGGGTAGGCGTTTACCCCTGTGATAGGACCTTCCTTACCGGTACTGGGACCTGCCCGCTTGGAGAGAAAGAAGTTGAAGTTGACGATCATCTTCTTCGCCCTGCCTTCGCAACCTCGTCCCGCCCAGCAACCATCGAAGTGCATGCCGATCTCCTTTCGGCACTTGTCGAGTGTCGAGCAGCGCAGGTCTTCGCCGTTCAGGTTGATGCCCACCTCCAGGTCCGAACCCAGCGCGCCCTGACCGGTTGGACTCAGGTAGAAATAGACCTGCTCTGGCCCCCAGTCGCGATCCTGGAAGCAAGTGATCGATATGGAGTAGTTCGGAGACCGCCAGAGTACAGTGTCCTTGGGGAGGACCGATGGAACAGCGATGCTCGTATCGATGTAGACATGATCTTCGGTTTGCTTGTTGTCCGATTTCCAGCACATCAAGGCGAAGCTTTTCTGCGACAGTACGAGCAGCATTGCGACAAGCATGTAACGGATGAAGGCATTCATGGGGTTCTTCTGCAGGTTGTTAATCGATTCTTGTTTTTGCAGAGCATGCCGCGCCTGTTGCAGGTGCGGCCTAGCGGTCACTTGTAATAGACCTCTATCGCGGCGGTGGCGTTGAACGGGCCTAGAATGGGTCTGCTCGTCATCCACCTCAGTTGGGCGAGAAAGTTCTTCGTCACCGTCGTCTGGGTTGGGGTGTAGGGAATGAACTCGAACTCCTTACCGATACTGATGACGCTGCGATCCTCATTGAGGAGCCTGATGCCCACTGTTGGATTGTCCTTGGCCAGCAACGTATCCGTGCTCGACAGGGTGGTATTGCTGGCGGGAATGAACATAGCGTTCAGGCCATAGGCGCTGTTGCAGCTCTTATTGGCGGTGATGCTGAAGGGAAGTTCTTTGATGACCAGATTCTGTGCGGCAAATTGCGATTGCAGTATCTGGAAGTTGAGGGTCTTTGGAGAAATGCTTAGCGTGGAGGTGCAGGCGACGTAGCGGAGGTTGTTCATGCCAAGGGCATTCATACGTAGGTTCCGGCCCCCCAGGTTGTTGATGCCTCCCACTCCATCGAACTGGAACAGTGCGTAGGAGTTTACGCCCGTGATGGGACCTTCCTTGCCGGGAGTGGGGGCGGCGAGTTTGGAGAGGAAGATCTGGAAACGGACCTGCTTGGTCTGAGCCATGCCTTCGCATCCCCCCCGTCCTCCTGTCCAGCAACCATCGAAATGCATGCCTATCTTCTGCCGGCAGCCGGGGAGCGAGGAACAACGGAGGTCCTCGCCGTTCAGGTTGATGCCCACCTCCAGGTCCGAGCCCAATGCGCCCTGGCCGTCCGGACTGAGATAGAAATAGACGTCCTCAGGTCCGGTGTTTTCGCGCTCCTGGTAACACCTGACGGAGAAATCGTAGGTTGGAGAGCGCCAGAGCACGGTGTCCTTGGGCAGAGCCGAAGGCACGGCGATGCTCGTGTCGATGTTGACATAGTCGATCGTTGCCTTGTTGTCCGCTCTTTCGCAGGTCAGCGCATAACCTTTCTGCGTCAACGCAACCAGCATTCCCACAAGTAGTGTTCGGGTAATTGCATTCATGGTGTATTCCGGGCCTCATGGGTGTTTGGCGTTGGTCTCTACGCCTGATTTCAATGCGCCGTGATAAGGGTGGAGGTTCCCTCCGTCGCTGACGATCGCGTAACGCACTTTGTCGGGATGGCAGGCGGCGATGTCGAACTGGTGATTGGAGAAGGGCGCCAGCATCAGGTGTTCGATGGCTTCGCCGCAGCTCCGCTCCGATGCGTCGAGGAACTCCAACTGGCTGAAGGTGATGTGGTAGGGCGAAGGATTGTGTGCCTTCGGATTGCCGCTGGTGCCGAGCGTCCACGTCACGCCCTCGTTCGCCTGCTCGACGGTGGCTTCCAGGGGCGGCCGATAGAACAGCTTGAAGCGATGGCGTAGGGCGATCTGCAGGGTCTCGGGAGTACTGGGCGCGTGCGGCACGTCCAGCACGCTCAACAGCAGGTAGGTCTCGCGGTCGGTGGGCAGGCCCTGGCCCTGGTAGAGCACCTCTACCTTGGCCCGCTGGCCGGCGCCCAGGCGGAGCAGCGGCCTGGACACGGCGAAGGGTAGCGCCTGCCCCTTGCCGTCGGTACCCCAATCCAGGGAGATTTCCGCCAGGGCTGGCTCCTTGCCCTCGTTGACCAGCGTGATCGGCAGGCGCTTGCCTTTCATCACGAAACGGTTCTGGCCGTCGAACGAGAGATCGGCATGGGCGGACATGCACAGCCAGGCGAATATCGATGCAAGAACCATCCGAAGCCAACTTCGGACCTGGAAGAGGCGCTTTCCATTCATATTCCTGAATGTGCCCGAATGAAACCCGTATCGTGTTTTGGAAAGTGGTTGGTCGGAAGGATCGAATATATTTTTCGTTATACTTCCGCTGCGCTTTGAATGGCTATATTTAGGGTGGTTGGTTGCGTTCATGGTTCAAGTCTGGATAACTTGTTTTGGTTGCGCACCGCTAGGGTGGCAAGAGACTCAATGTTTCTCCATGTTAGAAACCTGCCAGGGAATATATAAATAAGATATTTCCTATTTCTTGTAGGAAATATCCTAAGGATTACTTGTAGTTTTCCGAGGTAGTTGCGCCGTTTCTTCCAGGGAGCCGAATGCCACATAGAGGACGAGGCCGATTGGAGCAGTCGATGACTGCTGGCTTCTACATGGATGATCAAATATTGATCAGATGTAGTCCTGTGTCCTGGGTTGGGTTGACAGCGTCATACAGCCACTTATGATGCCCTTGAGCCTGACCCCCGGCGTGCCGGGGCTCCCCGACAAAAGGCGCCATACAAGCGTCGAAGGAATCTTCCCATGAGTGCAACCGCTTCCGTCGCCACCCGTCACGACTGGTCCCTCGCCGAAGTCCGTGCCCTGTTCGAGCAGCCGTTCAACGACCTGCTGTTCCAGGCGCAGACGGTGCATCGCGCGCACTTCGACCCGAATCGCGTGCAGGTCTCGACGCTGCTGTCGATCAAGACCGGCGCCTGTCCCGAGGACTGCAAGTACTGCCCGCAGTCCGGCCACTACAACACCGGCCTGGACAAGGAGAAGCTGATGGAGGTGCAGAAGGTCCTCGAGGCGGCGGCCGAGGCCAAGGCCATCGGTTCGACCCGCTTCTGCATGGGCGCTGCCTGGAAGCACCCGTCGGCCAAGGACATGCCCTACGTCCTGGAGATGGTCAAGGGCGTGAAGAAGCTCGGCCTGGAGACCTGCATGACCCTCGGCCGCCTGACCCAGGAACAGACCCAGGCGCTGGCGGACGCCGGCCTCGACTACTACAACCACAACCTGGATACTTCGCCGGAGTTCTACGGCAACATCATCACCACCCGCACCTACAGCGAGCGCCTGCAGACCCTGGCCTACGTGCGCGAGGCGGGGATGAAGATCTGCTCCGGCGGCATCCTCGGCATGGGCGAGTCGGTGGACGACCGCGCCGGCCTGCTGATCCAGTTGGCCAACCTGCCGGAGCACCCGGAGTCGGTGCCGATCAACATGCTGGTGAAGGTCAAGGGCACGCCGCTGGCCGAGGAGAAGGACGTCGATCCGTTCGACTTCATCCGCACCCTGGCGGTGGCCCGGATCATGATGCCGAAGTCCCACGTGCGCCTGTCCGCCGGCCGCGAGCAGATGAACGAGCAGATGCAGGCGCTGGCCTTCATGGCTGGGGCCAACTCGATCTTCTACGGCGAAAAGCTGCTGACCACGAAGAACCCGCAGGCCGAAAAGGACATGCAGTTGTTCGCCCGTCTCGGCATCAAGCCGGAAGAGCGCGAAGAGCACGCCGACGAAGTGCACCAGGCCGCCATCGAGCAGGCGCTGGTTGAACAACGCGATTCGCAGCTGTTCTATAACGCCGCTTCCGCCTGACCATACTGGAAGGGAGGGCGCCGCCGTCCCTTCGTCGCAGCCGCTGATATCGGCCCTGCGTGGGCGGGCGCGCCTGCGTCCGTCCAGCAACACGAGCGACCTGCCATGTCCTTCGATCTCGCTTCCCGCCTCGCCAGCCGGCGCGCGGAAGACCTCTACCGCCAGCGGCCGCTGCTGGAGTCGGCCCAGGGCCCGGACGTCGTGGTCGACGGCCAGCCGCTGCTGGCCTTCTGTTCCAACGACTACCTCGGCCTGGCCAACCATCCCGAGGTGATCGCCGCGCTGCGCGCCGGCGCCGAGCGCTGGGGCGTGGGCGGCGGCGCCTCGCACCTGGTGGTCGGCCACAGCGGTCCGCACCACGAACTGGAGCTGGCCCTCGCCGAATTCACCGGGCGGCCGCGTGCGCTGCTGTTCTCCACCGGCTACATGGCCAACCTCGGCGCGGTGACCGCGCTGGTCGGCAAGGGCGACACGGTGCTGGAGGACCGCCTCAACCACGCTTCGCTGCTGGATGCCGGATTGCTCTCCGGCGCGCGTTTCTCGCGCTACCTGCACAACGACCCGGCAAGCCTCGCCGCGCGCCTGGACAAAGCCGAGGGCAATACCCTGGTGGTCACCGACGGGGTCTTCAGCATGGACGGCAATCTCGCCGACCTGCCGGCCCTGGCCGCCGTCGCGCAGGCCCGCGGCGCCTGGCTGATGGTCGACGACGCGCATGGCTTCGGCCCGCTGGGCGCCAGCGGCGGCGGGATCGTCGAACATTTCGGCCTCGGCCAGGAGCAGGTGCCGGTGCTGATCGGCACCCTCGGCAAGGGTTTCGGTACCGCCGGCGCCTTCGTAGCCGGCAGCGAGGAACTGATCGAGACCCTGATCCAGTACGCCCGGCCCTACATCTACACCACCAGCCAGCCGCCAGCGGTAGCCTGCGCCACCCTGAAGAGCCTGGAGCTGCTGCGCCGCGAAAGCTGGCGGCGGCAACACCTGGCGGCGCTGATCGCCCGTTTCCGCCGTGGTGCCGAGGCACTCGGCCTGACCCTGATGGACAGCTTCACGCCGATCCAGCCGATCCTGGTCGGCGGCAGCCGCCAGGCCGTGGCCCTGGCCGGCATGCTTCGAGCCCGCGGCATCATGGTCGGCGCGATCCGCCCGCCAACCGTGCCGGCCAACAGCGCGCGGCTGCGCGTCACGCTGTCCGCCGCGCACAGCGAAGCGCAGGTCGACCGCTTGCTCGAAGCCCTCGGCGAAAGCTGGCGGCAGCTGTCGTCTAGCCTTCTGGCAGAGATCGAAGCCGAGGAGGGAGACGATGCGTGACCACCTGATCCTGTTGCCGGGCTGGGGCCTGGGCAGCGCGCCGCTGGAACCGCTGCGCGACGCGCTGCACGAGCGCGAGCCGCACCTGAACGTGTTGATCGAGCCGCTGCCGTCGCTGGACGACGCCGCCGACTGGCTCGACGAACTCGACGACAACCTGCCGCGCGATAGCTGGCTGGCCGGCTGGTCGCTGGGTGGCATGCTCGCCGGCGAACTGGCGGCGCGCCGCGGCGACGATTGCCGGGGACTGCTGACCCTGGCCAGCAATCCGTGCTTCCGTGTGCGCGAGGACTGGCCGAACGCGATGCCGGCGGAAACCTTCGAGGACTTCTTCGAGGCTTTCCTGCTCGAACCGCACCTGACCCGCAAGCGTTTCACCCTGCTGGTCAGCCAGGGTGCGCGCGACCCTCGGACCCTGGCGCGGCAACTGCAGGTGGCGCTGCCGCAGCTGGAGCGCGAGGCGCTGGTCGCCGGCCTGCAGTTGCTCGGCCAACTGGATACCCGGGCCGCCCTGGAAAACTTCCGCGGGCCGCAATTGCACCTGTTCGCCGAAGCCGATGCGCTGGTGCCGGTGGCCGCCGCCGAGGCCCTGCTCGAGTGGCTGCCGGACGTCGAGGTCTCGACCCTGGCGGCCAGCCACGGCCTGCCGCTGGAATGCCCGGACGAGGTGGCCGGCGCAATCCTGAGATTCCTTCGCGAGGGTGACGATGCCTGACGATTCCGCGCCGCTGCTGGCGCCCCATGGCGTTGCCGCGCTGCCCGACAAACGTCGGGTCGCCGCGTCGTTTTCCCGCGCGGCGGCCAGCTACGACGCGGTGGCCGAACTCCAGCGCGGCGTCGGCGAGAGCCTGCTGTCGGCATTGCCGGAAGGCTTCTCGCCACGCCGCTGGGTCGATCTCGGCTGCGGCACCGGTCATTTCAGCCGGGCCCTGGAACGCCGCTTTGGCGCGGCCGAGGGCCTGGCCGTGGACATCGCCGAAGGCATGCTGCGGCATGCCCGCGCGCGCGGCGGCGCCAGCCATTTCATCGGCGGCGACGCCGAGAGGCTGCCGTTGCGCGACGGCAGTTGCGACCTGCTGTTCTCCAGCCTGGCCATCCAGTGGTGCGCCGACCTCCCGGCGGTGCTGGCCGAGGCGCGGCGGGTCCTGCGGCCGGGCGGCGTGCTGGCGTTCAGCAGCCTGTGCGTCGGTACCCTGGGCGAGTTGCGCGACAGTTGGCGGGTGGTGGACGGCTTCGTCCACGTCAATCGCTTCCGCGCCTTCGCCGACTACCTGCAACACGCGGCCGGCAGCGGCCTGCTGCCGCTGACCCTGCGCCACGAGGACCGGCTCCTGCATTTCCCCGACCTGCGCAGCCTGACCCACGAACTCAAGGCGCTGGGCGCGCACAACCTCAACCCCGGGCGGCCCGACGGCCTGACCGGGCGCCAGCGCATCCGCGCGCTGGTCGCCGCCTACGAGCGTTTCCGCCAGCCCGAGGGGCTGCCCGCTACCTACCGCGTCGTCTTCGGCGTGCTGCGCAAGGATTCCTGAACCATGCCGGCGTTCTTCGTCACCGGTACCGACACCGAGATCGGCAAGACCACCATCGCCGCCGGCCTGCTCCACGCGGCCCGGCGTGCCGGCCTGAGCACCGCCGCGGCGAAGCCGGTGGCCTCCGGCTGCGAGCCCACGGCGCAAGGCCTGCGCAATGGCGACGCGCTGGCGTTGCTCGGCCAGTGCTCGCTGGCGCTGGCCTACGAGCAGGTCAACCCGCTGGCCTTCGCGCCGGCCATCGCCCCGCACCTGGCGGCGCGCGAGGCTGGCGTCGAACTGAGCGCCGCACGCTTGCACGAGGCGGTGCGCGAGGTGCTGGCGCTACAGGCCGACTTCACCCTGGTGGAGGGCGCCGGCGGATGGCGCGTGCCGTTGCTGGGCCGCGAGAACCTCTCCGACCTGGCGCGCCTGCTGGCGCTGCCGGTGGTGTTGGTGGTCGGCGTGCGCCTGGGCTGTATCAACCATGCGCTGCTCAGCGCCGAGGCGATCCTGGGCGACGGCCTGGCACTGGCCGGCTGGGTGGCCAACGTGGTCGACCCGGCTACCTCGCGCCTGGAAGAGAACCTGGCGACCCTCGCCGAACGCCTGCCGGCGCCCTGCCTGGGTCGGGTACCGCGCCTGGAGGAAGCCACTCCCGCGGCCGTGGCCGCGCACCTCGACCTGCGGCCCCTGGGCATCGGGCTATAAACAGCGGGCCGTCCATAACCAACGGGCGGTACCCAGCGCCGGCCAAGTCTGCTTGAATAGAAGCCACTTGCTATCGTAGCGGCGCGTGCGCGTCCCCAGGAGTAGACGGTGGAAATTTCCGGCAACGCTTTCGTCAGTGGCCTCAATGCGGTGCAGTCGGGCAGCGCCCGCGTCGCCCAGGCCGGCAGCGAGATCGCCCGCAACACCGTGGAGGCCCGTTCGCCCCAGGCCGAGCAGATGGTCGAGCTGACCCGCGGCAAGCTCGAGGCGCAGAGCGGCGCCCGGGTCATCGAGGTAGCCGACGAGACCCTCGGCACCCTGATCGACACCCACGCCTGACTCCCTGGCGGCCGGCAGCGGTCGTCCCCGACTCTTTCTTTTCCGACTGTCACCCGGCGGCCCCTGAAGCCTGCCGGGCGCTTCGCCATGGGCTTTACTGAGAGAGACGAAAGCGCTTTGGATGGTCGTTGCAGCCAGTGATTTCGGGCATGACCGAGCGGTCGGTTCGGATGCTTGACAAGGGATTGGCGTAAACGTATGTTTCAAACGCCTGTTTGAGAGTCGGGACGCATGAGTGCGTCCGGCAAGGCGACCGGGAGCGATCCCGCACTGCGACCGCAGACTCTGGACATCCGTCCGGTCGCCGATTAACCAGAACCCTTCGTAGAGGTTGACTGCTATGCCTGATTACAAGGCCCCCTTGCGTGATATCCGTTTCGTTCGCGACGAGCTGCTGGGCTACGAAGCGCACTACCAGAGCCTGCCGGGCGCCGAAGACGCGACTCCCGACATGGTCAACGCCATCCTCGAGGAAGGTGCGAAGTTCTGCGAACAGGTGATCGCTCCGCTGAACCGCGTCGGCGACCTGGAAGGCTGCACCTGGAGCGCCGACGGCGTGAAGACCCCGACCGGCTTCAAGGAGGCCTACCAGCAGTTCGTCGAAGGCGGCTGGCCGAGCCTGGCCCATGACGTCGAGCACGGCGGCCAGGGTCTGCCGGAATCCCTCGGCCTGGCCATCAGCGAGATGGTCGGCCAGGCCAACTGGTCCTGGGGCATGTACCCGGGCCTGTCCCACGGCGCCATGAACACCCTGCATGCCCACGGCACCGCCGAGCAGCAGGCGACCTACCTGACCAAGCTGGTCTCCGGCGAGTGGACCGGCACCATGTGCCTGACCGAGCCGCACTGCGGCACCGACCTGGGCATGCTGCGCACCAAGGCCGAGCCGCAGGCCGACGGTAGCTACAAGGTCACCGGCACCAAGATCTTCATCTCCGCCGGCGAGCACGACATGGCCGACAACATCGTCCATATCGTCCTGGCCCGCCTGCCCGACGCCCCGCAGGGCACCAAGGGCATCTCGCTGTTCATCGTGCCGAAGTTCCTGCCCAACGCCGAAGGCAACGCCGGCGAGCGCAACGCGGTTTCCTGCGGCTCCATCGAGCACAAGATGGGCATCCACGGCAACGCCACCTGCGTGATGAACTTCGACGCCGCCACCGGCTTCCTGATCGGCCCGCCGAACAAGGGCCTGAACTGCATGTTCACCTTCATGAACACCGCTCGCCTGGGTACCGCGCTGCAAGGCCTGGCCCACGCCGAAGTCGGTTTCCAGGGCGGCATCGCCTATGCTCGCGAGCGTCTGCAGATGCGCTCGCTGACCGGTCCGAAGGCGCCCGAGAAGCCCGCCGACCCGATCATCGTGCATCCTGACGTGCGCCGCATGCTGCTGACCATGAAGGCCTTCGCCGAAGGCAATCGCGCGATGCTGTACTTCGCCGCCAAGCAGGTCGACATCGTCCAGCGCAGCCAGGACGAAGAGCAGAAGAAGGCCGCCGACTCGATGCTGGCCTTCCTCACGCCGATCGCCAAGGCGTTCATGACCGAAGTCGGCTTCGAGTCCGCCAACCACGGCGTGCAGATCTTCGGCGGCCACGGTTTCATCGCCGAGCACGGCATGGAGCAGAACGTCCGCGACAGCCGCATCTCGATGCTGTACGAAGGCACCACCGGCGTTCAGGCCCTCGACCTGCTGGGTCGCAAGGTGCTGATGACCCAGGGCGAGGCGCTGAAGGGCTTCACCAAGATCGTGCACAAGTTCTGCCAGGCCAACGAAGCCAACGAAGCCGTCAAGGAATTCGTCGCTCCGCTGGCGCAACTGAACAAGGAGTGGGGCGACCTGACCATGAAGGTCGGCATGGCCGCCATGAAGGATCGCGAGGAAGTCGGCGCCGCTTCGGTGGACTACCTGATGTACTCCGGCTACGCCTGCCTGGCCTACTTCTGGGCCGACATGGCGCGCCTGGCCGCCGAGAAGCTGGCCGCCGGCACCGGCGAGGAAGCCTTCTACAAGGCCAAGCTGCAGACCGCGCGCTTCTACTTCCAGCGCATCCTGCCGCGTACCCGCGCCCACGTCGCCGCCATGCTGTCCGGCGCCAACAACCTGATGGAGATGGCCGAGGAAGATTTCGCCCTCGGTTACTGATGGCACGGGCCGCTGGCGGCCCGTTCCCCAGGTGAGAAAGAGCCCGCCCTTCGGCGGGCTTTTTCATGCCTGCGATCCGCTGCATCCTGGCCTTCCGACCTCGGGGTTATGGCGTTGCATTCAGCGTCCGCAGCGTGATTGTAGGCGCCCGTCCGGCGCAGTAGCTTCGAGGGATTCGCGCCTGTGGGGCGCCCCTGCCGAGGAGAACAGAGATGCCGGAATACAAGGCTCCGCTGCGCGACATGCGCTTCCTGATCGATGAGGTATTCGACTTCCATGGGCGCTACCAGGCGCTCGGCGCCAGCGACGCGACCCCGGACATGGTGGCGGCGATCCTCGATGAAGGGTCGAAATTCTGCGAACAGGTTCTGGCGCCGCTGAACCGCTCCGGCGACGAAGAAGGCTGCCACTTCGACAACGGCGTGGTGACCACGCCCAAGGGCTTCAAGGAAGCCTATGCACAGTACGTCGAGGGTGGCTGGAACGGTGTCGCCAGCGATCCCGCGTACGGCGGCCAGGGCCTGCCGCACTCGCTGGGTCTGCTGCTCAGCGAGATGATCGGCGCCAGCAACGTCTCCTGGGGCATGTACCCGGGCCTGACCCGCGGCGCCATGTCGGCGATCCACGCCCACGGCAGCCAGGCGCAGAAGGACCTCTACCTGGCGCGGATGACCGCCGGCACCTGGACCGGCACCATGTGCCTGACCGAGCCGCACTGCGGCACCGACCTGGGCATCATCAAGACCCGCGCGGTGCCGAACGCCGACGGCAGCCATGCGATCAGCGGGACGAAGATCTTCATCTCCGCCGGCGAGCACGACCTGAGCGAGAACATCGTTCACCTGGTGCTGGCCAAGCTGCCCGATGCGCCGGCCGGGACCAAGGGTATCTCGCTGTTCATCGTGCCGAAGTTCCTTCCCGACGCCGAAGGTAACGTGGGCGCGCGCAATGCGGTCTCCTGTGGCTCCATCGAGCACAAGATGGGGATCAAGGCCTCGGCCACCTGCGTGATGAACTTCGACGGCGCCAGCGGCTACCTGATCGGCGAGCCGAACAAGGGCCTGCACTGCATGTTCACCATGATGAACCACGCCCGCCTGGGCACCGGCATGCAGGGCCTGTGCCTTGGCGAGACCAGCTACCAGGGCGCCGTGCGCTATGCCCGGGAGCGCTTGCAGATGCGCTCGCTGACGGGGCCGAAGGCGCCGGACAAGCCGGCCGACCCGATCATCGTGCACCCCGACGTACGGCGCATGCTGCTGACCATGAAGGCGTTCAACGAAGGCAACCGCGCGCTGGCCTACTTCACCGCCCAGTTGCTCGACACCGAGCACCTGTCGCAGGACGCCGCCGAGCGCGAGCGGGCCGCCGACCTGCTGGCCTTCCTGACACCGATCTGCAAGGCCTTCATGACCGAGACCGGGCAGGAGGTGACCAACCTCGGCATGCAGGTCTACGGCGGCCACGGCTACATCCGCGAGTGGGGCATGGAGCAGTTGGTCCGCGATTGTCGCATCGCACAGATCTACGAAGGCACCAACGGCATCCAGGCCCTCGACCTGCTCGGCCGCAAGGTATTGGGCAGCCAGGGCAAGCTGCTGCGCGGTTTCACCAAACTGGTCCACCAGTTGTGCCAGGCCCAGGCCGAGCATCCGCAACTGAAGGGACAGGTCGCGCAACTGGCGGCGCTGAACGCGCAGTGGGGCGAACTGACCCAGCAGGTGGGCCTGGCGGCGATGAAGAATGCCGACGAAGTGGGCGCCGCCTCGGTGGACTACCTGATGTTCTCCGGCTACGTGACCCTGGCCTATTTCTGGTTGCGCATCGCCCTGGTGGCGCGCGAGAAGCTGGATGCCGGCAGCGGCGAGGCCGCGTTCTACGAAGCCAAGCTGGCCACCGCCGACTTCTACTTCAGTCGCCTGCTGCCGCGCACCGCGGCGCACGCCGCGGCGATCCAGGCCGGCGCGGCGGGCCTGATGAGCCTGTCGGCGGAGCAGTTTTCGCTCTAGCGGCTGCCGGGGCAGGGGCGCGGCGCTTCTTCCCCCGGTTTCTCCCACACCCGCCGGGCCCGTCGGACTCCCGGCGAACTCGCTCGAGCCCGCGAAAAGCGGGCTTTTTCATGCCTGTCGCATAGAAGACCGATATAGACTTAATGGTCACGACGTGACGCTACAAGTCCGAAATGTTGGTGGTGTAGACTCGGCCGCGGCACACCTTTCGTGCCTCCATTTTGTTGCCGCTGGCCCCCGGCCGGCGATCGGTACGATCGAGGATTCCCCCACATGGCTGATTACAAAGCTCCGCTGCGCGACATGCGCTTCGTCCTCAATGAGGTGTTCGAGGTCTCCCGGCTCTGGGCGCAACTGCCGGCGCTGGCCGAAGTGGTCGACGCCGAGACCGCCGCGGCGATCCTCGAAGAGGCCGGCAAGGTCACCGCCGGTACCATCGCCCGGCTGAACCGTCCGGGCGACGAGGAAGGCTGCCAGTGGAACGCTGGCGCGGTGAGCACCCCGGCCGGCTTCCCCGAGGCCTACCGGACCTACGCCGAAGGCGGCTGGGTCGGCGTCGGCGGCGATCCGGCCTACGGCGGCATGGGGATGCCCAAGGTGATCTCGGCGCAGGTCGAGGAACTGGTCAACTCGGCCAACCTGTCGTTCGGCCTGTATCCGATGCTGACCGCCGGCGCCTGCCTGGCGCTCAATGCCCATGCCAGCGACGAACTGAAGGACAAGTACCTGCCGAACATGTACGCCGGTATCTGGGCCGGTTCCATGTGCCTGACCGAGCCGCATGCCGGCACTGACCTGGGTATCATCCGCACCAGGGCCGAGCCGCAGGCCGACGGTTCCTACAAGATCAGCGGGACCAAGATCTTCATCACCGGCGGCGAGCATGACCTGACCGAGAACATCATCCACCTGGTGCTGGCCAAGCTGCCCGACGCCCCGGCCGGGCCGAAGGGCATCTCGCTGTTCCTGGTGCCGAAGGTGCTGGTCAACGCCGACGGCTCGCTGGGCGAGAAGAACAGCCTGGGTTGCGGCTCCATCGAGCACAAGATGGGGATCAAGGCCTCGGCCACCTGCGTGATGAACTTCGACGGCGCCACCGGTTGGCTGGTGGGCGAGGTCAACAAAGGCCTGGCGGCGATGTTCACCATGATGAACTACGAGCGCCTTGGCGTCGGCATCCAGGGCCTGGCCACCGGCGAGCGCTCCTACCAGAGCGCCATCGAGTATGCCCGCGAGCGTATCCAGAGCCGCGCGCCGACCGGCCCGGTAGCCAAGGACAAGGCCGCCGACCCGATCATCGTGCACCCCGACGTGCGCCGCATGCTGCTCACCATGAAGGCGCTGAACGAAGGCGGCCGCGCCTTCTCCAGCTACGTCGCGATGCAGCTGGACACCGCCAAGTACAGCGAAGACGCGGTCACCCGCAAGCGCGCGGAAGAGCTGGTGGCGCTGCTGACCCCGGTGGCCAAGGCATTCCTCACCGACATGGGGCTGGAAACCACCATCCATGGCCAGCAGATCTTCGGCGGCCACGGCTTCATCCGCGAATGGGGCCAGGAGCAACTGGTGCGCGACTGTCGCATCACACAGATCTACGAAGGCACCAATGGCATTCAGGCGCTCGACCTGGTGGGGCGCAAGGTGATCGGCAGCGGCGGCGCCTTCTCCCGTCACTTCACCGACGAGATCAAGGCCTTCGTCGCTTCCGCCGACGAGGCCCTGGGCGAGTTCAGCAAGCCGCTGGCGGCCGCCGTGGAGAACCTGGAAGAGCTGACCGCCTGGCTGCTCGACCGTGCCAAGGGCAACCCCAACGAGATCGGCGCGGCGTCGGTCGAATACCTGCATGTGTTCGGCTACACCGCCTATGCCTACATGTGGGCATTGATGGCGCGCACCGCGCTGGCCAAGCAGGGCGAGGACGACTTCTACGCCAGCAAGCTGGGTACCGCGCGCTTCTACTTCGCCCGCCTGCTGCCGCGCATCCATTCCCTGAGCGCCTCCGTGCGCGCCGGCAGCGAGTCGCTGTACCTGCTGGACGCCGAGCAGTTCTGAGGCCTGGCGCCTGAGACGGAAAGCCCCGCGATGCGGGGCTTTTTTCTGGGCGCCGGGGGCTCGGCGCGCGGGACGGGTGGGGGGTGGATATCCGCTTGCGGCTATCCGCCATTCCCAGGGTTTTCTCGGGGCCGTGATGGGACAGGGTGATCGGCGGATAACGCCGTTGGCGTTATGCGCCCTACGGCTCCTCGCGCAGGGTGGGCGGTAGGGCGAATAACCGCTTGCGGTTATCCGCCATTCCCAGGGTTTTCTCGGGGCCGTGATGGGACAGGGTGATCGGCGGATAACGCCGTTGGCGTTATGCGTCCTACGGCTCCTCGCACAGGGTGGGCGGTAGGGCGAATAACCGCTTGCGGTTATCCGCCATTCCCGTGGTTTTTCTCGTGCCGTGATGGGACAGGGGTGTCGTGGCCCGTCGCGGAGGATACGGGGATATCCGTTGATGGCGTCTCGCCCGAGCCTCAGTGCGAGGTTCCCTCCGCATAGCCGATCTTGTTGCCGACGTTGTACTTGCCCGACGGCTTGTTCATCGGCAGTCGCTTCACTTCCTCCAGGCTGTGCGCGTCGTAGACCACCAGCGCGCCGTCGCGGTCCCAGACGCTGAGCAGGGCGTAGCGGCCGTCGCGGGTGAACTCGACGTGGCCGGCCACCTTGCCCGGGCTGGGGCGCAGGCGATGGGCGATTTCCAGGGTCTGCTTGTCGATCAGCAGGATCTCGTCGTGTTTCTTGCCAAGGAAGGTATCGGTCCAGGCGTAGGGCGAGTCGGCATGGCTGCGCATGAAGAAGCCGGGGCCGTCGGTGACGATTTCCTTCAACGGCTTCCAGTTTTGCAGGTCGATCACCGAGATCACCCCGCGGCTGATGTTCGGCGTGGCGAACACCCAGCGCCCGTCGCGCTTCCAGTAGATGCCCGAGCCGAGGTGCGGCATGCCCGACAGCGGGATCGAGGCGACCCGCGCGCCGCTGTCCAGCTCGATCACCTCGCCGCCCCTGGCCTGCCGCGAGCTGCCCAGCAGGTAGCGGTAGTCGGGGCTGAAGGAGAAGTCGTCGAGGTAGTCGGCCACCGCCAGCCGTTTCGGCGCGACCGGCTTGCCGTTGGCATAGGGCAGCTCCCACAGCTCGTGGACGTCCTTCAGGGCGACCACGAAGCTGTGCCGCGGCGGTGCCGTGTATACCGCGCTGACCCGCGAGGCCTGGCCCAGGGCGTCGGCCGCCGGGATGACCCGCACCAGGGACAGGTCGCGGGCGTCCAGCAGTACCAGGTTGCCGGGTAGGTAGTTGCCCACCAGGACCCAGCGCCCGTCGTCGCTGACCGCCAGGTTGCGCGTGTTGAGGCCGGCGCGGACCTCGGCGACCACCTTCAGGTTGTACAGGTCGTAGAGGGTCACCCAGCCGTCGCGCGAGGCGAAGTACACCAGGCGCCCGTCCGGGGAGAACTTCGGACCTCCGTGCAGGGCGTAGCGCGAGGGGAAGCGGGCGATGGGCTCGAAGCGATCGCCGTCGAGGATGGTCACGTGGTGGTCGCCGGATTCCACCACCACGAACAGGTTCAGCGGGTCGGCCTCGAAGCGCGGCCTGGACGGCAGGGTGGCGAGGGGATGCGGCTGAACCTGGCTGGCCCGGATGTCCTCGGCGCCCCACTGCGGTTCGCGCGGCGGCGCCTGGTAGAGATAGGCGACCAGGGCGTCCGCCGCGGCGGCGTCCAATTGACCGGCAAAGCCGGCCATCTGGGTTGCCGGGCGACCGTGCAGGATCACCTCGCGGGCCTGCGCCGGCTTCAGCCGCGAAAGGCTTTCCGGGAGCAGGGTCGGGCCGCTGCCGCCGAGCCGCCCGGCGCCGTGGCAGGCCTGGCAGTGCTGGCGGTAGAGCGCTTCCCCCGGCGCTTCGCCGGCCTGTGCGAGGGAGCCGAGGAGCAGGCCGAGGGCGAAGCCGATCAGGCGCATGCGACGGCCTCGCGGCTGACCGGCGAGCCGGCGCCCAGGTATGAAGGATGCGCCATCGCGCGCTCGGCGAAGAGCGCCACCACCTGGCCGACGACGATCAGCGTCGGCGGCTTCAACTGGTAGCGTCGCGCCAGCGCCGGCAGCTCGGCAAGGGCGCCGCGGGTCACCTGCTGGTCCGCCTGGGTGCCCTGGCTGACCAGCGCCGCCGGGGTGTCGCCGGCGAGGCCGTGCTCGACCAGGCGCGCGGCGATCTCGGCGAGGTTGCCCAGGCCCATGTAGAACACCAGGGTCTGCTTGCCGCGCGCCAGGCCGGCCCAGTCGAGGTCGAGGCGGCCGTCGTTCTGCAAGTGGCCGGTGACGAAGGTGCAGGACTGGGCGAGGTCGCGGTGGGTCAGCGGGATGCCGGCGTAGGTACTGCAACCGGAGGCGGCGGTGACGCCAGGGACCACCTGGCAGTCGACGCCGGCTTCGAGCAGGCGCTCCAGCTCCTCGGCGCCGCGACCGAAGATGAACGGGTCGCCGCCCTTCAGGCGGACCACCCGGCGTTGCTGCCGGGCCAGGCGCACCAGCAGCTCGTTGATTTCTTCCTGCGGCAGGCTGTGGTGGCCGCAGCGCTTGCCGACGTAGATGCGCTGGCAGCTTTCCGGCAGGAGGGCGACCAGCTCGCGGGCGACCAGGCGATCGTAGACCACCACCTCGGCCTGTTGCAGCAGGGCCCAGGCGCGCAGGGTGAGCAGGCCCGGATCGCCGGGGCCGGCGCCGACCAGGGCGACGCTGCCGGCGGGAAAGTCGACATTGAGGAGGGACGGCGGAATCACGGTAGTGTTCATGAGGCTTTCCTTAGACGGCGTGCAGCGCGATGCGCTCAAGGCCGATTTCCTGATCGCTGAGGTAGCAGCCGGGGTCTTCGCCCCAGAGTTCGCCGCCGGCCCAGGCGCGGGTGCGGGTGTTGCCGTTGCAGATGTCCAGCCAGCGGCATTGGCTGCAGCGCCCGCCCACCGGTCGCGGGCGCTGGCGCAGTTGCAGGAGCAGCGGGTCGGGGCGCTCGAACCAGAAGTCGGCGAAGCGCTGATGGCGGATGTTGCCGACGCTGTGGTGCCACCAGTAGCTGTCCGGATGCACCTCGCCGGTGTTGTCGATGTTGGCGATGCCTTCGCCCGAGGCGTTGCCGCCCCAGTCCAGCAGCAGCTCGCAGAGACGCGCCAGTTGCTGCGGGCGGCGGCGCTTGAGCCAGTCGAGGAGGAGGAGCGCGTCGGCGTCGTTGTTGCCGGTGACGAAGTCGCTGTCGCGCCCCTGCCGGATGTCCTCGTCGGCCCGTTCGAAGAGCAGCGCGAGGGCCTCGCGGGTGCGCCGGTGGTGGGCGTCGAGGGCGCGGCTGCGGCGGCCGCGGCCACTGTAGTTGAGGTGCGAGAGGTAGAACTTCTGCACGTCGAGTTCGCGCATCAGGTCGAGCAGTGCCGGTAGTTGCGCGGCGTTCTCCTCGGTCAGGGTGGTGCGCATGCCGACGCGGATATCCGCCTCGCGGCACAGGCGCATGGCCGCCAGCGCGGCGTCGAAGCTGCCCTGCTTCTGGCGGAAGCGGTCGTGGGTCTCGCGCAGGCCGTCGAGGCTGATGCCGACGTAGTCGAAGCGGGCCTCGGCGACGCGCTGGATGTTGCCTTCGTCGATCAGTGTACCGTTGCTCGACAGCGCCACGAACATCCCGGCCTGGCGCGCATGGGCGGCGATCTCGAAGAGGTCCGGGTGCATCAGCGGCTCGCCGCCGGAGAGGATCAGCACGCGCACTCCGGCGGCGCGCAGGTCGTCGATGCCGCGAAGGATTTCCGCGGTCTCCAGTTCGCCACGGAAGTCGCTGTCGGCGGAGGTGGAATAACAGTGCTTGCAGGTCAGGTTGCAGCGCCGCAGCAGGTTCCAGATCACCACCGGGGCGCGCCTGCCGCCGGCGCGGCGCGGCGCCGGCGCGTCCTCGGCGAGGCTGCGCAGGTAATGGCTGATCCTCAGCATGGACGTTCCTCCTTCTGCGCCAGGCGCAGGCCGGTCTTCTTCAGGATGCGGCTGCTCACCAGCATCTCGTCGGCGCGACAGTCCTCGCCGAGCAGCAGGCGGATCTGCTGGCGGTAGCCTTCGATCTCCGCTTCGCTGCGGCCGTGGACCATGGCGAACAGGTTGTAGCGCCACTGCGGCAGATGGCGCGGGCGCCGGTAGCAATGGCTGACGAAGGACAGCCCGCCGACCAGCCGGCCGAGGCGTTCGATGCGTTCGTCGGCGACGTCCCAGACGGTCATGCCGTTGTGCCGGTAGCCCAGGCGATAGTGGTTGGGCACCGCGGCGATACGCCGGATCACCCCGGCGTCGCGCAGGCGCTTCAGCAGCGCCAGGGTCTCCGCCTCGCTCAGCCGCAGTTGCGCGGCGATCCACGCCCAAGGGTCGGCGACCAGCGGCAGGCCGGCCTGGGTCAGTTCGATCAGGCGGCGGGCGAGCAGGGCGTCAGAGGGGGAAATGCAGGCCAACATGGTAGGTCGCCTCCTTGGGCAGGTCGAGTACCGCCAGCCCGCTCTCGCGCTCCAGCCGTGCGAGGGTCTCGGCGACCTCCGCCGGGCTGTCGCAGGCGACCACCAGCCACATGTTCAGGGCGTGCTCGCGACGGTAGTTGTGGGCGACCTGCGGCCAGCCGGCGAGCAGCGCGGCGATCTCTTCGAAACGCGCCTCCGGCACGCTCATGGCGGCCAGGGTGAAGGCACCGCCGAGGGGCTCGATGTCGAACAGCGGACCGAAGCGGGTCAGGGTGCCGTCGTCGAGCAGGTCGTCGAGGCGGCGCAGGATGTCTTCCTCGCGGCAATCCAGCTCGTCGGCGAGCAGCGCGTAGGGGTGCGGCTCCAGCGGCAGGCCGTGTTGCAGGCGGTTCAGCAGGCGCCGGTCGAACTCATCCATGGCGGCGCTCCAGGTCGGCCGGCGGCGCGGTGTAGCGGCCGCCGCACTGCTTGTAGGCGCGCAGGCTGAACAGCCAGCGGTGCGGTGTCTGGCGCAGGGTGTGGCGCTCCAGCAGGGCCTCGATCTGGCGTTCCACTTCGCCGCGCTCGCGGCCGTGGATCATGCAGAACAGGTTGTATGGCCACATCGGCAGGCGACGCGGGCGGCGGTAACAGAGCGAGACGATCGTTTCGTGGGCGAGGGCGCGGCCGACGGCGTCGACCTCCGCGTCGGCGACGTCCAGCACCAGCATGGCGTTGGCGGTATAGCCCAGGGCGCGGTGGTGGAGGATCACCCCGAAGCGGCGGAACAGGCCGTCTTCGTCCCAGCGGCGGACCTGTTCCAGCACTTCGTCTTCGCCGGCGCCGATGCGTTCGGCGAGCACCCGGTAGGGCCTGCTGGCCAGCGGCAGGCCCTGTTCCAGCAGGTAGCGCAGGTGTTGCCGCTGCGGCGCGGCGAGGGGTTCGACGGGGTTCATCGGCTGGCCTCCAGGGGAAACGCGAGGTCGATGCAGTAGGCTTCCTGCATCGGCAGGTCGAGGGGTTGCAGGCCGGTGTCGGCGGCGATCTCCGCCAGTACCCGGTCGAGTTGCGCGCGGTCGCCGGCGGTGAGCACGAACCACAGGTTGTAGCGGTGTTCGCGCTGGTAGTTGTGGTTGACCTCGGCGTACTGGCTGATGCGCTCGGCGACCCGTTGCAGACGCTCCTCGGGCACCGCCAGGGCAGCCAGGGTGCTGGCCCCGGCGCGTTGGTGGCGGAGCACCGGGCCGACCCGCGACAACGCGCCGTCGGCTTCCAGGCGACGCAGCCGTTCGAGCACCTCGGCTTCGCTGCAACCCAGGGTTTCGGCCATCCGCCGATAGGGTTCCGCGCAGATCGGCAGGCCTTTCTGGTAGCGGGCGAGGAGGCGGCGGGAGAGGTCGTCCATGGTGCCTCCTAGAGTCCGATGTGCTGGGCGCGGTGGCTGAAGAAGATGCCGCTCGGGCTGCGGGCCGGAAGGCTGCCGATGCGCTCCAGGCGGTACGGGTCCCAGACCTGCAACTGGTCGGCGTCGCGCACCGAGATCCAGACCTGGTCGCCGCGCCCGCTGAATTCCATGTGCAGCACGCCGGGGCCAGGGCGTAGGGTCTCGATCACCTGGTGGGTCTCGCTGTCGATGACCTGCACCTTGTCGTTGTCCGGATAGGCGAAGTTGACCCAGACCTGCCGGTCGTCCGGTCGAGTCATGACGAACACCGGCTGGCCGGCGACGTCGATGGCGTCGGTCTGCTTCCAGTCGCGCGCGTCGAGCACCAGCACCTGGTGATGGCCGACCGCCGGGACGAAGGCCTGGTCGCTGGCGATGGTCCAGCCCTCCAGGTGCGGCATCTTGTACACCGGCAGCTTGCGTTGGCCGCGGCCGTAGTCGCCGAGTACGCGCCTGACGCCGCGCTCCGGGTGCCAGAGGTCGAGCTGGGCCATGCCGTCCTCGCCGAACAGGCCGGCCATGTAGTAGCGCCCGTCGGGGCTGATGAGGGCGTCGTAGGGTTGCTTGCCGATATCGCGGAAGCGGGTCAGGCGCGGCGTGTCGCCCTGGCTGAAGTCGGCGATCCAGATCTCGCCGCTGTCGAACAGGCTGAACACGAAGCGCTGCCCCGGCGCGTCGACCAGGCCGACCACCCGGGAGTTCCTGTCCTGGCCGGGGAGGCGGGTGGCGGGAATCTCGGCGACCAGCTCCAGGGTGCGGCTGTCGAACACCTTGACCCCGCCCGGCTCGTAGTTGGATACCGCGACCAGCCGACCGTCCTGGCTGATCGCTCCGCCGATGCTGTTGCCGCCCTGGATCAGGCGCTTGTCGATGCGCTGGGCCAGCAGGTCGAGCTTGGTCAGGCCGCCGTCGCGCCCGAACACGTAGGCGTAGCGCTGGTCGCGGGAGAACACCAGGGAGGCGTGGGACAGGTCGCCGAGGCCTTCGACCCGCGCCAGCGAGGTCTTCGCCGTGCCGTCGAGGATCTGCACGCTGCCGTCGGCGCGTTCGATCAGCACGCCGAGGTCGCCGCTGCCGCGCAAGGGCGGCTGCTGGCTACAGCCGGCGAGCAGGGCGAGGAAAAGCGGCGCGAGGGGACGCAGGTTCATGGGGCGATCTCTCCTTCGATCAGGCGGTCCACCAGCCAGCCGGCGTCGTCTTCGCTGAGCAGGCCGGCCCAGGGGGGCATCGGGGTTTGCGGACGGCCCATGAGCACGGTGGCGACCAGCGATTCGCGCGGCTTGCCGCGCAGGGCCTCGGGGGTCAGCGCCGGGCCGAGGCCGCCGGTCAGGCGCAGGCCGTGGCAAGAGCCGCAGTCCTGCAACAGCAGGTGACGCAACTGGGCCTGGCGACGGGCATCGGGATGCTCGTCGGCCAGGCCCGGAAGAGGACAGGCGAACGTCAGCGCGAGGGCCAGCCACAAGGCGTGGCTGGCGGCGCGCCGGAAGTCCGGAGGGGCGTTCATTTCTGCGACAGGACCCACTTCGCCAGGGTCTGCGCCTCGTCGTCGCTGACCGCGTTCGGCGGCATCGGGATCGGGCCCCAGACGCCCTGGCTGCCGTTCTTGATCCGCTGCGCGAGTTCCGCTTCGGCGCCGGCCTGGCCGGCGAACTTGGCGGCGACGTCCTTGTAGGCCGGGCCGACCATCTTGGTGTCGATGGCATGGCAGGCCACGCAGCCCTTGTTCTTGAACAGCACTTCGGGGTCTTCGGCCCAGGCGCCCTGGGCGAGCAGGGTGCCGGCGGCGAGCAGCGAAAGCAGTGCGTACGGTTTCATCACGGTTCCTCGTAGGGGGGAGCGTGCGGGGCGTGCCCCGCACGCGGGTCTCAGTACACGTCGTGCTGGGTGTTGTAGACGTTGAACTTGCCGGTCGGGGTGATCAGCCGCGGGTCCTTGACCACGGCCTTGAGCTTCAGGGTCTTGTCGTCCACCACCACCAGCGCGGAGCTGTCGTTCTTGCCGTTCCACACCGAGAACCAGACTTCATCGCCGCGCTTGTTGTACTCGGGCTGCACCACCCGCTTGGCGCCTTCGCCGAGATCGGCCCATTCGGCGATCGGCAGCACCTGGTACTTGGCGTCGAGGTTCTTCAGGTCGAACACCGCGACGCTCTGGCTGATCCTGGCGTCGGGGTTGAAGGTGGTGTCGACGTAGAGGTGCGAGGACTTCGGATGGGTCTTGATGAACAGCGAGCCGCCGCCCTGGCCCTGTAGCTCGGCGACTTTCTTCCAGGCGTACTGCGGATGGTTCTTCGGATCGGTGCCGATCAGCGAGATGCTGCCGTCGCCCAGGTGGCTGGTGCTCCACACCGGGCCGTACTTGGGATGCACGAAGTTGGCGCCACGCCCCGGGTGCGGGGTCTTGCCGACGTCGACCAGGGCTGACAGGCGACGGTCCTTGGAGTCGATCACGGCAACCTTGTTGGAGTTGTTGGCGGCGGTCATGAAGTAGCGGTGGCTGCTGTCCCAGCCGCCGTCGTGGAGGAACGGTGCCGCACCGATGCTGGTGATGGTGAGGTTGTCGATGTCCTTGTAGTTGACCAGCAGGACCTTGCCGGTCTCCTTCACGTTGACGATGAACTCGGGGTGCTCGTGGGAGGCGATGATCGCCGCCACGCGCGGTTCCGGGTGGTAGGTCTGGGTGTCTACGGTCATGCCGCGGGTGGAGACGATCTGCTTCGGTTCCAGGGTCTCGCCGTCCATGATCGCGAACTGCGGCGGCCAGTAGGCGCCGGCGATGGTGTAGCGGTCCTCGTAGCCCTTGAACTTGGAGCTTTCCACCGAGCGCGCCTCGATGCCGATCTTGATCTCGGCGACCTTGGTCGGCTCCTTGGTCCACAGGTCGATCATGTCGATCCGCGCGTCGCGGCCGATCACCAGCAGGTAGCGGCCGGAAGCGGACATCCGCGAGATGTGCACGGCATAGCCGGTATCGATGACCTTGACGATCTTCTTGCTGTCGCCGTCGACCAGGGCGATCTGCCCGGCGTCGCGCAGGGTCACCGAGAACAGGTTGGGCAGGTCGAGGTCGTTGAGCTGTTTCTTCGGCCGGTCCTCCGGCTTCACCAGCACCTTCCACGATTCGCGCATCTCCTGCATGCCCCACTCCGGCGGTTGCGGCGGGGTGTGCTGGATGTACTTGGCCATCAGGGTGATCTGTTCCTTGCTCAGCTCGCCGGAGCTGCCCCAGTTCGGCATGCCCAGCGGGGTGCCGTAGGTGATCAGCGCTTCCAGGTATTGCTGGCCGCGTTGCTGGGTGATGTCCGGGGTCAGCGGCTTGCCGGTGGCGCCCTTGCGCAGGACGCCGTGGCAACCGGCGCAGCGTTGGAAGTAGATCTGCTTGGCCTCGTTGAACTCGCTTTCACTCATGTCGGGGGCACCGTTGGTGCGCACCACGTGAGCGGGATCGACGGCGGAAGCGGCACCCTGGTATTGCTCGGCGGCTTTCATGTCGTCCTTGGCGTGAGCGGTGGCCAGGCCCAGCAGCGTCAGCGAGGCGAGCAAGGTGCCCACCAGTGGCTTGCCAAATGGCATGGTCTATCTCCTCAGGAGCCCTGCGAGGCGCTCCCTTAGCAGTGTTTTGGGGGTGGCTGCGTCGGGAACTCCCGGGAATTCATGGCGCGAAAGGATCATAGAAAGCAGGGTCTTTACCCTTGCTTGACCGGAATCAAGATTGCGTTGCTTTGCGCTTGTGGCACCTTCCAACTGTGAATAGCGTGCGGTCCTAATCCCTAGCGCAGGAGTAGGACATGCGGGACGCGACACCCTTCTACGAGGCCACCGGCCATGAGATCGAAGTCTTCGAGCGCGCCTGGCGGCACGGCCTGCCGGTATTGCTCAAGGGCCCCACCGGTTGCGGCAAGACCCGCTTCGTCCAGTACATGGCGCGGCGCCTGGAACTGCCGCTGTACAGCGTCGCCTGCCACGACGACCTGGGCGCCGCCGACCTGCTCGGCCGCCATCTGATCGGCGCCGACGGCACCTGGTGGCAGGACGGCCCGCTGACCCGCGCAGTGCGCGAAGGCGGTATCTGCTACCTGGACGAAGTGGTGGAGGCGCGCCAGGACACCACGGTCGCCATCCACCCGCTGGCCGACGACCGCCGCGAGCTGTACCTGGAGCGCACCGGCGA
Organism: Pseudomonas sp. YA1; assembly: GCF_058680555.1. NCBI lineage: Bacteria > Pseudomonadati > Pseudomonadota > Gammaproteobacteria > Pseudomonadales > Pseudomonadaceae > Pseudomonas > Pseudomonas sp. YA1. The sequence continues at coordinate 282,498 of NZ_JBZWBG010000007.1, forward strand.
GACGTTGCAGGCGCCGCCTTCGTTCATGCTGGTGGTGTCCTACAACCCCGGCTACCAGAACCTGCTCAAGGGCCTGAAGCCCAGCACCCGGCAGCGTTTCGTCGCGTTGCGCTTCGACTACCCGGCGGCGCAGCAGGAGGCACGCATCCTGGTCGGCGAAAGCGGTTGCGCCGAGGCCCTGGCGCAGCGCCTGGTGCAGTTGGGCCAGGCGCTGCGGCGGCTGGAGCAGCACGACCTGGAGGAAGTCGCCTCGACCCGCCTGCTGATCTTCGCCGCGCGCCTCATCGGCGACGGCATGGACCCGCGCGAGGCGTGCCGGGTGGCGCTGGCCGAACCGCTCTCGGACGACCCGGCGACGGTGGCGGCGCTGATGGACATCGTCGATCTCCATGTCGCCTGATACCGTCGAGCGGCGCCTGCCCGGCGACCTGGCGATGTGGTTCTTCATCCTCGCCGAACTCAGCGTGTTCAGCCTGCTGCTGCTGGCGTTCGCCGGCGCCCAGGCCTGGCAGCCGGAGCTGTTCCGTGCCGGCCGGGAGCAACTGGATAGCCGCTGGGGCCTGTTGCTGACCGTGGCCCTGCTCAGCTCCGGCTGGCTCGCCGCGCTGGCGGTGCACGCGGTGCGCCGCGGACGGCCGCGCCAGGCGAGCGGCTGGTTGCTGGCGGCGCTGCTGCTGGCGCTGGTCTATGTCGGCCTGAAGTTGCACGAGTACGGGCGGCTCGCCGACCTCGGCCTGGACATCGAACACGACACTTTCTTCACCCTCTACTGGTGCCTGACCGGCTTCCATTTCCTCCACGTCCTGCTCGGCCTGCTGATCCTCGGCTGGCTGGCGCAGGCCTGCTGGCGCTGGTGTTATACGCCGCAGGCTTGCTCGGGACTGGAGTCGGGAGTGCTCTACTGGCACATGGTCGACCTGGTCTGGGTGCTGCTGTTCCCGCTGGTCTACGTCCTGCAATGAGGTGCCGATGCGAACCCTGACCCTCTGCTGGCTGGCGTTGCTGGCGCTGGCCGTGGCCGGCGTGCTGCTGGGCGGCGCCGGCGACTCTCCCTGGCTGCTGGCGGCGGTGCTGGCCTGCGCGGTGGCCAAGGGCTGGCTGATCGGCGAGCGCTTCATGGAGCTGGCCCATGCCCCGGCGCTATGGCGCCGCCTGCTGCTGGCCTGGCCGCTGCTGATGGCCCTGGCGGTGGGCGCTGCGCTGTACCTGGCGCGGATGAATAACTGAGTAAATCGTTCGGGAATCTTGATTGCCATCAAGCGGGTTCGCCGCCGCCGCTTCCTAGAATCGCCGCACCACCCATTCCAGGAGGCCGCATGTCCGAGACTTTTACCAAAGGCATGGCCAGGAACATCTATTTCGGCGGGAGTGTGTTCTTCATCCTGCTGTTCCTGGCCCTGACCTACCACACCGAGAAGACCCTGCCCGAGCGCACCAACGAGGCCGCGATGAGCGCCGCGGTGGTGCGCGGCAAGCTGGTCTGGGAGCAGAACAACTGCGTCGGCTGCCACACCCTGCTCGGGGAGGGCGCCTACTTCGCGCCGGAGCTGGGCAACGTGGTCGGACGCCGTGGCGGCGAGGAGGGCTTCAACACCTTCCTCCAGGCCTGGATGAAGATCCAGCCGCTGAACGTGCCGGGCCGCCGCGCCATGCCGCAGTTCCATCTCAGCGAGGGCCAGGTCGACGACCTGGCCGAGTTCCTCAAGTGGAGCTCGAAGATCGATACCAACCAATGGCCGCCGAACAAGGAGGGTTGATGATGTCGCCCAATGGCTCCCTGAAATTCGCCTCGCAGGCGGTCGCCAAACCCTACTTCGTGTTCGCCCTGATCCTCTTCGTCGGGCAGATCCTGTTCGGCCTGATCATGGGCCTGCAGTACGTGATCGGCGACTTCCTGTTCCCGGCGATCCCCTTCAACGTCGCGCGCATGGTGCACACCAACCTGCTGATCGTCTGGCTGCTGTTCGGCTTCATGGGCGCTGCCTACTACCTGGTGCCGGAGGAGAGCGACTGCGAGCTGTACAGCCCGAAGCTGGCCTGGATCCTGTTCTGGGTATTCGCCGCCGCCGGCGTGCTGACCATCCTCGGCTACCTGCTGGTGCCCTACGCCGGCCTGGCCAGGCTCACCGGCAACGAACTGTGGCCGACCATGGGCCGCGAGTTCCTCGAACAGCCGACCATCAGCAAGGCGGGCATCGTGATCGTCGCCCTGGGCTTCCTGTTCAACGTCGGCATGACCGTGCTGCGCGGGCGCAAGACCGCCATCAGCATGGTCCTGATGACCGGCCTGATCGGCCTCGCCCTGCTGTTCCTGTTCTCCTTCTACAACCCGGAAAACCTCACCCGCGACAAGTTCTACTGGTGGTGGGTGGTGCACCTGTGGGTGGAAGGCGTGTGGGAACTGATCATGGGTGCGATCCTCGCCTTCGTGCTGGTGAAGATCACCGGGGTCGACCGCGAGGTGATCGAGAAGTGGCTCTACGTGATCATCGCCATGGCGCTGATCAGCGGCATCATCGGCACCGGCCACCACTACTTCTGGATCGGCGTGCCCGGCTACTGGCTGTGGCTCGGCTCGGTATTCTCGGCGCTGGAGCCGCTGCCGTTCTTCGCCATGGTGCTGTTCGCCTTCAACACCATCAACCGCCGCCGCCGCGACTATCCGAACCGCGCGGTCGCGCTGTGGGCCATGGGCACCACGGTGATGGCCTTCCTCGGCGCGGGAGTGTGGGGCTTCATGCATACCCTGGCGCCGGTCAACTACTACACCCACGGCACCCAGCTCACCGCCGCCCACGGCCACATGGCCTTCTATGGCGCCTACGCGATGATCGTGATGACCATCATCTCCTACGCCATGCCGCGCCTGCGCGGGATCGGCGAGGCGATGGACAACCGCTCGCAGGTCCTGGAGATGTGGGGCTTCTGGCTGATGACCGTGGCGATGGTGTTCATCACCCTGTTCCTCTCCGCGGCCGGGGTGCTGCAGGTCTGGCTGCAACGGATGCCGGCGGACGGCGCGGCGATGACCTTCATGGCCACCCAGGACCAGCTGGCGATCTTCTACTGGCTGCGCGAAGGCGCCGGGGTGGTGTTCCTCATCGGCCTGGTCGCCTACCTGCTGAGCTTCCGGCGCGGCAAGGCGGCCGCCTGAGATGGCCTTCGCCGTCGAGCTGGAGGAATGGGTCGGCGCCCACTGGCACCGCTTCATCACCCGCCATGCCAGCGGCGAGTTCGAGGCGGCGCGGGTGACCTTGGAGAGCATGCGGCGTCCGCTCGGTATGCTCTTCCGGGCGCTCGGCGGTGCACCGGGGGTAGCCCTCGAGGCGACCCCGGCGCGCCGCCTGCTGCTACGCAGCACCTGGTTGCAGCGGGTCGCCGGGACCTGCGAGCAGGCCCCGGTGTCCTGGTTCAACGGCGACAGCCTGCGCCTGCCGGAGTCCCTCGCGGTCTATCCGCAGGCCGAGCTGAACCGCGAACTGTATCGCTGGCTGGCGCTGCTGGCGGCCAGCGCCGGGCCGCTGCGGCACTGGGCGCAGGACAACCAGCGCTGGGCGCGGCAGTTGCTCGACGCCTATCCGGCGCTGCGCCCGCGCTACGCCCGGCTGGTCGCCGCGCATCTGCGCCAGCGCCCGTCGCTGGACGATTGCCCGGCGGCAGACGCCGAACTGGAAATCGCCCTGCGCCGCGCGCTTGCCGAGCCGGGCAGCGTCGAGCGCTTCCCGCGAGTCGAGCGGGCGCCCTGGCCGGTGCCGCTGTGGCTGTATCCCGGCGAGCGCTGGACGCCTTCCGCCAGCGCGGAGGACGGCGAGGAAGCGGCCGCAGGCGCCGGCAAGCGCCAGGTCGCCCGCAGCGGAGCGCGCAAGCGCGCCGAGCGCGTCGAGGAACGCGACAGCGAACGCAACCTGCTGCTGTTCCGCCTGGAAAGCCTGCTCAGTTGGTCGGAGCACCTGGCCCTGGACCGCTGTAGCGACGACGAGGACGACCCGGACGGCGCGCGCGTCGCCGAAGACCTCGACTACCTGTCGCTGTCGCGCCAGCGCACGCAGAAGGGCGGCGGCCTGCGCCTTGACCTCGACCTGCCGGCCGCCGACTACGACGACCTGCCGCTCGGCCCCGGGCTGAAGCTGCCCGAGTGGGACTATCGGCAGCAGCGCCTGCTGAGCGACCACGTGCTGCTGCAACCGATGCGGCCGCGCGGCGCGACCCGCGCCAGCCTGCCGGCGCACCTGGAGAAGACCGCGCTGCATCTGCGCCGCCAGTTCGCCTGCCTGCGCGACGGCCGCCAACGCCTGCGCCAGCAGCCGCAGGGCGACGAGATCGACCTCGATGCCTGGCTCGACTTCCAGGTCGAGCGGCGGCGCGGCGGTTCCACCCAGCCAGGCCTGTTCCTCGAACAGCGGCCGCGCCGGCGCGACCTCGCCTGCCTGTTGCTGGCGGACCTGTCGATGTCCACCGAAGCCTACCTCGACGACCAGCGGCGAGTGATCGACAGCATCGTCGACAGCCTGCTGCTGTTCGGCGAAGCGTTGCAGGCGCTGGGCGACCCCTTCGCGCTGTACGGATTTTCCTCGGTGCGCCGGCAGCAGGTGCGCTGGCAGGTGCTGAAGGACTTCGACGAAGGCTACGGCGGCGAGGTCCGCGGTCGCGTGCTGGCGCTCTCGCCGGGCTACTACACGCGGATGGGCGCGGCGATCCGCCGGGCCAGCCAGGTGCTCGGCGGGCAGCCGCAGAAGCGTCGCCTGCTGTTGCTGTTGAGCGACGGCAAGCCCAACGACCTGGACCGCTACGAGGGCCGCTACGGCATCGAGGACACCCGCCAGGCGGTGATCGAGGCGCGCAGCCAGGGACTGGTGCCGTTCTGCATCACCATCGACAAGGAGGCGGCGGACTACCTGCCCTACCTGTTCGGCGCCGACGGCTTCGCGCTGGTCGAGCGCGCCGGGCAGTTGCCCGAGCGCCTGCTCCAGCTCTATCGGCGCCTGCGCCGCTGAGAGGCCTCAGGGAACATCGCGCGGCAGCCAGAGCATCATGCCCAGGCAGAACAGCGCCAGCCCGACGCAGAACCAGGCGAAGCGCTGCTGCCGGCGACCCTGGAGCTGGCGCTGGGAAGCGCTGGGCAGTGGCATGCCGCACTGTTCGCAGGCGCTTTCCGCGCCTTCGGTTTCATGGAGGCAATACAGGCATTGGCGCATGGGCGTTCTCGCGGGCTCGACCCCGCCAGCTTGCCGGTGGACGGGCCGTGGCGCGCTTGACCGCGATCAAGCGGCGGCGCTGTTCACTCGAAGCACTCCAGGCGTTCGCGGTCGAGGATGCTGATTTCGCGGCCGTCGAGGCGGATGATGCCCTCGTCGCCGAGGCGGTGCATGATCCGCGAGAAGGTTTCCGGCTGGATCGACAGGTGACCGGCCACCAGTTGCTTGGCCACCGGGATTTCCACCCGGCAGTTCTCCCCCGGCGCGTGGGCGGCGAGGGTCAGCAGGTAGCGCACCACGCGGTGGGTGGCGTTCTTCAGGGAAAGCGTCTCGATCTCGTCGATGCGCTGGTGCAGGCGGGTGCTGAGCTTGGCCAGCAGGGCCAGGGCCAACGGGGTGTTGTCCTGCAACTGGCGCAGGTAGGCCTTGTTGGAGAAACGGAACAGCTGGCTGGGCACCACGGCCTGGGCGGTGGCCACGTAGTTCGGGGTGTCCATGAACATCATCGCCTCGGCGAAGGTGTTGCGTTCGTTGGTTACTTCGAGAATCTTCTCCTGGCCTTCCGGGGTCAGCCGGTAGATCTTCACGCAGCCGGAAATCAGGTAGTAGAAGGCGTGCGCCGGCTCGCCCTGGCGGAACACGTAGGCGCCCTTGTCGAGGTTGACCAGGTCGCTGCTGGCGAGCAGTTCCTGGAGCTGGACGGGAGAAAGCGGTTCGAACAGGTGGTGGCTTTGCAGCAACTGCTGGTGGACGCGCTGGAATTCCATGCTGGGAAGGCTCGCGATGATGAGGGGACTGCCCACTGTAGCGGGCCCGGCGCAGGTCATCTTGATGCACGGCAAGCTCGCGGCGGGTGGGCGCTGCCGTCGGTCCGGCGAGCGGAACTATTACAGCGTGTAAGCCAAGGCTTACAAACGGCGGTGGTTTTGGCTGCTTTCTCCCCCTCGCGGAGATGCGTAATCTTCAAACCGTCAGGACATTGCGCAGGAAGCGCCAAAGACAATACGGAAACCAAGGGAATCCACCATGGATGGTGGCGTAGCACGGATGTCAGGATAGAGGTCTGCAAAACCCCGCCCAAAAGGCGGGGTTTTTTATTGCCCGAGGAAAACCGCGTCGCTCAGATCACGCCTTCCAGCAGCGAACGCAGCAGCTCGACGCTGGCGTGCTGGCGCTGCGCGTCGCGGTAGACCAGGCCGACCTTCAGCGGGATGCGCGGTTCGCTGAGCGGTTTCCACAGCAGCCGCTGGTTCGAGTGCATCTGCCGTGCCTTGCCCGGTAGAACGGTGGCGAAGCGGGTCTGCGGCAGGCTGTCGAGAATCCCGCTCATGTGGTTCAGTTCCGCCTGCACCCGCGGCCGCCGGCCGATCGCGGCGAGTTGCTCCTGCCAGATCTGGCGCGCGCGGAACTCTTCGCCGAGCAGCAGCATCGGCAACTCCGCGGCCTGGGCCAGGGACACCTTTCTGAACTCCTTCAACGGGTGTTCCTCGGGGATCACCAGCTGCAATTCGTCCTCGTACAGCTCGACGCTGTGCAAGCCCGGCTGGCGCGGCGGCAGGAAGCCGATGCCGATATCCAGGTTGCCGGTGAGCAGGCGCCGCTCGATGTCGATTCCCGACAGTTCGTAGATCTGCACCCGCAGATGCGGCTGCGCGGCGTGCAGGCGTTCGACCATGTACGGCACCAGGCTGGCGTTGACCGTCTGCAGCACGCCGATCGCCAGGCTGCGCGGGGTCTGTCCGCGGAATACGCGCATCGCCTCGCGGGCCCTTTCCAATCCCTCCAGCAGCGGTACCGCATGGTTGTACAGGGTGTGGGCGGCGACGGTCGGCAGCAGGCGCTTGCCGCTGCGCTGGAACAGCGAGACGTCGAGGTTCTGCTCCAACTGGCGGATCTGCTGCGAGAGGGCCGGTTGCGACAGGGCCAGGCGTTCGGCGGCGCGGCCGACGTGGCCTTCCTCGTAGAGCGCGACGAAATAGCGGAGTTGGCGAAAATCCATAAGCTGTTCTTATCGATGAAACTGGAAAATCGAAATGGAGTGGGTCCCGCGTGTGGCACTAGTCTAGCTGCATTGGCGGTACATCGGGTGGTCGCGGAGCAATGGAGCAGATAGTCGTAAACGGTGTTTTCATAGGTAAAGTCGAAGAAACCTGGGGCGGATTGGTCAGCGCGATCGACAAGCTGCCGGTCGAGCAGGAGTTCTGGCTGGGCCACGATGGCCTGCCCGGCGACGAACAGGCCGACATCCGCCACCACGGCGGCCTCGAGCGCGCTCTCCATCACTATCCTGCCGAGCACTACCGCTACTGGCGCAAGCGCCACCCGCTGAACCGCTGGCAACTGCCGGCGTTCGGCGAGAACATCTCGACCTACGGCATCACCGAAGCCGAGGTCTGCATCGGCGACCAGTTCCATTGGGGCGATGCCCTGCTGGAAGTCAGCCAGCCGCGTTCGCCCTGCTATCGCCAGGGCCAGCGCTGGAATCTTCCCGAGCTGCCCGACGAATTGCAGAGCGGCGGCCGCTGCGGCTGGTTCTATCGGGTCCTGCGCAGTGGCATGGTGACTCCCGGGGACCAGCTGAAGCTGGTCCAGCGGCATTACCCTGAACTGACCGTCGCCCGCCTGTTGCAGTGGTATTTCGGCGATCCCCTGGAGCCTCTCGGGTTGCGCCAGATGATGGCCTGCGACGCGCTCTCCCAGCGTTGGCGCAAGACAGCGGCGAAACGCCTGTCCAGCGGCGTGGTGGAAGACTGGGGGCCGCGCCTGCACGGGCCATCGGATTACCGGGAGCATGCCTCTTGAGCGACTACCTGATCACCTTGAGCCAGTCCGGCCGGCTGTTGGCCAGCATGACGGTGAGCGCCGTGCGCTTTGCCGAGGTGCGCGAGCTGATGCGCCAGCGCTTCCCCGCCGGCGACGGCTTCGAACTGCGCTTCGAAACGCGCCGGGAAAAGCGTCGGCTGCTGGAGCAGGGGCCACAGGGCGTGCGCCTGCTGGCGGTGGAGTACATGACCGAGGAACTGAAAGATGGCTGATGCGCTGGATAGCCTGCGCCTGATGCGCACCCAGGAACGGCCCGCGCAGGTGTTCGTCCGTGGCCAGGGCTCGTGGCTGTGGGACAGCGACGGACGCGCCTTCCTCGACTTCACCCAGGGCCTGGCGGTGAACTGCCTTGGCCACAGTCCCAGCGTGCTGGTCCAGGCCCTGGCCCGGCAGGCGCGGGAACTGGTCAGCGCCGGCCCCGGCCTGCTCAACCGGCCGGTGCTGGCATTGGCGCAGCGCCTGTGCCTGGCGACCGGCAGCGACCAGGCCTACTTCCTCACCAGCGGCGCCGAGGCCAACGAAGCGGCCATCGCCCTGGCGCGCAAGTGGGGCCACCTGCATCGCGGCGGCGCGCAACGGATCGTCAGCACTGTCAACAGCATCCATGGACGCACCCCGGGCACCCTGACGGCTTGTGGCAAGCCGGCGCAGCATGGCCTGGAGGGATTTGCCAGGGTGCCGTTCAACGACCTCGACGCCATGGCCGCGGCCATAGACGAAGAGACCGTGGCGGTGATGCTGGAGCCGGTGCAGGGCGATGCCGGGGTGATCCCGGCGACCCTCGACTACCTGCGTGGCATCGAGCGGCTGTGCCGACAGCGTGGCGTCCTGTTGATCCTCGACGAGGTGCAGACCGGCATCGGCCGCTGCGGCGCGCTGCTGGCGGAGGAACTGTACGGGGTACGCGCCGACATCGTTACCCTCGGCAAGGGCCTCGGCGCCGGGGTGCCGCTGTCGGCGCTGCTGGCGCGTGGCAACGCCTGCTGCTTCGAACCGGGCGACCAGCTTGGCACCCACCACGGCAACGCGTTGATGACCGCTGCCGGGCTGGCGGTACTGAATACCGTGCTGGAGCCGGGTTTCCTGGAGCAGGTGCGCGAGCAGGGCACCCACCTGCGCGATGGCCTGGCCCGTGTCGCGCGTCGCTATGGGCATGGTCCGCTGCGCGGCCAGGGACTGTTCTGGGGGCTGCCGCTGATCGGCCAGCGCGCGCCGGCGGTGGTTCGCGCGGCGTTCGGCGAAGGCCTGCTGATCAACGCGCCGCAGCCGCACTGCCTGCGTTTTTCCCCGGCGCTGACGGTGAGCCGGGCCAACGTCGACGAAATGCTGCGGCGACTGGAACGGGCCCTGGCCCGGATCGCCAACCGACACGAGGAGGTGGCCTGATGCGCGCCCTGGTATTGCAACACGTTCCCTTCGAAGGCAGCGCGCGGATCGGCGACTGGATCGGCCGCCACTGCGAGCACGAGCACGTCTGCTACCTCTACGCCGACGCCCACCTGCCTGCGCTGGACAGCTTCGACCTGCTGGTGGTGATGGGCGGGCCGATGAGCGTCCACGACGAAGCGCAATATCCCTGGCTGGTGGCGGAGAAGCGTTTGATCCGCGCGGCGCTGGATGCCGGCAAGAAGGTCCTCGGCATCTGCCTCGGCGCGCAGCTGCTGGCCCAGGCGCTGGGGGCTGCGGTACGCCCGGGACGCCAGGCGGAGATCGGCTGGTGGCCGCTGCACAGGTACAGCCAGGCGCTGGGCTCGCCGCTGGGCGAGCGCCTGCCGGAACGGCTGATGGCGTTCCACTGGCACGGCGAGACCTTCGACCTGCCGGCCGGCAGCGTGCCGCTCTATGGTTCGGCTGCCTGCGCAAACCAGGGCTTCATCTGGAACGAGCAGGCTATCGGCCTGCAATGTCACCTGGAAAGCACCGCGGAGAGCATCGAGGCGCTGCTCGATGCCTGCCCGCAGGACCTGCAACGGGAAGGGGCGGTGCAGAGCGCCGGGAGGATCCGCCAGGGTGTCGCGCATTGCCGCGAGGTGGCGCCGGTGCTGTTCCTGTTGCTCGATTACCTGGCGCATCGGCCGGCGGAGATCGCACGCCGGGCCTGATCGCCAGAAAGATTCCTCTGTCCTCGCATGCGCCTCCGGACGTCGTTTTGGTCCTGTGGGGCGCTTTTTTTATTCTAGGCTGCGTGCTTTCCCAACCAGGGCTCCAGTAGTGCCAGGTCGCGACGCAGGCTTTCGGCGAACAGGTGCAGGCGGGTGGGGTTGTCCAGCTCGCCGGGCTGGATGCCGACGAAGGTGAAGGTTTCGTCGTGCTCTCGGGCGGCGACATTGATACTGACGGTGCCGTCGTAGTGCATCCGGCACTGGCAGTCGTAGCCTTCCAGCGCCTGGTTCAGGCTGCGCTGGATCTCGCCGAGATCGGGGTGCTTGTTCTTGCTCATCGCATCGCTCATGCAAGGGGATGGGGCTTTCTTCTCGTGCAGGGCGAGTCGGGTGGATGCGTCGACGACCTCGGGACCGAGGGGCGGCGTAGCCTCCCGGCCGGCGCGGCGTCTGGGCTTCCCGCCCGGACATTGCTTCCTGTATCGCCAGGGTAGGGGTGCCTCCGCTATCGTTTCGCGATGCAAATGCACTAGCACCGCTAGTGCAATCGTCACGCGTGCGCGGTCAGGGCGGGCGGGCATCCTTGCTGCCCCCGGAAAATCGCTCCATCCAAGAGGAACAGCATGAACGACCAGGTACTGCGTACCCAGACCGACCGCCGCCAGTTGCAGCAGATCATCGCCGGTCTTACCGAAGGGGTGATCCTGATCGAGCCGGACCAGCGCATCCTCTGGGCCAACGAGGCGGCCCTGGCGATGCACGGCGTCGATTCGCTGCAAGGCCTGGGCGCCGATACCGGCGAGTATCGCGAACGCTTTCGCCTGCGCTACCGCAACAATCATCCGCTGCAGGAGGGGCAGTACCCGGCCGAGCGCCTGGTGGCTGGCGAGTGCTTCAGCGACGTGGTGGTGGAAGTGTTTCCCGCCGCCGACGAGGACACCCGCTGGGTGCACCGCGTGCGCGGGCTGGTGCTGACCACCCCCGAGGACAAGCCCGACTGCCTGGTGCTGATCCTCCACGACGCCACCGAGTGGGCCAGCGCCGAGCAGCGCTTCGAGAAGACCTTCAATGCCAACCCGGCGCCGGCGGTGATCTGCCGGCTCAGCGACTACCGCTACGTGAAGGTCAATGTCGGTTTCCTGGAAATGACCGGCTATGCCCGCGACCAGGTGATCGGCCGTTCGGTGTACGAGCTGGACGTACTCGACCAGGCCGAGCGCCGCGAACTGGCGGTGGAGCGTCTGGGCGCCGGCGAGACCATCCCGCAGATGGAGGCGAGCCTGCGGGTGGCGGAGGGCGGACGCAAGTGCGTGGTGGTCGCCGGGCAGCCGATAGAGGTCGGCGAGGAGGCCTGCATGCTCTTCACTTTCACCGATCTCGAACCGCGGAAGAAGGCCGAGGAGGCCTTGCGCAAGAGCGAGGAGCGCTTCGCCAAGGCCTTCCGCATGGCACCGGTGCCGAGCCTGGTGCTGTGCGGCGACGACCTGCAGGCGCTGGATATCAACCAGGCCTTCAGCGAAACCTTCGGCTACCAGGCCGAGGAACTGCTCGGCGAGTCCACCGTTGCCTGCGGGCTGTGGCAGGACGGCGGCGCCGAGCGCCTGGGCGAGCTGCTGGCGCAGAGCGGCAGCGTGCGCAACGTCCAGCTGCGCCTGCAGCACAAGGATCGCAACGGCCTGGACTGCCTGGTCTCGGCCGAGGCGGTGAGCCTCAACGAGCAGGACTGCGTGCTGGTGGCCTTGCTGGACATCAGCGACCGGCGGCGCACCGAAATGGAGCTGGTGCACGCCATCGAGACGGTGATGCAGGACGCTTCCTGGTTCAGCCGCACCCTGATCGAAAAGCTCGCCAACGTGCGCCGCGCCAACGCGCCGGGCACCGGCGCCGAACTGGCCGACCTGACCGCGCGCGAGCGCGAGGTGTTCGACCTCATCTGCCAGGGCCTGGCGGACAAGGAGATCGCCAAGGAACTGGGCCTGGCGCCGAACACCGTGCGCAACCACGTGGCGACCATCTACGCCAAGCTCGATGTCCACAGCCGTGGCGAGGCCATCGTCTGGGCACGCGAACGCGGATTCGCGCCGGAGCCGCGCAACGGCAACGGGCGCAAATAAACGAAGAGGGTACGAATGCACCAGGGCGGCTGGTGCATTCGTACCTGTCGCCCGCTCCCGTCGGCGCCGACACTGGCGCAGCACGCCCGGCATGCCCCCGCCCGTGGTCGTGCACCTTTTCTCCGCGGTGCGAGCCGCGCCGTCCGCACGTCTGTTCCCCTCGCCAGTTTCGCTCTGGCGGGGGGCTTCCCGCCTCCTTTCGAATATTTGCCCCTCTGCCTCTGCTGGTGCGCGACGGCATTCTGCCGGCCGTTTGCGAATGCTCGGGACTGGTGTCGTGAAATTTTAAATGTTATTTTTCATGAAAAATAACCAATATAATTTCACGGAGGTCGCGATGTTCCTGCAATCCAACGAGCATGTCGGCACTTACTACGCCGCCGTCAATCCCGAACTGATCCAGCCGCGCGAGGCCCTGGAGGGCGACCTCGACTGTGAGGTGCTGGTGGTCGGCGCCGGTTTCAGCGGCTTGCACACGGCGCTGCGGCTGGTCGAAGGCGGACGCCAGGTATGCGTCATCGAAGCCAGCCGGATCGCCTGGGCGGCCTCCGGGCGCAACGGCGGGCAGGCGCTGCCCGGCTGGTCCAGCGACCTGCCGCCGCTGGAGGCCGACCTCGGCTACGAAGGCGCACGCCGTCTCTGGGACGGCATGCTCTGGGCGGCCGGCGAGATGCGCGCGTTGCCGCAGCGACATGGCTTCGACTGCGACTACCGGGTCGGCCACCTATGGACGGCGATCCTGCCGCGCCGGGTCGGCCTGCTCTACGACTGGCAGGCCGAGGCCAACCGCCGCTGGGGCTACGAGGGGCTACGCTTCGTGGCGAAGGACGAGTTGCCCGAATGGATCGCCAGCGAGCGCTACCTTGCAGGTCTCTACGATCCCCACGCCGCACACCTGAATCCGCTCAAGCTGGCGTTCGGCCTGGCCGCCGCCATCGAGCGCGCCGGCGGGCGTATCCACGAGCGGACCCGGGCCCTGAGCTATCGCGAGGAGGGCGACGGCTACCGGGTCCGTACCGAGCACGGCGAGATCCGCTGCGCGGCGCTGGTGCTGGCCTGCAACGCCTACATCGACGGGCTGGACAGCGAGCTGTCGCAACGGATGCTGCCGGTGGGCACCTATCAGGTCGCCACTGAGCCACTCGGCGAGGAACGGGCGAAGTCGTTGCTGCCGCAGAACTGCTGCGTGACCGACAACCAGTTCGTCCTCGACTACTTCCGCCTGACCCCGGACCACCGCCTGCTGTTCGGCGGCGGCTGCACCTACCTGGGCGGCATGCCCAGCGACATCCGCGCCGCCACCCGGCCCTATCTCGAACGGGTGTTCCCGCAGTTGCGCGGGGTGGCGCTGGAATACGCCTGGGGCGGGCATATCGACTGCAGCATGCGGCGTACCCCGGACATCGGCCGGCAGGGCAACCGCTACTGGCTGCAAGGCTACTCCGGCCACGGCGTGCTGCCGAGTCTGGCGGCGGCCAGGGCGGTCAGCGACGCGCTGCTCGGCGACGACGAGACCCTGGCGCTCTACCAGCGTCTGCGCAATCCGAAGTTTCCCGGCGGCCAGCGCTTCGCCGCGCCGCTGGAAGCCCTGGGCAAAGCGTATTACCGTTTGCGCGACCTGTTCTGAGAGGGCCCGGAGCCGAGATGAGCGAAGTAGCCGACGACCTGGCGGAGATCGCCAGCCTGGTGCGCGAATTGCGCAAGCGCAAGGGCATCACCCTGCAGGCGCTGGCCGACGGCATTCGCCGTTCGGTGGGCTTCGTCTCCCAGGTCGAGCGCGGCCTGTCGCGGCCGGCGGTGGACGACCTGGTCGCCATCAGCCAGGTGCTCGGGGTGCCGGCGACCTACTTCTTCTGCTCGCCGAAGACCCAGGCCTCGCCCTGGGTGACCCGTCCGGGCGAGCGTCGGACCCTGGCCTACGCTCGTGGCGCCAGCGACAACCTGGTGTCGCCGCGTCTCGGCGGTGCCTTCTTCATGCTCGAAACCTGCCTTGAAGCGGGTGCCGACAGCGGCGAGCGCGACCTGCTGGACAGCTCGGAGCAGGGCGGCTACGTGCTCGAAGGCGAGCTGACCCTGTGGCTGGAGGACGAGGAGCTGCGCCTGCAGGCCGGCGACGGTTTCCAGATTCCCAGCCATATGCGCAGCCGCTATGCCAACCGCAGCCAGGCGCCGGTCAGGGTGCTCTGGGTATACGCCTGACGAGGCGCGTTACCCTGTCGTTTGCCGGATAGTGGCGAAGACTTCCGGCATCGGCGAGAACCGTCGCCGACCGATGAAAAAAGCCCGAGGCGCAGGCCTCGGGCTTTTCGTCACCAGCGTCCGGAGGCGCCGCCGCCGCCGCTGGAGCCGCCGCCGCCGCGGAAGATGCCGCCACCGCCGCTGCCGCCTCCCCCACCGCCGCCGCGACTATTGAGGATGGCGCTGAGGATGGCCATCAGCACTTCGCCGGGAAGCAGGAACAGGGCGTAGATGAACAGGGTCGGCGCCAGTACGCCGAGACTGTCGTCCGCCGCGCGGTCGACGTTCTGCCATAGGCCCATGCTCAACAGCCAGGCCAGGCCGGCGACCGCTGCGCTGCAAAGCAGGAAGCGGCCGATGCTGCGCCGCCGCATCCACTGCAACGGCAGCAGGCGTCCGAGCAGGGCCACGGCGAGCAGGACCGCCACATAGACACCGAGGTAGACCGGGTTGCCCCAGAGCTGTCCGCTCAGGCCGCTCTTCTTCTTCGGCTCCGGCGGGGCGCTGTCATACACCTCACCCTCGACCGGCGCCGGCAGGGCCCGCGGCGGCGTGGCCTCGGGAACCGCCGGCAAGGCGTCGACGGTAGCGCTGTCCGGGTTCTTCTCGGCATCGATCAGTTGCACCAGGCTGTCCACGCCGGCCTGGATGCCGCCATAGAAGTTGCCCTGGCGGAACTGCGGCGTGATCTGCTCGCTGATGATCCGCCCGGCCTGGACGTCGGTGATGGCCCCTTCCAGGCCGTAGCCGACCTCGATGCGCAGGGTGCGGTCGTTCTTCGCCACCAGCAGCAGGACGCCGTCGTCGACCTTCTTCTGGCCCAGCTTCCATTTCTCGAAGGTACGCACCGCGTACTCCTCGATGGAATCGTCGCCGGTGGTCGGGACCAGCAGCACCGCGAGCTGCGCGCCGCTCTTGGCTTCCAGGGCGGCGAGCTGTTGCTCCAGGTGCTGGCGCTGGTCGCCGGAAAGGGTCGCGGTGAGGTCGGTGACCCGCGCCGTCAGCGCGGGTATCGGTGGCACATCGGCCCAGGCGACCAGGCTGGCGAGCAGCAGCCCGGCGCCCAGTAGCAGCCGGCGCATGGCTTACTGCGCCGGTTGCGGGTTGCCGAAATCGACTTTCGGCGCGGTGGAGATGGCCGCTTCGTTTTCCACGCTGAAGTTCGCCTTGGGCTTGTAGCCGAACAGCTTGGCGGTGATCACGCCGGGGAACTGGCGCAGCAGCACGTTGTATTCCTGTACCGACTTGACGTAGCGGCCGCGAGCGACGGCGATGCGGTTCTCGGTGCCTTCCAGTTGGGTCAGCAGGTCCTTGAACAGGCCGTCGGCCTTCAGTTGCGGGTAGTTCTCGGTGACTACCAGCAGGCGCGAAAGCGCCGAGCTCAGTTCGCCCTGGGCCTTCTGGAAGCGCTGCACGGCCTGCTCGTCGTCCAGTTGGTCGGCGTTCAGCTGCACGCTGCCGACCTTGGCCCGGGCCTCGGTGACCTGGGTCAGGACCGACGCCTCATGGGAGGCATAGCCCTTCACCGTGCTGACCAGGTTGGGCACCAGGTCGGCGCGCCGCTGGTACTGGTTGAGCACTTCCGACCAGGCGGCTTTCACCTGTTCGTCGCCGGCCTGCATGGCGTTGTAGCCGCAACCGCTGAGCAGCAGGGCGAGGACGGGAAGGAGGGCATTTCTGAGGAATCGAGGCATGGTGGTACTCATCCGGGTTGAGAAAGCTCGATTGTAGACCAGCCAATGGCCAGCACGTTCCTTGTGCCGGCACGGATATCGGCGCTGTCAGGCGGTGCGGCGGCCGAATGCCAGCTTGGCCGCCAGGGCCAGCAGGCAGAACACGAACAGCGCCAGCGACCAGACCGCCATGGACTGGCCGAGCAGGGTCCAGACCACTTCGCCGCACAGTCCCTCGGGCTGGAAGACCTGCGGCAGCCAGGTGTCCAGCGGTATCCATTCGGGGAAGCCCATGAACATCTTGCAACTGCCCATGCCCTGGGCAGCCAGTTTCTCTTCCGCGACCAGCGACCAGGCGTGGTAGATCCCGCCCAGGCTGGCGGCGAGCATGCCCAGCGCGGCGATGCCGCCGGCGATCCGCGAACGCGGGGCGAGGCTGCCGACGATCCCGGCGAGCACCAGGCCGAGCACGTCCAGGCGAATGAAGATGCACAGCGAGCAGGGCGCGAAGCCGCGCACGTGCTGGAGGTAGAGGACGAAAGCGAGGATCAGCAGGCCGCCGATGGCGACCGCGGGCCAGAACAAGCGGTTGTCGAGGGGCTTGAGGAGAGCGCTCAAGGCAGGGATTCCTGTGTCGTTGATAAGGGAGGCCGGGCCGGCACTGTGCGGCGCTGGCCGATGGTAGTCCATCAGGATTGCCCGAAGATTAAGCCGTTTGACGTAACGATGTCTGCTGCATGTTTCTCCGCTTTCGTAGGAGCTTTCAGGGAAAAACGCTGCAACGGGTGAGCATCTGGAGCCTCCGCCGGGATAGACTATCTTGGTCTATACCAATAAGGTCCGTCATGCTAGCCACCAGCCTGGTGCTGTGCGCCGCCGTTCTCCACGCCACCTGGAACACCCTGGTCAAGTTCAGCAGCGACCGCTTGCTGGTCGTCGCCTGCATGGACGTGGTCGGCGTGCTCTGCGCCATCCTGCTGTTGCCCTTCGTCAGCCTGCCGCCGGCCGAAGTCTGGCCCTGGCTGCTCGGCGCCACCGTCCTGCAACTGCTCTACCGGGTACTGCTGATCGAGGCCTACAAGGTCGGCGACCTGGGCCTGGTCTATCCGCTGATGCGCGGGCTGTCGCCGCTGGTGGTGCTGGGCCTGACCCTGGCGTTCGGCGGCGAGCAGCTCAGCGGCCGGCAGATCCTCGGCATCCTGTTGATCCCCTTCGGCATGCTTTGCCTGCTCTGGGGCGGCGGCGGTTCGCGGCTGCCCTGGCGGACCCTGCCGGTGGTGCTGCTGATCGGCCTGTGCATCGGCGGCTACACCTGGAGCGACGGCAACGCCCTGAAGCGCTGGCCGTTGGCGCTGGACTACCTGGTCTGGCTGACGCTGCTCTCCGGCCTGCCGTTCCCGCTGATCGCCGCCGGCGCGCGAACCCGCGCCTTCGCCCGCTTCTGGGCGCTGGAGTGGAAGCTCGGCCTGGCGGTCGGGGTCTGCGTGCTGGCCAGCTACGGCCTGGTGCTGTGGGCCATGCAGCTGGGGTCGATCGCCGAAGCGGCGGCGTTGCGCGAGATCAGCGTGCTGTTGGCGGTGCTGTTCGGCATGCGCTTCCTCAACGAGCCGTTCGGACTGCCGCGCCTGCTGGCGTGCGGCCTGGTGCTGGCCGGAATGCTGCTGATGAAACTCTGAAGGGGCTGTGCCTTTACAGAACGAGCGGCGCCAGCTTGAGTTGCAGTTCCACAACCACAAGGAACTGCCATGACCATCGCTTTCTGGTGCGTGCTGATCGCGATCTTCCTGCCTTACGTCTGTACCTCCATCGCCAAGTTCGGCGGGGAGGGCTACGGCGGTCGGGCCAACGCCGACCCGCGGGCGTTCCTCGGTTCGCTCGAAGGCTTCCGCCGGCGTGCCAACAACGCCCAGTTGAACGCCTTCGAGGTGACCCCGGCGTTCGCCGCGGCGGTGATCATCGCCCATCTGGTCGGCAACGCTTCGCAGGCGACCCTGGATAGCCTGGCCATTGCCTGGATCACCAGTCGCCTGCTCTACGTCATCTGCTACCTCGCCGACTGGGGGCCGTTGCGCTCGCTGGTCTGGTTCGTCGGCATGCTGCTCATCGCAGCGTTCTTCGTGGTTTCCGCCTGAGCAGCCCGCTGCGGCCTATGGCCGCAGTGCGGGCGCGCGGCTCTGGATCAATCGGCGGTGGCGGCGGATAATCCGCCGCTTCCGTGATCGACCCTGAAAAAAGAGCCTTGCCATGAAGCTGAAGTCCCTGCTCGTCGTGCTGCTGGCCGGCGTCGCCCTGAGCGGCTGTCACCGTATGGATCCCAATTCGCCCGAGGCCAAGCGCCAGGCGATCTTCAAGGAAATGCTACGGACCAGCGAGGACATGGGCGGGATGCTCCGCGGACGCCTGCCCTTCGACGCGGAGAAGTTCCGCGCCGGATCGGCGAAGCTGCACCAACTGGCCGACCAGCCCTGGCAGTACTTCCCCAGTCCCAAGGCCGGCGAGGAGGGCGAGGACACCCGCGCCAAGGACGAGGTCTGGCAGCGCCAGCAGGAGTTCAAGGCCGCCACCCAGGTCTTCATCGACGCGATGAACCGTCTCCAGGACAACACCCGCCAGGCCACGCCGACCCCGGATGGCGTGCGCAAGGACTTCGCCGCGGTGGAAGACGCCTGCGAAGCCTGCCACAAGAAATTCCGCGCGCTCTGAGGCCGGACCGGGCGTCATACGCCCTGCCTGGAAGGCGCGAGGGGTAGGGCGAATGAGCGCTGGCGCTCATCCGCCGTTGCGGCAGCGCTGGGCGGCACCTGGTGTCCCGCTGCGGCGCGGATGGCGGGTAACGCCATGGGCATCATACGCCTTGCGTGGGAGGCGCGAGGCGTAGGGCGGTACCTGGTGTCCTACTGTGCCTGGGCCTGTTCCAGGCCTTTCTTGGCCTCTTCCAGTTCGGCGCGGGCCTCGGCCAGCTTGGCCTTGCGTTTCTCGATCTTCTCCGGATCGCCCTTGCCCATGGCCTTGCGCAAATCCTTCTCGCGTTCGCTGACCTCGCGCTCGCTGTCGATCACCTTCTGCTTGTTCTCCCTCAGCAGGCCGGCTTCGGTGCAGTGTTCCTTGACCTCGGAGAGGGCCTTTTCCAAGCCGGCCACCTGGCCTTCGTTGGCGAACGAGCGGGCCGTTTCCAGCTTCGCCTCGATGGCGGCCTGCTTGGCGGCGCAACCGCTGAGCGGGGCGCCTTTGGTGGTGCCCGGCTGGGCGGCGGAGAGCGGCAGGGAGACGGCGAGCAGCAGCCCGGCCAGCGGCAGTGAAGGACGAATGGACATCGGTTGGCTCCTTGATCGAACGGCCGGTGCGGTTGCCGGACGACGGCTCGGCCGAGCGTCCTGGCAGGCGGATGAGGCAGGCGGCAGCCGGCGTGACAAAGGCGCAAGTGTGCCAGCAAACGGCACGGTTGTGGTTGTCCGGGAGCAAAGTACGCCGCCCCGGGGTCTCTGGAGAAAGGCCATGGTTCGGGCATTCCGGCGCAACCCGGCCTAACGTTGTCCGAAGACGCCGAGAACGGGAGAACCGCGATGCGTACGCTGATCCGCCTGGTTCGCACGCTTATCCTGCTGCTGGTCCTGGCGCTGCTCGCCGGCGCCTGGTGGTGGCTGCAGGACGAGGCCCTGCGCACCCCCGCGCTGGCCGGCCACAGCGAGGACTCGAGCCTGAAGGTCGCGGGCCTGCGCCGGCATTACCTGCTCTACGTGCCGCCGGGCGTGTCCGAGGGGGCGCCGTTGCTGGTGGTGCTGCACGGCTCACGGGGCGACGGCGCGCAGATGCGCCGCATCAGCGGCTACGGCTTCGACCGGCTGGCGGCGCAAGAAGGTTTCCTGGTGGCCTACCCGGACGGCTTCGAGGGCCACTGGAACGATTGCCGCAAGGCCGCCAGCTATTCGGCGCGGCTGCGTGACGTCGATGACGTGGCTTTCCTCCGCGCGCTGGTGGCGCGGCTGGCCCAGGAATACCGCGTCGATCCGCAGCGGGTATATGTCGCCGGCTACTCCAATGGCGGCCAGATGGCTTTCCGCCTGGCCGCCGAAGCGCCGGGGTTGCCGGCGGCGATCGCAACGGTGGCGGCGAGCCTGCCGACCACGGAGAACGATGCCTGTCGGCCGGTCGAGCGACCGACCGCGGCGTTGCTGATCAACGGCACGCGCGATCCGATCAATCCCTATCTCGGCGGCAAGGTCAGCCTGTTCGGCTTCGGCGACCGGGGCGCGGTACGCTCGACCCTGGACTCGGCACGCTGGTGGGCGGGCCTGAACGGCATCGCCGCGCCGCCGGACGTGGCGCCGCTGACCCGTCCCGGCCCGGTCTGGACCGAGCGCCAGCGCTGGCAGGAAGACAGCCATCCGCCGGTGGAACTGCTCAGCGTGCATGGCGGCGGCCATGTGCTGGCGCAGCCGGACTATCGCTTCCCGCGGATTCTCGGCAAGAGCGACCCGGAACTGGACGCGCCAGCGGAAATATGGCGCTTCTTCAGCCAGTTGCCGCGCTGAGACTCAGACCTCGAAGACGAATTCCGGACGGAACCCGCCTTTCTCGTGGGGATAGCCGCCCGGATTGGCCAGCACCCGGGCCCGGCCGATGCGGTAGTCGAGGGCGTCGTGGACGTGACCGTGCAGCCAGTAGTCGGCCTGCGCCACCAGTTCGTCGAGGTTGGAAGCGAAGGCTGGCGACAGCGGGTTGCCGACGAACTGCGGCGGGATCGACAGCGCACTGGGCGCGTGGTGGCTGACCACCAGCGTCGGGCCGTCGTGGGGCCGCGCCAGCTGTTCGGCGAGCCAGTCGCGCGAGGCTCGGTGCAGGGCGATGCTCTGCTCGGGGGTGAAGTCGCCGCCGAACCAGTCGATGCAGCTGAAGTCCGGCATTGATTGCAGGGCCAGCTCATGGGCGGGCGCATAGCCGTCCGCGCCATAGAGCTGGAAGTCGGTCCACAGGGTGGCGCCGAGGAAGCGCGCCGGGCCGATCCGCGCTTCGTCGTTTTCCAGGAAGTGGATCTCCAGCGCTCGGGCGATATTGCGCATCGCCTGGGTCAGGTCGGTCATTTCCGAGGAGTAGAACTCATGGTTGCCGGCGACGTAGACGATCTCGCTGTCGGCGAAGGTCTCGCGGGCCCAGTGCAGGCCTTCCAGGTGGCTGTGGATATCGCCGGCCAGCACCACCACGTCGGCCTCGACCTCTGGCAGTTGGCGTCGCCCGTCGAAATGTTCGTGGTGGAGGTCGGACAGCAGGCGGATCTTCATGGCACGGCTCGGCGGTAGGCGCGGCGGACCAGCATAGCTCCGCCCACCCCGGGGTTGAAGGCCGACAGCGATTGACGCAGGTCATGGCTGTGCGGGAAAACCTCGCTGGCCTCGCTAACTCCCCCATGAAGTTAAGGGACAATTAAGACTGGACGCGCAGGGTTCATTCCAGCGATTCGCGCGTTCTGTCGGGGAGTGGTGCCAATGAAACTGTTATGGGGAGTTCTCGCCGCCGCGCTGGCGGCCTGGGGCCTGACGCTGGCCGTCGATCCGCCGGCGAGCCTGGATATCTGGGTGGTGCGCAAGCAGGCGATCCTGCTTACCGGGGTAGCGTCCTTCGCCCTGATGTCGTTGATCATGCTGCTGGCGGTGCGTCCGGTCTGGCTGGAGAAGCCGCTGGACGGGCTCGACCGCATGTACCGCCTGCACAAGTGGGCGGGCATCCTGGCCATCGTCCTCGGCCTGTTGCACTACCTGCTGGAGTTGGCCGGCCCCTGGCTGGCGGGTATCGTCGGCAAACCGGTGAAAGGCCCGCGGGTGGAAACCTTCCTCGATGTCTTCCGTGGCTCGGCCAAGGAGTTGGGTGAATGGTCGGCGTGGATTCTCGGCGGGATGCTGCTGATCACTCTCTGGCAGCGCTTCCCGTATCACCTCTGGCGTTATGTGCACAAGGCGTTGGCCCTGGTCTACCTGGTACTGGCCTTCCATTCCGTGGTGCTCGCCCCGGCCAGCTACTGGAGCCAGCCGGCCGGTTGGCTGGTGGCGGCCTGCGCACTGCTCGGTTCGGCCTGCGCACTGTTGTCTCTGAGCGGGCGGATCGGTCGCGCGCGCCGCCATGCGGGCGTGGTCACCGCCGTCGAGCGGCGCGGCGAAAGCCTGCTCGAGGTGACCTGCCGGCTGCAGGGCGACTGGTCGCACAGGGCCGGGCAGTTCGCCTTTCTCACCTGCGACCGCCTGGAGGGTGCCCATCCGTTCACCATCGCCAGCGCCGACCGCGGCTGCGGCGAGGTGCGCTTCAGCATCAAGGCGTTGGGCGACTACACCCGGCGCCTGCAGGACAACCTGGAGGTCGGCGCCAGGGTCGAGGTGGAGGGGCCATACGGCTGCTTCGACTTCCGCCGTGGCCTGGCCGGGCGGCAGGTCTGGGTCGCCGCCGGGATCGGCGTGACGCCGTTCATCGCCTGGCTGGAGTCGCTGCAGGCCGCGCCGGAAAGCGCGCCGTCGGTGGAGCTGCACTATTGCGTGCGCAATTCCCAGGAAGCGCTGTTCGCCGGGCGCTTGCGCGAGCTTTGCGAACGCCTGCCCAGCGTGACCCTGCACATCCGCTATAGCGACGAGCAGGGCAAGCCGCAGGCGGCGCAACTGGGCGTGCTGAAGGGCGCCGAAGGACGCTGGCCGAGCGTCTGGTTCTGCGGCCCGCAGGGGCTGGCCGACAGCCTGCGCCGCGATTTGCGCCGGCAGGGCATGCCGCTGCGGCTGTTCCACCAGGAAGCCTTCCGCATGCGCTGAGCCTGCCGGAAACGAAAAAGCCCCGCCGAAGCGGGGCTCTTTCATCGCGCGGTCGCTTAGAGGCCGGCGGCGTCGCGCAGGAGAGCGGCCTTGTCGGTCTTCTCCCAGGTGAACGCGGTGAAGGTATCGCCGTCCACGGTCAGCTCGAACGGATGACGGCCGAAGTGGCCGTAGGCCGCGGTCGGCTGGTACATCGGGTGGAGCAGGTCGAGCATCTTGGTGATCGCGTACGGGCGCAGGTCGAAGTGCTCGCGGACCAGTTGCACGATCTTCTCGTCGCTGACCTTGCCGGTGCCGAAGGTGTTGATCGAGATCGAGGTCGGCTGGGCCACGCCGATGGCGTAGGAAACCTGGATCTCGCAACGCTCGGCGAGGCCGGCGGCGACGATGTTCTTCGCCACGTAGCGGCCGGCGTAGGCGGCGGAGCGGTCGACCTTGGACGGGTCCTTGCCGGAGAACGCGCCGCCGCCGTGGCGGGCCATGCCGCCGTAGGAGTCGACGATGATCTTGCGCCCGGTCAGGCCGCAGTCGCCGACCGGGCCGCCGATCACGAAGTTGCCGGTCGGGTTGATGTGGAACTGGGTGTCCTTGTGCAGCAGCTCGGCCGGCAGCACCTGCTTGATGATCAGCTCCATCACGCCGTCGCGCAGGTCGTTATAGGAGACTTCCGGGTTGTGCTGGGTGGACAGCACCACCGCATCGATGCCGACCACCTTGCCGCCTTCGTAGCGGCAGGTCACCTGGGACTTGGCGTCCGGGCGCAGCCATGGCAGCAGGCCGGACTTGCGCGCCTCGGCCTGGCGCTCGACCAGGCGGTGGGAGAAGCAGATCGGCGCCGGCATCAGCACGTCGGTCTCGTTGCTGGCGTAGCCGAACATCAGGCCCTGGTCGCCGGCGCCCTGGTCTTCGGGCTTGGCCCGGTCGACGCCCTGGTTGATGTCCACCGACTGCTTGCCGATGATGTTCAGCACGCCGCAGGTGGCGCCATCGAAGCCGACGTCGGAACTGTCGTAGCCGATGTCGATGATGACCTTGCGCACCAGCTCTTCCAGGTCGACCCAGGCGGAGGTGGTGACTTCACCGGCGATGATCGCCACGCCGGTCTTGACCAGGGTTTCGCATGCCACGCGAGCGTACTTGTCCTTGGCGATGATGGCGTCCAGCACCGCGTCGGAGATCTGGTCCGCGATCTTGTCCGGATGGCCTTCGGACACGGACTCGGAGGTGAAAACGGAATATTCGCTCATCAATCGGTTCCTACATTACCGGTGGGTGAGGCGGCTTTCGGATGCATCCCTGGCGAAGTGCCGGACCTGGATCTGGAAGCCATTGCGTAAACCAATGTAAAGACTCTCGCCGGGCGTGAGCCCTGCGGCGTCGGCCCACTGGGCCAGGTCCTCCTGTTCGAAACCCAACCAGAGGTCGCCGCAGGCCTCCCTGGCCCAGCCCTGGTTGTGCCGGCACAAGTCCGTCACCAGCAGGCTGCCGCCCGGATGGACCAGGCGGGCCAACTGTTTCAGCGCCTCCGCCGGCGCGGCGAAGTGGTGCAGGACCATGTTCAGCACCACGCAATCGGCCGGTTCGGCGGCGTCCTGCAGGGCATCGGCCAATTCCAGGCGGACGTTGCCCAATCCTTCTTCCTTGCAGCGCTGGCGCGCCAGTTCCAGCATCGCCGCGCTGTTGTCCAGCGCCGTGACCTGGCGGAAACGCCTGGCGAGTTCCGGCAGGAACCCGCCGTCCCCCGGGCCGACCTCCAGCGCCGTGGCGCCGGGGGCGAAGGCCAGTGCGTCGAGCAAGGCCAACACGCTCTCACGGTATTGCGGCAGTCCTGCGATCAGGTCCTGCTGGGCCTGGAACTTGTCCGCCGCGCGGGCGAAGAAGTCCTGGCTGACCGCCGCGCGCTGGGCGTGCACGGCATCGATCCGCGCCCGCACATCGTCGGGTAGCGCCCGTTCGTCCACTTCCTCCAGCAGCGCCGCGTGCAGCGCGCCGCCGGTGCGTTCGGCCAGGGGCAGCGAACGCCGGTAGAAGATCGCGTTGCCCTCGCGGCGCGTCGCCACCAGCCCGGCCTGGGCCAGCACCTTGAGGTGGTGGCTCATGCCCGACTGGCCGATGGCGAAGATCTGCGCCAGCTCCAGCACGCCGAACGAATCGTTGGCCAGGGCGCGCAACACGTTCAGTCGCAGCGAGTCGCCAGCCGCCTTGCACAGCGCGGCGAGCGGGTCGTAGTCGTCTGGTCGTATCGAAGGCACGCGAAGGCTCATGGAGGCGCAGTCTAGTACCGGGTCCGAACCCCGGCAATGCCTGTATCAAAAATTTTTGATATTGATGACGGGTGGCCGTCGCGCAATTGCAATCCGGCTGCGCCAGGCTTCTGGCAAAACCGGTCGGCAGCGACATACTGTCCCCCTGCCGATCTGTCATTGCCCCTTGGGCCTTCGGTGGGCGAAAATGGCGCCCTTTTTTTCACTCCTGGTCTTCCGACCAGCAACCCCCGTAGGAGAATTGCGATGCCCAGCCGTCGTGAGCGAGCCAATGCCATCCGTGCACTGAGCATGGATGCCGTGCAGAAAGCCAACAGCGGCCACCCGGGCGCCCCGATGGGCATGGCCGATATCGCCGAGGTCCTCTGGCGCGACTACATGCAGCACAACCCGAGCAACCCGCAGTGGGCCAACCGCGACCGCTTCGTGCTGTCCAACGGCCACGGCTCGATGCTGATCTACTCCCTGCTGCACCTCACCGGGTACGACCTCGGCATCGAGGACCTGAAGAACTTCCGCCAGCTCAACTCGCGCACCCCGGGCCACCCGGAGTACGGCTACACCGCCGGCGTCGAGACCACCACCGGTCCGCTCGGCCAGGGCATCGCCAATGCGGTGGGCATGGCGCTGGCGGAGAAGGTCCTGGCCGCCCAGTTCAACCGCGACGGCCACGCGGTGGTCGACCACTACACCTACGCCTTCCTCGGCGACGGCTGCATGATGGAAGGCATTTCCCATGAGGTCGCCTCGCTGGCCGGCACCCTGCGCCTGAACAAGCTGATCGCCTTCTACGACGACAACGGCATTTCCATCGACGGCGAGGTCCACGGCTGGTTCACCGACGACACCCCGAAGCGCTTCGAGGCCTATGGCTGGCAAGTGATCCGCAACGTCGACGGGCATGACGCCGACGAGATCAAGACCGCCATCGATACCGCGCGCAAGAGCGACCAGCCGACCCTGATCTGCTGCAAGACCGTGATCGGCTTCGGCTCGCCGAACAAGCAGGGCAAGGAAGAGTGCCACGGCGCGCCGCTGGGTGCCGACGAGATCGCCGCGACCCGCGCCGCGCTGGGCTGGGAGCACGCTCCGTTCGAGATCCCGGCGCAGATCTACGCCGAGTGGGACGCCAAGGAGACCGGCGCCGCCCAGGAAGCCGAGTGGAACAAGCGTTTCGCCGCCTACCAGGCCGCCCATCCGGAACTGGCCGCCGAACTGCTGCGCCGCCTGAAGGGCGAGCTGCCGGCCGACTTCGCCGAGAAGGCCGCGGCCTACGTCGCCGATGTTGCCAACAAGGGTGAGACCATCGCCAGCCGCAAGGCCAGCCAGAACGCGCTGAACGCCTTCGGCCCGCTGCTGCCGGAGCTGCTCGGCGGTTCCGCCGACCTGGCCGGCTCCAACCTGACCCTGTGGAAGGGTTGCAAGGGCGTCAGCGCCGACGACGCTGCCGGCAACTACGTGTTCTACGGCGTGCGCGAATTCGGCATGAGCGCGATCATGAATGGCGTCGCCCTGCACGGCGGTTTCATTCCCTACGGTGCGACCTTCCTGATCTTCATGGAATACGCGCGCAACGCCGTGCGCATGTCCGCACTGATGAGGCAGCGCGTGCTCTACGTGTTCACTCACGACTCCATCGGCCTCGGCGAGGACGGCCCGACCCACCAGCCGATCGAACAACTGGCCAGCCTGCGCCTGACCCCGAACCTGGACACCTGGCGCCCGGCCGACGCGGTCGAGTCGGCGGTGGCCTGGAAGCATGCCATCGAGCGTGCCGACGGTCCGTCCGCGCTGATCTTCTCCCGCCAGAACCTGCCGCACCAGGCGCGCGACGTCGCCCAGGTGGCCGACATCGCCCGCGGCGGTTACGTGCTGAAGGACTGCGCCGGCGAGCCGGAACTGATCCTGATCGCCACCGGTTCGGAAGTCGGCCTGGCCGTGCAGGCCTACGACAAGCTCAGCGAGCAGGGCCGCAAGGTCCGCGTGGTATCGATGCCATGCACCAGCGTCTACGAGCAGCAGGACGAGTCCTACAAGCAGTCCGTGCTGCCGGTGGAAGTCGGCGCGCGCATCGCCATCGAGGCCGCCCATGCCGACTACTGGTACAAGTACGTCGGTCTCGACGGGCGCATCATCGGCATGACCAGCTTCGGCGAGTCGGCTCCGGCCCCGGCGCTGTTCGAGCACTTCGGCTTCACCCTGGACAACGTCCTGGCGGTGGCCGAGGAGCTGCTGGAAGACTGATGCACACGCTCTACTGGCGGGACCTCGAAAGCCCCGCCAATGGCGAATGGCTGGGCCTCGCGGTCCAGGTGGAGGGCGCCCATCGGGCGCCCTCTTTCCTTCATCTGCAATCCGGCGGCCAGGCCCGCATCCGCCTGATGCGCGGCGATCAGCCGCTGCTCTGGGCCACCCAGTTGCCGTACCACGATGGCATCTGGCTGGTGAAGAGCCTGGTCGCGGCGAGCCCGGCGCAGGCCAGCGTGCCGCCCATCGACTCGCCGACCCTGGAAGCCTTGCGCGGCCTGCGCGGCGAGGCCCGCTACAAGGCCTGGAGCCGCTATTTCGTCGAGGCCCTGCGTGCCAGCCCGGGCAGTTGCCTGGAGGCCGGGCGCTGGTTGCTGCGCCTGTCGCTCGCCGAGCAGGCGCCCGCCTGGCAGCCGCCGCAGAGCCACGATCCGCGCGAACGGGTGCTGGAACGCTGGCGCTACCGCAGCGTCGGGCGCGACGCTCTGTTGCCGGACTGGCGCTTCTACAGTCTGGAGAAGGTCCTCGACGACGACTGGGTGCAGTGGCTCGACTGGTGGGGGCGCGACAACGACGCCCTGATCGCCCTGCGCCGGGTCGAGGATGACGAGGGGCGGGTCAAGTGGTGGCGCAAGAAGGCCCGCGAAGGCGAGCTGCCGCCGGTGCTGGCGCTGCGCCTGAACTGCCTGGATGCCTGCGTGATCCTCGACGGCCACTGCCGGCTGCGCGCCGGCCTGCTGGAGAACGTCGCGCCGGAGATCCTGGTGCTCTGCGCCTACGACGAGCAGCCGATGCCGGTGGATACGGCGCAGCGCGAACGGGTGCTGCAATCGCTGGCGCAGCGGGTCGACGCGCCGGTGCGCCGTGGACGCCGGCCGCTGGATAGCGAACAGCTCAACCAGGTGCTGCTGCGCCTGTTCGACGACCGTCCCTGGCCGCGAGTGCTGACCCGTGCCCGCGCAGTGCTGAAGGAAGAGCAGTGGTGCGCGGAAGTGCGCGACTGGCTGACCGCCCGCGAGCGCCTGGACGCGCTGGAGCCGATCATCCGTCGCGTCGAGTAGCGCGCCAGCGCCGCAGCCATTCCAGGCCTGCCGAGGTGTCGCCGCGCGGACGGTACTCGCAGCCGATCCAGCCCTGGTAGCCGAGCCGGTCGAGTAGCTCGAACAGGTAGGGGTAGTTCACTTCGTTGTCGTCATCCGGCTCGTGGCGGTCGGGTACCCCGGCGATCTGGACATGGCCGATATTGCCGATGTCGCGACGCAGGGTGGTGGCCAGGTCGCCCTCGACGATCTGGCAGTGGTAGCAGTCGAACTGCACCTGCAGGTTGTCCGCGCCGACCTCGCGGCAGATGGCCTGGGCGTCGTCCTGGCGGGTGAGGAAGAAGCCCGGCATGTCGCGGTTGTTGATCGGCTCTATGAGCACCGTCAGCCCGGCGCCGGCGGCCTCGCGGGCGGCATGGGCGAGGTTGTCGAGGTAGGTCTCGCGGTGGCGGATGCGGTCGGCGCCGGCCGGCAGCAGTCCGGCCATGACATGGATGTGGCGGTTGCCGAGAACCTGGGCATAGTCGATGGCCTGGGCGATGGCGCGGCGGAATTCGGCCTCGCGCCCCGGCAGGCTGGCCAGGCCGCGCTCGCCCTTGTCCCAGTCGCCGGGTGCGGCATTGAACAGCACCTGGCGCAAGCCGTGGTCGTCCAGCCGGGCCTTCAGTTCGGCCGCAGGGTAGGCATAGGGGAACAGGTACTCCACGCCCTCGAAGCCGTCCGCCGCGGCAGCGGCGAAGCGATCGAGGAAGTCGTGTCGGGGGTAGAGCATGCTGAGGTTGGCGGCGAAGCGGGGCATCTGGCGCTCCTGGCGGTCGGTGGATGCGGGCGAGCCTTGCACAGCGGAACGCGGTCGCGCCAGCCAGGTGTCGCATGAATCGTTTCAGCGCCAGCGCGCGAGCCGTCGCCGCGGCGCACGCCGCGCCGCGCGGGTCGCGGACGGTTCCCAGGCGGGCCCATCCCCCGCATAATTGGCGCCTTTCACTGGCCCCTTGCCGGAGCTATCCCTGCCGATGTCCACCCCGCCTTTTCGCGTCGCGCTCAATGGCTATGGCCGTATCGGCCGCTGCGTCCTGCGCGCGCTGCACGAGCGCCCGGAGCAACTGGGCTTCGAGATCGTCGCGCTGAACGACCTGGCCGACCAGGCCAGCGTCGAGTACCTGACCCGCTTCGACTCCACCCATGGCCGCTTTCCCGGAGAAGTGAAGGTCGACGGCGACTGCCTGCACATCAACGGCGATTGCGTGAAGGTGCTGCGCAGCCCGACTCCGGAGGCCATCGACTGGCAGGCGCTGCGGGTCGACCTGGTGCTGGAGTGCTCCGGCCAGTACACCAACCGCGCCCAGGCCGAACGTTTCCTCCGCGCCGGCGCGCCGCGGGTGCTGTTCTCGCAGCCGATGGCGAGCGAGGCGGACATCGACGCCACCATCGTCTATGGGGTCAACCAGCAGGACCTCAGCGGCCGCGAAACGCTGGTCTCCAACGCCTCCTGCACGACCAATTGCGGGGTGCCGCTGCTCAAGCTGCTGAACGAGGCGATCGGCCTGGAATACGTGTCGATCACCACCATCCACTCGGCGATGAACGACCAGCCGGTGATCGACGCCTACCACCACGAGGACCTGCGCCGTACCCGTTCGGCGTTCCAGTCGGTGATCCCGGTGTCCACCGGTCTGGCGCGCGGTATCGAACGCCTGTTGCCGGAACTTGCCGGGCGCATCCAGGCCAAAGCCATACGCGTGCCCACGGTGAACGTCTCGGCGCTGGACATCACCCTGCAGACTTCCCGCGACACCTCCGCCGCCGAGATCAACCGGGTGCTTCGCGAGGCCGCCGAAAGCGGCCCGCTGCGCGGCCTGCTGGCCTATACCGAGCTGCCGCACGCCAGTTGCGATTTCAACCACGACCCCCATTCGGCCATCGTCGATGGCAGCCAGACCCGCGTTTCCGGGCCCCGCCTGGTCAACCTGCTGGCCTGGTTCGATAACGAATGGGGATTCGCCAACCGTATGCTCGACGTCGCCGGACACTACCTGCGCGCCGCCGTGCCTGATCAACAAGTACCCAAGGACTGATTGTCATGACCGTGTTGAAGATGACTGACCTCGACCTCAAAGGTAAGCGCGTGCTGATCCGCGAGGACCTCAACGTGCCCGTGAAGGACGGCCAGGTGCAGAGCGATGCACGGATCAAGGCCGCCCTGCCGACCCTCAAGCTGGCCCTGGAGAAGGGCGCGGCGGTGATGGTCTGCTCGCACCTGGGCCGTCCGACCGAGGGCGAGTTCTCCGCCGAGAACAGCCTGAAGCCGGTGGCCGAGTACCTGTCCAAGGCCCTGGGCCGCGAAGTGCCGCTGCTGGCCGACTACCTCGACGGCGTCGAGGTCAAGGCGGGCGACCTGGTGCTGTTCGAGAACGTGCGCTTCAACAAGGGCGAGAAGAAGAACGCCGACGAGCTGGCGCAGAAGTACGCCGCGCTGTGCGACGTGTTCGTGATGGATGCCTTCGGTACTGCCCACCGCGCCGAGGGGTCGACCCACGGCGTGGCCAGGTTCGCCAAGGTCGCCGCCGCCGGCCCGCTGCTGGCCGCCGAACTGGACGCGCTGGGCAAGGCGCTGGGCAACCCGGCGCGGCCGATGGCGGCGATCGTCGCCGGCTCCAAGGTTTCCACCAAGCTCGACGTGCTGAACAGCCTGGCCGGCATCTGCGACCAACTGATCGTCGGCGGCGGCATCGCCAACACCTTCCTCGCCGCGGCCGGACACAAGGTCGGCAAGTCGCTGTACGAGGCCGACCTGGTCGATACCGCCAAGGCCATCGCCGCCAAGGTCAAGGTGCCGCTGCCGGTGGACGTGGTGGTGGCCAAGGAATTCGCCGAGAGCGCCGTGGCGACCGTCAAGGCCATCGCCGAGGTCGCCGACGACGATATGATCCTCGACATCGGCCCGCAGACCGCCGCGCAGTTCGCCGAGCTGCTGAAGACCTCGAAGACCATCCTGTGGAACGGTCCGGTCGGGGTGTTCGAGTTCGACCAGTTCGGCGAGGGCACCCGTACCCTGGCCAACGCCATCGCCGATAGCGCGGCGTTCTCCATCGCCGGCGGCGGCGATACCCTGGCGGCGATCGACAAGTACGGCATCGCCGAGCGGATCTCCTATATTTCCACCGGTGGCGGCGCGTTCCTCGAGTTCGTCGAGGGCAAGGTCCTGCCGGCCGTGGAAATCCTGGAGCAGCGCGCCAAGGGTTGACGCAGACGGGGCAAACCATTCGCCGTCCTCGGGGGTCACACCTTTGAGGACGACGAGAAAAGGAGGTGCCCCATGCGTTCCGTAACCCTGCCACTCCTGATGCTCTGCCTGGGCCTGGCCGCCTGTAGCGGCGATGGCGGTCGACGCCCGAGCCCCTGCGAGGTGCTCAGTCCGCCGGACGTGATGGTGCCGACCGAGCAGAACCGCCAGCGGGTCGAGCAGCAGAGCAGCGGCGACCCGACCGGCGGACAGAAACAGGTGGAATGCCCGTAGTGCTTTTCTGCCAGTTTCTACGGAAAGGGCTGGGGATTCGCCAGCGTACGCAGTAGCATTGCGCCTTTCCTGTGACAGGCAAGGCCAGCCGGCCGCCGCGCGGGCCGCTTGCGGCCCGGCGAGGTGCGGTGGAGCGTTCCGCACGGATGGAGGATGGACATGAACTACTCGCGTATCGCCCTGTTCGGCGGCTTCGCCGCCGCGGCGCTGCTGGCCGGCTGCTCCGCTTCCTCCGGCAAGCCGGGCGGCAAGGACTGGACCCGCTGGACCTGCGACAGCAAGGCGGTGATCGAATGGCGCTATATCGACGGCAGCAAGAACATCGTCGACCTGCGCCTGAAGGACGAGGACGACGTGGTCCACCATCTGGAGCAGGAACCTGCGGCCGTCGGCGCTTTCTATAGCGACGGACGCCTGGGCTTCCACCTGGAGAACGACGAAGGCCTGGTGTACTGGGTCGAAACCGACGACCTCATCGGTCGCGGTTGCAAGGCGCGCTGAGTCGCGCCGGCAGGGGCGCGGCGCCGCGACCGCCCCTCGCAAGGAACTTGAACCGGGCCTGCCCCTGCGGCAGGCTTCTGAATCACTGAACGACCCCGCGATTGGGAGATACGAGAACCATGGCACTCATCAGCATGCGCCAGATGCTGGATCACGCCGCCGAATTCGGCTACGGCGTGCCGGCCTTCAACGTCAACAACCTCGAGCAGATGCGCGCCATCATGGAAGCGGCCGACAAGACCGATTCGCCCGTGATCGTCCAGGCTTCCGCCGGTGCTCGCAAATACGCCGGCGCGCCCTTCCTGCGCCACCTGATCCTCGCCGCGATCGAAGAATTCCCGCACATCCCGGTGGTCATGCACCAGGATCACGGCACCAGTCCCGACGTCTGCCAGCGTTCCATCCAGCTGGGCTTCAGCTCGGTGATGATGGACGGCTCCCTGCGTGAAGACGGCAAGACCCCTGCCGACTACGACTACAACGTCCGCGTGACCCAGCAGACCGTGGCGTTCGCCCATGCCTGCGGCGTGTCCGTGGAAGGCGAGCTGGGCTGCCTGGGTTCCCTGGAAACCGGCATGGCCGGCGAGGAAGACGGCGTCGGCGCGGAAGGCGTGCTGGACCACAGCCAGTTGCTGACCGACCCGGAAGAAGCCGCCGACTTCGTGAAGAAGACCAAGGTCGACGCCCTGGCCATCGCCATCGGCACCAGCCACGGCGCCTACAAGTTCACCAAGCCGCCGACCGGGGACACCCTGTCGATCCAGCGCATCAAGGAAATCCACGCGCGCATCCCGGACACCCACCTGGTGATGCACGGCTCTTCCTCGGTACCGCAGGACTGGCTGGCGATCATCAACGAGTACGGCGGCGAGATCAAAGAGACCTACGGCGTGCCGGTCGAGGAAATCGTCGAGGGCATCAAGTACGGCGTGCGCAAGGTGAACATCGACACCGACCTGCGCCTGGCCTCCACCGGTGCCATCCGCCGCTTCCTGGCGCAGAACCCGAGCGAGTTCGACCCGCGCAAGTACTTCTCCAAGACCGTCGAGGCCATGCGCGACATCTGCATCGCTCGCTACGAAGCCTTCGGCACCGCCGGCAACGCTTCCAAGATCAAGCCGATCTCCCTGGAAGGCATGTTCCAGCGCTACGCCCGCGGCGAGCTGGATCCGAAGGTCAACTAAGCGCCTTCGTTCGAACGGGAGCCCCGCTGGTCGGGGCTCTTGCACATCCGCCCCGGGGAAATCCGATGCGCCGCTGGCTCCTGACCCTGCCGTTCCTCCTGCTGGCCGGTTGCGCTGGCCTGCACGCGCCGTCCCGCGACGTCGAGGAGGCCGCTTCGCCGAGCGTAGCGCGTGATCCCGCCGATCCGCAGGATTGCCTGGCGCGCAGCGACTGCACGACCAAGACTTCGCGCACCCTGCTGTTCGTCTTCGACTATGCAGAGGCCGGCGGCGAACTGGTGGTGCGCGACGGTCGCCGACTGGAAACCCCGCCGGCGCCGCAACGCTCCACCTGGCCGGCGTTGCGCATCCAGCTGGCCGAGCCGGTCAACGGTCGCTTCGAGTTCGAGAGCCCCTGCCTGCGCAAGAGCGGCAAGGGCTGCCGCTACAGCCAGGCTACGCTGCTGAAGGTCTACCGCAGCTACCTGGTCGGCAAGCCTTGCTCGCTGCTCAGCCCTCGCGCAGTGAAACGCTGCGTCGACCCGGCGACGACCGCCGCGCGGCGCTGAGTCAGGGCTGCAGGTCGAACAGCGCCTTGCCGTCCATGTCGAACGGCGCCGAGAAATGCTCGTGGATCACCTTCCAGCCGTCGCCTTGCTTGCGGTAGCCGGCGCTGACCCGCATCCACGAGGAGTGCGGCTTGCCGTCCGGGCCGGTGCCGCCGCAGTGGCAGAGGTAGTGGGCGAAGGCGACCTGTTGGTCGGCATGGATCTGCAGTTCGGCGATATCGAAGGTCATCGGTCCTTTGCACATCTCGGTGCAGGCCTGCCAGTGCTTCTGGTAGGCGTCGCGCCCCTTGAATTGCAATTGCAGGATGGCGTCGAAGGCGACGATGTCCTCCGCGTAGTACGAGACGATGCGAGGAACGTCGCTGGCGCGGACGGCGGCTCGCCAGTCTTCGATCAATTGGCGGATGGCGCTGACTTCGCTGCTCATGGCTGACTCCTGGTTGTGGCGGGGGACGCCGGCGTGTGCCGGGATGCTTTTACCCTGGTCGTCGGGTGGGCCTTCGGATCGACAATAGCCTCTTCCCCGAGAGGTCCACGAAGCCCCTGACCAATGGCTGCGAGCCACGCCGCGCAAGGCTTTGAACCTTTCGTCGGGAATTCGAGGGAAAGCCGCTGTGCTATACCTCGGGCTTTCCCTGCCGCCCAGGAGGTCCCTCATGTCGTCCGTACACAGCGCCGCCCAGCAAGGTTTCAGCGCCGAGGCCCAGCGTTACGCCCAGGGCCGGCCCGAGTACCCGGAAGCGCTCTCCGACTGGCTGCGCGATGCCCTTGGCCTGCGTCCGCAGACCGTCGCGGTGGACCTCGGCGCCGGCACCGGCAAGTTCACCCGCCTGCTGGCCCGTACCGGCGCGCGAGTGGTCGCGGTGGAACCGGTGGATGCGATGCGCGCCCAGCTCGCCGAAGCCTTGCCGCAGGTCCAGGCGCTGGCCGGTAGCGCCCAGTCGATTCCGCTGGCCAACGGCTTCGCCGACGCCCTGGTGTGCGCACAGGCCTTTCATTGGTTCGCCACCGTGGAGGCGCTGGAGGAAATGCGCCGCGTGCTGACGGCGGAAGGCAGGCTGGGGCTGGTGTGGAACGTGCGTGACGAGTCGCTGGATTGGGTCGCCGAGATCACCCGCATCATCACCCCCTACGAAGGCGATGCGCCGCGTTTCTACAAGGGCGACTGGCGTCGGCCGTTCGAGCGCGCGCCCTTCGGACCGCTGCGACTTTCCACCTTCGCCTACGAGCATGTCGGCCCGCCGGAGCAGGTGATTGTCTCGCGCTTCCTTTCGGTGAGCTTCATCGCCGCCTTGCCGGAGACGGAAAAGAACGCCGTGACGGCGCAATTGCGCGAGCTGGTCGCCAGCCACCCGGCGCTCAAGGGGAAGGAGCAGGTAGCGCTGCCCTATCGTACCGAGGCCTATCTGGCCGAGGCGCGCTAGGCGTACTGCCCTGCCGCATAACCCGAGGCCCAGGCCCACTGGAAGTTGAAGCCGCCGAGGTGGCCGCTGACGTCCAGTACTTCGCCGACGAAATACAGCCCCGGCGAGCGCTGCGACTCCATGGTCTTCGACGACACTTCGTCGGTGCTCACCCCGCCCAGGGTCACTTCCGCGGTGCGGTAGCCCTCGGTGCCCGAGGGCGTGACCCGCCAGGCCGAAAGCTGCCCGGCGATACCCGCCAGTTCGGTCGGGGTGTACTGCTTCATCGGCTTGGAGACGAACCAGCGGTCGGCCAGCAGTCCGGCGAGCTTCTTGGTGAACAGCTCGGCGAGCAGGGTCTTCAGCTCGCTGTTGGGACGCTCGCGCTGTTGCTGCGCCAGCCATTCGCTGGCGTCGTGGTCCGGCAGCAGGTCGATTTCCAGGGTATCGCCCGGTTGCCAGTAGGAGGAAATCTGCAACATCGCCGGGCCGCTGAGGCCGCGATGGGTGAACAGCAGGTTCTCGCGGAACACTTGGCCGTTGCAGCTCACCCGGCAATCCACGGAGGTGCCGGAAAGCTCGGCGCACAGCTCCTTCAGCTGGTCGGTGATGGTGAACGGCACCAGCCCGGCGCGGGTCGGCAGCACCTCGTGGCCGAACTGGCGCGCCACCTGGTAGCCGAAACCGCTGGCGCCGAGGGTCGGGATCGACAGGCCGCCGCTGGCGATCACCAGCGACTCGCAGCGCATCTCGCCGGCGCTGGTACGCAGGCGGTAGCCGGCGTCGTCGCGGGCGATCTCTTCGATCGAGGTGTCCAGCAGGATTTCCGCTCCGGCCTCGGCGCATTCGCGCAGCAGCATCTCGAGGATGTCGCTGGACTTGTTGTCGCAGAACAGCTGGCCGAGTTTCTTCTCGTGGTACGGCACCTGGTGCTTGGCCACCAGGCCGATGAAGTCCCACTGGGTGTAGCGGGCCAGCGCCGACTTGCAGAAGTGCGGGTTGCGCGAAAGGAAGTTGGCCGGCTCGGTGTACAGGTTGGTGAAATTGCAGCGCCCGCCGCCGGACATGAGGATCTTCTTGCCGGCCTTGTTGGCGTGGTCGAGTACCCGCACGCGGCGCCCGCGCCCGGCCGCCGTCATCGCACACATCAGCCCGGCCGCCCCGGCGCCAACGATCAGCACATCTGTACTTGCCACTGTCCCACTCCGCTCATCGGAAACGGCGCGCATCTTACCCGAAGCGGCGGTCGGCCGCCGGAGCTCCCGACGCGGTACACTGGGCGTTTTCCGCGAACCGCCGGACCCGTGCATGATCCCCCTCAAGTACCTCCAGGCCTATCCCGCATCGCTGCAGGACCAGGTCCGCCAGCTGATCGCCGAGAACCGCCTGGGCGAGTACCTTGAGCGCCGCTACCCGGGGCGTCACGATGTGCAGAGTGACAAGGCGCTGTACGCCTACACCATGAACCTCAAGCAGGAACACCTGCGCAACGCGCCGGGCCTGGACAAGGTGCTCTACGACAACAAGCTCGACGTGGTCCAGCGTGCCCTCGGCCTGCACACCGCGATCTCGCGGGTGCAGGGCGGCAAGCTCAAGGCGAAGAAGGAAATCCGCGTGGCTTCCCTGTTCAAGGACGCCGCCCCGGAGTTCCTGCGGATGATCGTCGTCCACGAACTCGCCCACCTGAAGGAAAGCGAACACAACAAGGCGTTCTACCAGCTCTGCCAGTACATGCTGCCGGACTACCACCAACTGGAGTTCGACCTGCGGGTGTACCTGACCTGGAAGAGTCTCTGACGCCCGGTTACGGCGTTCCCAGCGCCACTCGGCTCTCGCGGCGCAGGCGCGCCACGGTCTCCGGCAGTTCGCGCATGTGCTCGACGATGGCGATGGCGCCCAGCTCGCGCAGTACCTCGGCGTGCCCGGCGGGAATGTGCCCGGCGCCGACGAAGCCGATCACCCGCATCCCCGCGGCGAGGGCGGCGCGGGTGCCGGTGCTGCTGTCTTCCACCACCAGGCAACGCTCGGGGGCGACGCCGAGCAGGCTGGCGGCGTGCAGGTAGACGTCGGGTGCGGGCTTGGGCAGGGCGACCATATCGGCGCTGGCCAGGCGTTCGCCGATCAGTTCGCTGAGCCCGGCGCGCGCCAGCGAGCGCTCCAGGCTGTGGCGGCGGCTGTTGGAGGCCACCGCGACGGGCAGGTCCAGGGCCAGCAGCGCCTCGCGTGCGCCGGGAATGGGTTGGACCTGGGCGACCATCTCCTCGCTGCGCTGGCGCACCTCGCGGTTGAAGCTGTCGGGGATGCGCAGGCCGAAGTGCTTCTCGACGCGATCGAGGATGTCGCGGCTGGTCAGGCCGAAGGTGCCTTCCAGCAGGCGCTGCAGCTCCTCCAGCGGCGCGTAGGCGCTGAGCGCCTCGTACATCACGCGCTCGGCGATGACCTCGCTGTCGACCAGGACGCCGTCGCAGTCGGAAATCAGTGCGTCGATGGGATGGGGCATGGGCTACCTCGCTGCGGGCGTTGGCGCAGGGCGCCGGAGTGGGAGCGAGGCATTCTAACCCCGGTCAGGGGCGGGAAGGGAAACAGGGAGCGGGAGAACGCCGGGCCGTGCGGCCCGGCGGGAAGGAATCAGGCGATGCCTTTCGGGTTCTGGCCGTACTGGTTCTGGCCGGCGTCGCTGTCCTTGGCCAGCAGGTAGATCAGGTACAGGCCGACGATCGGGATCAGCGCGATCAGCATCCACCAGCCGCTCTTGTTGATGTCGTGCAGACGCCGGGCGGTGACGCCCAGGGCCGGCAGCAGTACGGCGAGCGAGTAGAGATTGGCGATCGGCAGGAGCTTTTCACTGATCAGGCCGAGCACGACGCTCAGCGCGACGGAGATGATGATGTTCACCAGGGTGAACATCCAGTATTCCTTGCGACGGGCGCGCCCGTTGAAGTCGAAGTAGTGTTCCTTCACGCATTTCAGAAACCATTCCATGTTTGCCTCCTGGGCGTACTGGTAAAGCGGGAGAGTGGGTGCCGCGACAAGTACCCCCGCGCCTCCTTGCCGGGAAAGCACAGTGTAGCCGTACTGTCAGTGAATTCGTACAGGATGTTGCGAAAATCATTCGCATTGCATAGCGGCGGATTGCCGAAATGTGCGCCGGTAGCGCTTTCAGCGAGCGGGGTCGGCCTGGCGGCGGAAACGGCCGGGCGATTCGCCGAAGGCCTGGCGGAAATTGCGGGAAAACGCTGCCTCCGACTGGTAGCCGGTCTCGGCGGCGATATCCAGCAGGCTCTTCTGCGTTTGCCGCAGCAGGCCGCGGGCCTTTTCCATGCGGATGCGGGTCAGCAGGTTCCACGGCGAGGTCCCGCCGAGGGCGGAGAAGGCGCGGACGAAACTGGCCCGCGACATCGCCGCCTGCTGGGCAAGCTGTTCCAGGGTCCAGGCATGCTCCGGGCGTTCCAGCATGGCCCGCAGGGCTCGTCCCAGGCGGGCGTCGCCCAGCAGGCCGAACAGGCCGTCGCCCAGCGGTTGGCGGTCCAGGTGGGCGCGCAGGGCCAGGGCGAACAGCGCGGTGGCCAGCGCGTCGATGATCGAGCGGGCGCCGCTGCGGGTGCTCTCGGCTTCCTCGCGCATCAACCCGATCAGCGCGCGCAGGGGCTGCTGGGTCGACTCGTCCATATGCACCAGCAGGCGCTCGGGGAGTGCGCCGAACAGGCTGGCGCCGGCGTGATAGCGGTAGCTGCCGCAGAGCATGTCGAGGGCCTCGCCGGGGCCGTTCAACTGGTACAGCGGGATGCTGCCGCGGTGCTCTACGGTGGGTTCGCAGGGTTGCGCCGGGCTGTCGCTGCGCAGGAGGTGCGGGGTGCCGCGTGGCAACAGGATCAGGTCGCCGGGGTGCAGGTCGAGGCGAGCGCCGTCGAGGAACTCGCAATAGCAGGTGCCGGCCATGACGATATGGAAGGTCGCCTCGCCGGGCACCGCTTGCGGGTGCTCCAGCGCCCAGCTGCCCTGTAGCTGGCAGCGCTGGTCGAGGCGGCCCTGCAGGTTGGCGAGCTGGATGAGCCGGTCGAGTGGGTCCATGGGATGAGCCGATCAGGTCGAAAGTAGAGACGCATGGGCAGGCGGCGCGGTCCAGACTGGTCGAGACTGGTAACCCGACGCGCCACTCCCGGCGCGAAAGCAACGGAGAATATCACCATGCTGAACAACTGGACCGAGTTCGTCCCCGCCGTGAAAAAAGCCTTCGGTGCCCTGGGCAAGCAACACCCGAAGATGCTCGCCGCCTATGGCGCGCTGGAGGAAGCCAGCGCCGAGGGCGCCCTGGATGCCAAGACCCGCGAACTGATCTCCATCGCCGTGGCCATTACCACCCGTTGCGACGGTTGCATTGGCGTACACACCGAGGCCGCGCTGAAGGCCGGCGCCAGCGAGGCGGAAATCGCCCAGACCCTGGCCACCGCCATCTCCCTGAATGCCGGCGCCGCCTACGTCTATTCGCTGCGCGCGCTGGAAGCCTACGAGCAGTTCAAAAAGTGAGGCCGTACAGGCGCTGCAGGTAGAACAGCAACCCCAGCCAGGCCACCAGGGCCAGCCAGCCCAACCCCAGCAGGCCCTTGCGCAGCAGCGTCGAGGGTCTGCCGTGGAGCAGGTCGACCAGGCTCAGCACGCCGCCGAGCAGCAGCAGGCCGAGTAGCGCCTGGGTGTACTGGGCGAAACTCGGCGACAACGCCTCGTCGCCGTGGGCGGCATAGTTGTACAGGTTCCAGGCGCAGATCAGCGCCGCCGGCAGCAGCGCCAGCAGCGCGCCGAGCCAGCGCCCGCGGACATGCAGGAGGAAGCCCGCGAGCAGGCCGACCAGCCCGGTACCCAGCGGTAGCAGCGCCAGGCCCTGGCTGAGGTAGACCAGGTCGACGCCGTCGGCGAGCGCCATCGGGGTGACGAAACGGTAGCTGCCGCTGGCGCAGAGCAGCACCGAAAGCAGCAACAGGGCATAGCCCGGCAGGTACGGCCAGAAGGCGGGACGCGGGGGCAGGTCGGACATGGATGTTCCTTGCGGGTTGTCCGCTCGCATGAGCGTAGGCTCAAGCGTACCGCTGCGCGTGACAGGCGGCGAGTACCGTTGTGGTTGAACCCTCCGCGAATGGCGGGAGTCAGTCATAGGGTGACGCGAAAAAACGCCGGCTCACGCGCCGGACACCGTATCGACCCTGGACCAAGGAGTTCCGTTCATGGACCTGATCCGCATCCTCATCGCCATCCTCCTGCCGCCGCTGGGCGTGTTCCTGCAAGTCGGCTTCGGCGGCGCCTTCTGGCTGAACATCCTGCTCACCCTGCTCGGCTACATCCCGGGCATCGTCCACGCGGTGTACATCATCGCCAAGCGTTGAGGCCCCTGCTCAGGCGTAGTTCCATGGTTCCTTCACGGTGAAGTCCCGCCACGGGTCTTCGCCGTGGAAGGGGCCGACATAGAGCACCTCGCCGCCCCGGACGATCCATTCCATACCGTGTTCGCGGTCCCATTCGCAGTTCAGCGACAGGTGGATCACCGCTTCGTCGCCCTGTTCCGGGTCGGGCACGATCAGCTCGCCCGGCTCGATCCGTTCCAGCACCGCGCGCGCCGTCGCGACTTCCTCCGCAGACTCGCCCAGCCGCTCCAGGCGCGCGGCGCGGTAGCGCAGGCTGGCGGCACAAAGCCGCTCGATCACGGCGTCATCCAGTTCGTCGAGGGCTCGGGCGCAGCGCCAGGCGTAGGCGTCGTCGGCCTCGTTCTCGATGAACAGGCTGATGTAGCGCCGGTACAGGCGCCAATACACTTCGCCCATGTTCGCATCGTCCAGGTTGCGGATCAGTTCCATGCGCGGTCTCCCTGTTCAGCAGCGTTCGGTGAGGGCGATGCCACGGCCGTCGCCGAAGCCATCGTGTACGTGCAGCCACAGCGGGATCGGCCAGGCCCAGCCGCCGGCCTTCCACCAGCACTCGGCGAACCAGGCTTGCAGCGTATCGGCGAGCAGGTCGACGCCGCCGAAGCCGTCGGCGAAATAGGCTTCGTCGAAATCCGGGGCATGTCCCAGGCCGAGCGCCAGGTCCAGCGCCTTGCCGGGAAACAGGCGCGGGTCGCTGGCGTCCACCCGGTTGCTGGCGCCATTCAGGTACAACCACGCTTCCGCTGCGTCGCGTCCGTCCTCGCCAAGGAACAGTTGGATCTCGCCGTCGCGCAGTCCTTCCTCCAGGGGTTGCCGGAGCAGCTCGCGCAGGCGCTGGATCACGCCCGGCGCGGCGCGTTGCAGGTCGCGGCGGTAGCGCTCGCGGAATTGTTCGGGGCTGAGGCCGAAAGGAATCATGGGCGTTTCTCCGTCATTCGGGGAGGCAGGGCCCGGCTTCCAGCCAGGCCTCCAGGCTGGGTGCCAGGGGTTCGAAGCAGTCCGGGGTCATCGCGCCATGGTCGACCAGGAACAGCGCCTGCCAGTGATCGTCCAGCGCCATCACCACGGCGCGGCCGCCGCTGTCGTCGCCTATGGCCAGGTAGCCGGGGCAGTAGAGAGAGGTTTCGAAGGCCCGGTTGCGTTCCAGCAACTCGTCGGCGGCGTAGAGCAGCAGGTCCGGCTCGACGAGGCGGCCGCCGTGCTGCTCCAGAGCGGCGACGAAGGCAGCCGGCAGCGGTCGTCCGAGCCAGGCCTCCAAGGCATCCAATTCAGGCTTCATCGGGCTCGTCCAGGGCGAACAATGCATGGCGGCGGGCATGGGCCAGCAGGCGTTCGCCAAGCGCGTCGGCCAGGGCGTAGAAGCGCGTGTCCAGCGCATCCAGGGCCGCTTCGCAGTCGCGGTCGGGTTCATCGGCCCAGGTCGGCATGCGCAACTGGCGCTCGGCCTGGGAGACTGGCACCGGAGCGTCGCCGAACAGCAGGGCGGCGGCTCGCTCCAGCAGGGCCAGGGCGTCCTCCGCCTCCAATTCGCGAAGACCCGCGCGCGCCGCCTGGTACTGGTCGCCGGAGGAGTTGCCGAAATACTGGTCGAAGCCGCCGTTGTGCACTTCGCCGCTGAGCACGCTCACTGCGTAGTAGCTCCGCTCGGCCGGCGACAGCCCGGCGAATCCCTCGCCGCCATCGTAGACGCGATTCACCAGCGCGCTCCAGTACAGCGCCTGCGGACTCGCCAGGTAGCGCCGTCGCTCCGCGTGGAAACGCTTGCCATCCTCGATGTTCTGCCGGTAGCCGCCCTTGCAGGGCATGCACAGTCCATCGTTCCTCGCCGCCGTGGTCGGGAGAATGAGATGGCCGCAGGCGCGGCAGGGAAGGCGGTCGGTCATGAGCGGTCCTTGCTGGTGGAAGGGGCTCATTATTGCGCAGGATCGTTCAGCTTGAACGACAGTTTGGCTTGCCAGCCTGGCACGGCG
Organism: Pseudomonas sp. YA1; assembly: GCF_058680555.1. Taxonomy (NCBI): domain Bacteria; kingdom Pseudomonadati; phylum Pseudomonadota; class Gammaproteobacteria; order Pseudomonadales; family Pseudomonadaceae; genus Pseudomonas; species Pseudomonas sp. YA1. Next base: position 325,519 of record NZ_JBZWBG010000007.1, read on the forward strand.
TTGCCCGCTGGCATGGCCGGCCCTCTCTCCCTTCGGGGAGAGGGGCATGAGGACCGGCGCGGAGCGAGAAGCATCACCCCGCGCCAGCCCCCTCAGCTACGACTCACGGAAACGGCCACGCCGGCGATCCCTGGCTCATGTCCAGAAGCTTCACCGTGCTGTATTCGTTGGTCCGGTTGTTGGCATAGAAGAACGCCGGCTGCTCGGCGAAACCGTAGGTCGCCACCTGCGCCTGGGCCGCTGCCGAGGTACGGATGCCCCATAGCGCGAAGGTTGGTCGCTGGTCGCGCTGGGTCAGCCAGGACAGGCCGAGCAACAGGTTGTCGTTGCCGTCCGTACTGCTGGCATCGCCGCTGTTTCCCGGGCGCTGGGCGTAGGTGCCGTAGCCGAGAGCGGCCTTGCTGGCGTCCCAGTCGGACTTGTCCACCTGGCGCTGGTGCAGGTAGAGCAGGGTCCAGATGTCCCAACCCTGCAGCGGATCGTTCTTCAGGTCGGCCCAGTAGTGCACCCACTGGGTATAGAAGGCCATTCGCTCGCCGTTCAGCGCGTAGGTGCCCGGGTCTTCCCATAGGCGCTTGTATACGCCGGCCAGCGGATCGGCCTCGGCGCGTCCGGCGACGATCAGGTTGTAGGCGTTGCGGTAGTTGACCCGCGTATCGTCGAGGTTCTGCCCGAACTCGCGGAGCACGCGCCAGTCCTTGTGCAACGGAAATATCTGGTTGGAGATTTCGCCCGAGCGCCCGCCGTAGACCTTCAGTCGATTCACTTGCAGGTTGTGGCCCAGCTCATGGCTTTCGCCCCAGCCACGCGGGTTCAGGCCCCAGGTCTGGTCGTAGGGGTTGCCGCTGCAACCGCCGCCGCACTGGGCGTACTGGTCGACGTTGATGTGCTGGGTACCGGGCAGCTTGTGCAGGGTCTCGCTGTCGCAGTCCCAGCCGCGCACCGCGCATTCCTGCTGGATTGCCGGAGTCTTCGCCTGGTTGGGAATGGCGAAGCCGGCCAGGGTGTAGGCGTCGTCGATGAACACCTCGTTCAACTCACGGATGAAGCGCTGGACGTCGCCGCCATAGTCCTTGTCGATCGAGCCACGGACCTTCTCCACCTTGGCGTGGACCTCCACCGAGCCGCTGCGGATCTCCAGCCAGTCGGCCTTGTCGGCGTCCAGCGCCTGGATGAAGTCGGCAATCGCCTGGCTGCTGTCCTCGCCCGGCTGGATGTCGAGGAACGGCTGGCTGGCCGCGCCGGTCACCTTGACGGTTACCGTCTGTCCCGGCGTGGCGCCGCTGTAGACCAGTTGCAACAGGCCGCCGTAGGGCGATACCAGCGCCACCGACTGGTTTGCCTGGAGCTTGATGTCCGGGCTCTTGAGGAAGCGTGGGCGGTCATACTGGCGGGTATTCCACAGCCGCGTCGAGCCGATGCGCTGGGTGTTCAGACCGACCGCCAGGCTGGCCTGGCCAGCGTCTTCGATGCGGATGCTCAGGCGCTTGCCCGGCGCCGCCATGCGCCCGATGGCGGTGAAGCCCTGGGCCGACGGCAAGGTGAGGGTCAGGGTTTCCTCCGAGCCCGATACCGGCATCGACTGTTGGCGCTGGCCGGCGTAGCTGCCCAGTTCCTTCTGCGCCGCGCCGGCCTCGCGCACGTAGCCGACGATGGCGTCGGCGACGAAGGTTTCCTGGAAGCGCGCCGTGTCGGCGGCCTTGTCCATCGGGTAGCGGATGTTCTGCCGCACCGCGTCGGCCCACAGCAGCCAGAGCCGCAGCGAGGTGGTGCCGGGCAGGGCGAAGAGGTTCTGCGCCTTCTGGTTGTAGGCGTCGAGGGCGCCTTTCAGTACATCGACGCGCTTGCTGAAGTCGCTCAGTCCCGGCACGTCGTCGCAGGTGGTGCGACCGACGTAGGAGGTGCATTTCGACCAGTCGTAGTCCGTGCGCCAGCTACCGTCGACGATCTGCTGCACCAACGCCGGATCCTGGCCGTAGGCGCCGCCCAGCTCGACCGAACGCGCCCGGGTGCGGCTGGATGGCACCGCGTCCTTGTCCCAGTAGTTGCCGCCGTAGGGGCCTTCCTGCAGGCCCAGGCCGGCGAGGATCTGCTGGCCGGTGCTGCTCTGGTTCCAGCCATTGGTGTGCACGAAGAGGATCGGCAGCCCGGCCTGTAGCCGTGTGCGCACCGTGGCGCTCAGGCTAGCGGCGCTGGCGCCGTTGCCCAGTACCAGTAATTTGCTGGCGCTGGCGCAACTGGCGTCGGTCAGCGCGTTGCAGGCGGCGTCCGCCGGTTGCAGGCCGGCGCTCTTCAGGCCGTTGAGGGTGGCGGTCTTGTCCACCCCGACCACGCTGACCTTGAAGTCCTTCGCAGTGGCCGCGCCCGGGTCGCCGTTCACCAGCCACTGCACCGCCCGCTTCAGCAGCGGCGCGTGGGCGGCATTGGTCCCGCTCAACTGGGTGAGCACGTTGGTGCCATAGGCTAGCCCGCGGCCGCCGGCCTCCAGGCTCAGGCTGGCGAGCACGCGGCCCTTGTCGCCGATGAGGAAGGGCAGGGTGTTGTCCGGGTTGGCTGGCACTATCCATTGGCTGGAGGCGCCGGGGTCGTACGCTTGGCTTAGGTTCTGGTAGAGACCGTCGAGCAACTGCGTGCGGGTCTGGCGGATGCGCTCGACCTGCTGCTGCAGGCGCAGGGCGACCAGGTGGCTGTCGGTCAGTTGCGAGGAATCCCCGCTGACCAGTGCCGCATCGAGGATTTCTTCCTGGGTGGCCGCCTGGGCGGACAGCGCGCCAGCCAGGCAGAAACCGGCCAGCAACGCTCGGTGGCGAGGGATGGGTGAGCGACTCATGTTCTCTCCTTGCAGTGAGGGAAATGCAGTGGTGGACAAGCTCACAACTGGCGCTATCGGCCCGTGGAGGGCGGCGTATTGTTATGGGTGCGCCGGGTATCGCGTCGAACAGGGAATGGGCCTCGGACAATGCCGGAAATACGCATGGGCGATCCGCTGCATCGAACGAGTCAAGGCGAGAGGAGCATGTTGGGAAAGGCGGAAAAACTATCTGTTCTGGTTGTTTTTGAACTGCGTCTGATTATTTGGATTTTATTTTTACCGATTGTTCGAAGCGCTCTGGAATAGGCGCTCCAGCGTTTCCTGTGACGAAACGATCCAGACTTTGGTTAGGGTCTTGGAAAATAACGAGGATGTATTTCCAGAGCTGTCGATCGAGTTGGAAGTTGCAGTTTCATGTAGGTTTAGGTACTTCGAAGTTACCGCGTTGGCGATGGAATCGATATCGTCCGGTAGTGCCTTCGGAAGTGCCTGATAAGTGCCTGATAAGTGCCTTCCCACGCTCAGGCGGCGAGCAGAGCCGCCACGTCCATCGGATTCCGCTCCGCCAGCGCCAGTTCGCCTTCGCCGAAACTTGCGCTGCCGCCGCCGACACCCTGCGATTGATCGCGCAGTGGGTGGCGATTGACACCAAAGCCTGTGACCTGCAGCACGGCTCGCCGGTGCAACGGTAGAGACCTATCGGCAGGTGCCGGAAACCTGCCGTTTCCAGCACGAAGATGCCGTAGGGTGAGAGAAATACGTGGTCGATCTGTGTCGTGCCGTCCGGCGTGTTCAGGGTGACGTTGTGCAGGCGGCGGTAGGTTTGCCTGTCCAGTTGCCAATGGGCGAACAGGCGCACCAGCAGTTCACCGATCTGCCCCTTGGCCCAAGGCGATTTGAGCAGGCCGATCAGCAGGGCTGCCGGGATAAACCAGGTCAGCATGCCCCAGACCTGGGCGACTATCGGGCTGTAATCCACTTTCTTCCTTGAGCCGAGCTGCTTAATGGAGAGGCGACCATTGTCCTATGGCGCGATGACGCATCAAGGGCTGATGAGCCCGGTGCAGGCGCTCAGCGTGCTATCTGGTAACGGGTGCTACGCCCTCCGCCGGGCAGTCGCTCGATGCAGCCCTTTTCCAGCAGGTCGCTCAAGTGACGGGTCGCGGTGGCTTTGGATACCTTGGCCACGGCTTGGTATTGAGCGGCACTGATTCCGTCCTCGAAACCCCTTTCGCCGCCATCGAGCAGTCGGTTAAGCACTTTGATCTGCTCCGCCGATAGCGTTTGGCTGCGATGTGCCTGCCAGAAGCGCGCTTTGACCAGCACGCGGTCTATACGGGCAAGGGCCTGCTCCAGGCTCTTGAGCAAGGTTTCGAGAAACCACTGCAGCCACTTGGTGATATCCAGCCCGCCTTTCTGACTGGCTTCTAGGATGCGGTAATAGCCGGCGCGGTCGTCGAGGATGCTCGCAGACATGGCGTAGAAGCGAATGGCTTGCTGCTCGCCCTGAGCCAATGCCAGATCGGTGATAGCGCGGGTGAGGCGACCGTTGCCGTCGTCGAAGGGGTGCAGGGTCACGAACCAGAAATGTGCGATACCGGCGCGCAGAAACGGGTCGAGGCTGGCATCGCTGCGGCTGCTTTCGAACCAGGCGAGAAAGTCCGCCAGTTGCGCTTCCAACCCTGCACGGGGAGGGGCTTCGAAATATACGGTAGGGCGGTCTATCCGACCCGAAACTACCTGCATGGGCTCTTCGCCGCGCAGTGCGCCGATGTGTAGTGGTCGAGCCAGAAGTTGGTCATCGGTGGGGAATAACCAACTGTGCCAGGTGAACAGTCGCTGTTCGTCTAGTGGCTCTTGATGTGCGTGGGTGGCATCGAGCAGCAGTTCCGCCAGGCCTTCGGAGCGAGAGGTGGTTCGACCTTCTTCGTGCAATCCCAGTCGCCGTGCCAGTGATGAGCGCACCGAACCGACATTCAGTTGCTCTCCCTCAATGGCTGAAGAGGTGACGATGTTCTGCAGCATGGCATCCAGGCTGCTCTGCACTTCGGTGTCACTCCCCACGGCACCGAGCATTCCTAACAAACGACCCTGAGCCTGGCTACAGGAGCGCAGCAGTGGTGCAAGCGCTTCGGCTTGCCAGTTGAACTGCGGCCAGTCGGGCTGCTGCCAGATCCAGAGTGGGTCGTTCATAAGGGATGTTCATCTTGAGCCGATTAGAGAGCCTATTCGGCTCATTTTGTGAGCCGATAATGCCAACTATTCGGCTCACTGTCTAATTCTCAAGCTGGGTTGATAGCTTGATGAGCATGCCTGTTCAGGGTGACTGAGTCAGCTAAAGCGCCTGTTTCAGCACGTCAAAAACCTTGTGGACAGAGGTCGGCCGTACCCCTTGGGCATCGATAAAATTTGATGCAGGGACATGTAGCTCTCGGGCTACAAAATGGGGGCAGGTCACATGCACTCGGAGCCGCAGTGCTGGATGTACACGCCGCGTACCATCTCGTCTTCGGTGCGGAAGGTTTTTTCGTTGGTCGGCCAGTCCGTTTTGCGGACCACGGGAGGGGGGCGACTGTTGCCATCAGATAAGGACTCCAAAGGCAGACTGGCTAACCAGTACTGTACCGATTTTGTACCTTTTGGCCATGGAGCCGTTTATGAGGCCACTACCCTAGAAAGCGCAAAGCCGCGCAGTGCGCGGCTTTGAAGGTGGTGGGCCCACACGGACTCGAACCGTGGACCAAAGGATTATGAGGGAGGTGGTTAGTAGTTCCTCATAGAATCTGATGGTTCCGTGTGGATTGCCTATACGCTGATTTTGGCGGCGTCCACGGTTTATCTTGTGCCGCATGGTTCCAGTTAGTACCGTTGAGTCCTGCGTAAAGCGGGGACTGAAACGGGGACTTCTGGGGACTGGCAATAATGGTCGGTACAGTTAACGAACAGAAACTTAGGGGAATGAAGCCTGGCAGTGGAAAGCTGACGGTGTAGTGGTCAACCCATCCCGGACAGTGGGTTGAGTTTTTCTTCGGCCACCGCAGGTGGTAACCCGTCGTTGAATTGATGCGGCCTGATCCAGTTGTAGCGGTGCATCAAGTAATGACT